>NZ_JAOECN010000048.1:0-33164 GCF_029836855.1 Pseudomonas sp. GD04058
TCTAGTCTGATTGCACGTTCTAGCGTATTGATCACATCTTGACTGGCTGGCAAATTTTCTGAGTTGTATAGGTCTGGATTAATCGGATTAGGTCGGCGCGGCGTTTCGATCGCTATCCGAGCCAGCGGCAAGCTCGGATTAAAACGCTGTGCCCGACGCGTCACATCTAGCAGTGTGTTGCGCAATGTCGAGCTTTCGAGCTGATTCTCGAGATTTTGCATCTCCTTGATGGGAAAGCTACGCAGCGAACGTTGTCCGCAGAGCCATTCACCAATACTGTTGCCGGAGTTTTGGCAGCGCTCCCGGAGTGTTATCAGATATCCGCTTTTCCACTCTGGATCATGTTTATCTGGGCTCCAGACAACAGACAGCATTTCATCCGAAAGTCGTGAGCTATTCATGCATCAGCCTCCACAATCAGGTGGCTGTTGCGAACCGTCCAACCGAGCTCCCGCATGAGTGGTAACAGGTGGGCATGAAGACCTTGGACATAGGTACGCGGGCAAAAACTCGAGTAGATATCTTGTGGTTCTTCGCCACTTAGCCAATGGCCCATCAGAGCCGACAGTGTCTCAGGCGGACATCCGCGCTCGGCGAGCTCAGTTCTCAAGAATTTGCGGAATCCATTCACTGGATGAGGTGTGAAACCCTCGATCTGGCGCATTACTGCCTTGATATGGAGCGGTCGAATTTCCTCGTAGCAAAGACAACCATCATCGGTTAAGCGCAGGAAAAATCCGTTGGTAGGAGCCGGTGCATGTAACTCGAGTTGTGCGGTAATTGCTCTGCAGTGAGTCTTATAGGCTTTTAACTGTCGTTTTAGCAGGTCAGTCAACACTACTAGGCGACTCATATGCCTATCATCTGAGCCTTTGTCCCCCAGCGCGCCGTGTCCCCCAGGCGATAAAAATTCGTCTTCCTGCTTCAACGGGTCGCGAATAGCTCGACATCCGGTCGCCATAAAGAACATTTGAACCGTCCACAGCGAAAAGCAGTTATGCCAATGGACAAGCTGCTGAAGATTTTTTCGAGGGCGTTTACGCAGCACTACCAGCAACGCCTCGAGATTACCCTTTACCGTATCCAGTCTAAGGCAATTTCGGGCACCAACAGCCGCCTCCGGAACGGAGGGCATTGGGGCACTCGGCGCCTCCAGCCCCACGGTGGCATAAACCCCATTTAAAACCTTCTGAACTGACTGGTGATAAAGGCCTCGTAAATAGTTAATGCTGTACTGGCTGTAATACAGTGGTGTGTTGGCCGATAGACAAGGCATCCCCGATAGCATGGTGGCTGCAACCACATCGTGAGAGTCTATGATGATTTGGCGATGTAGGTAGGAGCGCACTTTGTGCATCGTGTAGCGAGGATCTTCGCCCCCAAGCTCGCTCAACAAAGTGCGGATTTCACGTTCTAGGTCTTTGACCTTGCAAGTGATAACGGCGGAACCATTCACCGGCGACAGGTCCCTGATTGCCATAACTAGCGCAGCTGCCCCAACCATGTCCGGTACCGATATTGTTGGCTGAGATGCTCGAACGGCCTTTCGAGGCAAGTGCTCTTCCGCTGCATAGTCCGGTGTAGGTGCAAAAAATCTGAACTCCGCCGGCCCTGCCTCATCAGCCAGAACCAACTCCAGCACCGAGCTCGGGCGCGCATTGCGCTCAGCTATCCGTAGTTTTTTGCAGTCCTCAAGTGAACGACCGAACCAGAGCATGAGATGAAGTACCAGCAGTGCCTCCAAGCGCCTCCGATTCTTTATCTGCTCTTGGGCAGGAGCATTACGAATTCGCTCCCGACAGAGCAAAAATTCATCAGTGACACCAAATAGTAGGTTTGCTAGTTCATACTGCGTGAGCAGGTTGTAGCCAAACGGTAAAAACTGCCGACTGCGAGCAATATGAGCGAGCATACCCTCATGGCTGAGCAATTCAGCCACATATGGCCTGACTTCACCTCTTGTATCGATCAAACATATTTCACTTGCAGCAGTTCTTTCGCCCAGCGGCAGTGCTTCATCTAAATTATCGTCTAGCGGTTGAGACGCCACAAAACTTATATATCCAGGGAGCAAATCTGGGTCGTCTGGATCCTCGAGCGGGAACTCGGTGGCACCCTGGCTAATTAGTACGCCTAGGCCTGCGCTATTTGAGCCGCCATGCTGACGATGGCCACCACCACCGTGACGTTCTGGCGGTTCCTCACCACCGAGGTAACGGACGAGGCGAACGATCGGCGCGAAGTACTCTGCAAGATAATTAGTTGAATTGCCGGCGTCGAATTGACGACAGCCCTGCGCAAATACAGCAGAACTGGACCATATATTTAGATCACTTGGTATGGACAGTATCTGCAATGCGCAGAGCGCTCGGAGCTCTAGGTAGACGCTGTATCTCTGCCCGCGCAGTCCCAGGCCATCCGCCCTTTGCTGATAGGCCACAAGTAGCTGCCCAATAAGCCGGTAGTAATCCTGTCCGCTTTCTGAGTCTGCAGGTTCGTGCCACAGCGTCGCGTATGGGAATGCGCGCTCCTGTACCCCCTTACCGATGACCGGGTTACGTGTACGCAGCTCATCTCCCTGGTAAAACATGGGGCCCAAAGCCGCAATAAAATCAGGATTGTTTCGGATTGAAATAATCCAACAGCACTCGTCCCGCCAGGCTCTGAGATCGTGCGCACCTAGGCTGAGCTCTGGCGCTACGTCCATGGCATCAAGCGCATTAACAACCCCCTGCATGACCCGAGGGAAATCAATTAGCTGCGAATGAACATCTAGAAACCTCAGCATCTCCACTATCACACCAACATCACGCCCAGCATCTGCAGCCAACGCTAGCAGCTGTGCATGCCGTGAGTCAGGGCTGATGTGTGGCTGGTCCATACTCTTCGAATGATTGGATGTATCTGGCATTTATGGGCTCTCACTTTTTGGATTACTAACTGATAGTGAAACTCCCAAGGCCACTGGTTTTGGGGGTAGAGCTACGCGCCAGGTAATTTTATTTTTGAGTTGTTCGAAATTCCGCGCATGCGCGGAAAAATCGTCATATCGATGCGGATTCCACGCTGACTCGGACACTTGCGGATTTCGGAGCACCGTGACCGGTCGTTTCGGTTGATCGTGACCGGTCATTTCGGTAGCAACGTGACCGATTTTCCGCCTGTTCCGAAACAGGCGGTCACGGCTTAGCGAAAGCCTTCCCCTTCGTTGCGTATGACCTGATGCGCCGCCACCCTCGACCGATTTCGGGAGGGGAAGATGGCGGCGCCGCGAGTAGCCATGCGAAACATCAAAGAATGTCTGCGCCTCAAGCTTGAGGCCGGTTTATCCCACGAGAAGATCGCCCGCGCCTTGCAGCTGTCCAAGGGCGTCGTCAGCAAGTACATCGCGGCGGCGCGTGTGGCCGGGCTGGATTGGCCGGCGCTGGTGGCCATGGACGAGGCCGCGCTGGCGGCCGCCTTGTTTGCGCCAGCGTCGACGGGCAAGCCGCGCGGTGAGCGGGTGCTGCCGGACGTGCTGAGCATCCACCGCGAGCTGCGCCGCAAGGGTGTCACCTTGCAGCTGCTGTGGGAGGAATATCTCGCCGCGCATCCGCAGCAGCCGACCTACCGCTACACCCAGTTCGTCGAGCACTACCGGCGTTACGCCCAGACGCTCAAGCGTTCGATGCGTCAGCTGCACCGCGCGGGCGAGAAACTGTTCATCGACTATGCCGGGCCGACGCTGCCGGTGGTCGATCCGGCCACCGGCGAAGTCCGCCGGGCGCATATCTTCGTCGCGGCCCTGGGCGCCTCGAATTACACCTATGCCTGCGCGACACCAGGTGAAACCCAGGTGGACTGGCTGACCTCACTGGGCCAGGCGCTGACCTACTTCGGCGGCGTGCCGGAGATGGTCGTGCCGGACAACCTGCGCAGCGCGGTGAGTAAGAGCCACCGCTACGAGCCGGACATCAACCCGAGCTACCGCGATCTGGCCGAGCACTATGGCGTGGCGGTGGTGCCGGCGCGGGCGCGTAAGCCGCGCGACAAGGCTAAGGCCGAGGTCGGCGTGCAGGTGGTCGAGCGCTGGATCCTCGCGGCCCTGCGCAACCGCCAGTTCTTCTCCCTGAACGAGCTCAACACAGCCATCGCGGCGCTGCTGGCCAGACTCAACCAACGCCCTTTCAAGAAGCTGCCCGGCTCGCGCCAGACGGCCTTCGACAGCCTGGATCGTCCGGCCATGCGCGCGCTGCCGGAGCAACCCTACGTGTATGCCGAGTGGAAGAAGGCGCGCGTGCACATCGACTACCACGTCGAGGTCGATGGTCATTACTACTCGGTGCCCTACAAACTGGTGAAGAAGCAGCTGGAGGTGCGGCTGACGGCCACGAAGTCTGCCGTGTCGTAAGCCTTGTCCGCAGCCAAGGTGCGTCGACGGCGACCACCCAGCTTGCTCAGCATCGCCAGCGCGGCTTCGCGTTCGCCACAGCCACCGGCCAGAGTCACATGAGCACTGCGCACCAGGCCACTGCGGTGTTCCATCAGCACATGCCCCATGTAACTCAGCTGCGCGCCGGTGTTGTGGCTCTTTCGGTACAGCCGGGCATCCGGATCGCTGGTCGAGGCGTGGGTGTCGTTGCTGCGCTTGTGCCCCTTGAAGTCCGGCGGGGCATTGCGCGGGCCGGGGCCCGGGGCGTCTGGCGTATCGTCCTTGGGACGGAAACTCTTCTGAGAGGCCCAGGCTTGCAGCAATGTGCCGTCGACCGAGAAGTGCTCATCCGAGATCAGCCCCTGCTTCTCCGCCAGGCGTACCACCTCGCTCAGAAACTCGGCGGCCACGGCCTGGGCATTGAGGCGGTCACGATTCTTCGAGAAGACCGAGTGATCCCACACCGGATCATCAATGGCCAGGCCGACGAACCAGCGGAACAGCAGGTTGTAGCCCAACTGCTCCATCAGCATCCGCTCGCTGCGAAGCGAGTAGAACAACTGCAGCAACTGCGCCCGCATCAACTTCTCGGGGGCGACCGAGGCGCGGCCGGTGTCGGCATACAAGGTGTCGAACAGGACGCTCATCCGCTGCAGAGCGGTGTCTGCCAGCTTACGGATGGCGCGCAGGGGGTGGGTCGCTGGCACAAAGTCATCAAGCTTGGCGACAGTGAACAAGGATTCCTATGTGATATCGGCGCCACGCATGGAAATCAGGGTTCCCGGCAGATTGGAGCCGATATCGTAAACCTTACACGGCAAAGTCAGACAGACCGTAGGCGAATTTCAATGCGCTGCGCGAAGCGGTGCTTGCCCAGCGCGTGATCCATGCCGACGAAACCCCGGTTTCGATGCTCGCGCCCGGCGAGAAGAAGACCCACCGTGCCTACGTCTGGGCCTACAGCACCACGCCCTTCGCCGATCTGAAGGCCGTGGTCTACGACTTCAGCCCCAGCCGTGCCGGCGAGCATGCGCGCAATTTTCTTGGCCAGTGGAATGGCAAGCTGGTCTGCGACGACTTCGCTGGCTACAAGGCCAGCTTCGAGCAAGGCATCACCGAAATCGGCTGCATGGCTCACGCCCGCCGCAAGTTCTTCGATCTGCACGCGGCGAACAAAAGCCAACTGGCCGAACAGGCGCTGCACTCTATCGCTGGGCTGTACGAAGTCGAACGCCAAGTGCGCGACATGAGCAATGAAGAACGCGGGCGAATACGGCAGGAAAAGGCTTCACCGCTCCTCGACGCACTACATGACTGGATGCTGGCCCAGCGTGATCTTGTGCCCAACGGCTCAGCCACGGCGAAAGCTTTGGATTACAGCCTCAAACGCTGGGTAGCGCTGACGCGCTATCTGGACGACGGCGCCGTGCCCATCGACAACAACCAAGTCGAGAACCAGATCCGCCCGTGGGCTCTAGGTCGCTCCAATTGGCTGTTTGCCGGGTCGCTACGCAGCGGCAAACGGGCGGCGGCAATCATGAGCCTGATCCAGTCGGCGCGGATGAATGGGCATGATCCGTATGCCTATCTCAAGGATGTGCTAACGCGACTGCCGACACAGAAGGCCAGCGCTCTGGCCGAGCTGCTGCCGCACAACTGGGTATCCGTCGGCAAGGTGTAATGCCCGTTCGCTTACAAAGCGCAAAAGCCGAAATCTAAGCCACTGCCTGAGTAATCAGGCGATTAACCAAATACACATCCAAGCCTTCACTGCCGCCTTCACGCCCGTAACCGCTTTCACCCACACCGCCAAAAGGTGTTTCAGCAAAGGCCAACGCAAAGTGATTAATGGCAAGCATGCCGGTGATGAGCTCGTCGCTTAGCCGATGACAGACTGCGAGGTTGTGGCTAAAGGCGTAGGCAGCAAGACCAAAGGTTGTGTTGTTGGCCAGCTCAATTGCCTCATCCACCGAGTTAAACGGCGCCAGCAGCGCTAGTGGACCAAAAGGTTCTTCCATCCACGCGCGGGCGTTTTCTGGAACGTTGGTTAACACGGTTGGCGCAAAAAAATAGCCGGAGTCTCTTAGCGGCCCTCCACCGGTTAGGACGGTAGCGCCTTTGACCTTGGCATCGGCGACTAAGTCGGCGATTTGCGCGCAGCGCCGTTGGTTGATTAGTGGGCCCATTTGTGTGGTTGGCTCTTGGGCTGCGCCAATGGTTATACGTTGTACGGCCTCGACAAATGCCTGGGTGAATTCGGCAAAAACACTTTGCTGGATATAAAAGCGGGTAGGCGAGACGCATACCTGCCCTGCGTTACGGAACTTGGCCTGTGCCAGCTTTTGTGCGCAGTCGAGGATATCCACATCCTCGAATACCAGAACCGGAGCATGTCCGCCGAGTTCTAGAGTGCAGGGTTTGACGTTCTGTGCCGCTTGGGTGGCGATCAGCTTGCCAACCGGCACGGAGCCTGTGAACGAGACTTTGCGAATAATCGGTGAGGCAATCAAATGCGCAGAAATCTCAGCCGGCCGGCCAAACACCAACGCCAGCACTCCGTCAGGCAGGCCGGCGTCTACCAGTGCCTGCACCACCCCAATCAGCGCGCCCGGCGCTTCTTCTGGCCCTTTCAAGATAATCGAACAGCCAGCCGCGAGGGCCGGCGCGAGTTTGCGTACAGCTTGCGAGGCTGGAAAGTTCCACGGCGAAAATGCGGCCACCGGCCCTACCGGATCACGCCGAACCATGTTGATCACTTTGCTGTCGCGTGCCGGCACCAGACGACCACAAGCGCGTCGCCCTTCTTCGGCGTACCACTGTAAAAGCTCGGCGCAGGAATTTATTTCCATGCGTGCCTCAGGCAGGGGTTTTCCTTGCTCAAGGCTTAAGGTCTGCGCTAGCGACTCAAGGCGCTCACGGATCAGTCGCGCCGCCTCAAGCAGTACATCCGCGCGCTTTATTGCGGGAGTTTTGCGCCAAACGGAAAAGCCCCTGGCGCAGGCGTTTAGGGCTATATCCAAGTCTTCGATTTCGGCAACAGCCACTTCATTTACCGTTTGGCTGGTTGCGGGGTTATCCACTGCCAGCCATGCATCTTTTTGGCCTGAGCACCAATGGCCGTCAATAAACAAAAGATGCTTGTGCGAAGACTCAGGCATAGCAGCTACTCCTTGGGTACGTTTATCGCGTTAGAGCGGTTCAGGGCGTAATCCATACGCACCCCAGAGATATGGTGGCGCAGTAGGTCGGCTACGGTTTGCGCATCGCGCATGGCGAGAGCATCCAGAATGGCTTCGTGTTCGCGCTGGAACACCAGCCAGCGCTCGCGGTTAAAACGATGAGCTTTAAGACGCAGCCAGGCCGGGTTGTTGCGCATGCGCGCAACCTTGCGTCCGGACTCGATGAACATGGCGTTTTGTGTGGCGCTGTAGAGCATTAGGTGGAAGTCGCGGTCGATCCTTTCCACTTCATCCCAGCTGGTGGCATGTCGGCCTGCTAACAGCTCACCGCGAATCCTGTCAATTTCAGCATCGCTCAATTTGAGCACCAGCAAATCAGCCAGGGCCGGTTCCACTGTCAGCCGAAACTCAATCAGCTCAGCGGGCGTAACCAGGGATTCGTTCCCCGGCTCTCCAAGCGGCTCATGCCCGGGAAGGGCGATCAGAAAAGTACCGCGTCCGACGCGCCGCTCTAGCAGCCCTTGCTTCTCAAGGGTGTTAAGGACATCGCGCACGGTGGACCGCGAAAGGGTTGAAAATTCAGCCAGGTCACGCTCATTTAAAAGCCTGTCTCCGACTTTTAATCTGCCGGTGCGCATCGCCCCCAAAAGCTGGCTCAGCAGCTGCTCTTTGGAGTTGACTGCGGTGATGCCTAAGACATTGTTTCCACCTGAACCATTTGCACCAATTAAGATTTCAGGCAAACCATTCATACCAATGTGCTCTTGTGAATTTTTTCAGTGGAGCCAGCATATAAGTGGTTGCCAGCAAGAGCAAGGCAAGGCAAGATCAAATCCAGGTCTAAATGCTGAATAAAAAAACAAACCAATAAGACCAATTGATTGCCTTAACGCTGCCCAATCGTCTTCATGCTTATCCTGACTTTGGAGAATGCTTATGTTGAAACGACTGGCTCTGAGTTCTTTGGCCGCTCTTCCCTTGATCAGTACGCAGGTGGCTGCTGAGGAAGTTAAAATTGGCTTTACCGCAGCCCTGTCAGGGGATTTTGCGGCATTTGGTTTGAACATCCGCAAGGGGCTAGAGATTGCCCTGACTGAACTCAATCAGACTTCGGACACCACCTTCAGTCTGACTTCGGCTGATGACCGTGGTGAGGCTCGCGAAGGTGTTTTGATTGCACAACGCTTTTGCTCGGATGAGTCCATTGATGTAGTGATGGGCTACTCGTTCAGCTCTATTGCACTGGCTGCAGTTCCGGTGTTTGACCGCTGCAAATTGCCGGTGCTGGCCTCTGCTGTCACCAGTCCTGATTTAACTGGTGCCAGTGCGTACTTCCGCCGCAACGTGATGACCGATGCAACCCAAGGGCAAACCATGGGGCGTTACGCCACGGAAAAGCTGGGCTTTAAGCGCGTTTATATCCTCAACCAGCAAGATGACTATGGTATCGGCCTATCAAGCGCCTTCAGTGATGCTGCGGCGAAAAACGCTGAGATTGTTGGTCAGGAAAGCTACCTGCTGGGCACCAAAGACTTTAAAACCCTGCTGATCAAGGCGCGTGCTGCCAAGCCGGACGCGATCTTTATCGGTGGTTTTTATTCTGAAGCAGCAAAAATTGCCGAACAGGCACGCGCCTTGGGAATCAAGGTTCAGCTCCTAGGCAGTGACGGATCGCTCAACCCTGATTTGATCAGTCTGGGCCGCAGCGCGGTGGAGGGTATGATCGCCTACGGAATGTTTGATCCGTCGGTTTCCACCGAGACCACGGCCCCCTTTATCGACGCCTACCAAAGCGCCTATGGCGAGCAGCCCAATGCTTGGGCGGCCCTTGGCTATGACGCCGGTAAAACTCTGGCCGCAGCGGTGACTCAAGCCAAGAGCCAGGGCGCACTCACCCGTGAGTCGCTTAATGAGGCCTTCTCCACCATCAAAGATATTCCGGGCGTTACTGGTCCAACGACCTTTGAGGCTAGCGGCGATCGCGTGGGGTCTTTGTACTTCTTGCAAGTCAAAGACGGCGCGTTTCGCTTAGCCGACACCCAGTAAACCTCAGGGCGGCCTAGCCGCCCCATTTGCCGTGCGGCTGCGCCGCTGCTTTCGTGCAACACAGATGGGTTTGCCATGGAATACTTTGCTCAGCTTTTGCTTAACGGCCTGACCATTGGTGCGATATACGCACTGGCGGCCGTAGCCTTCAGTCTCGTCTACGGGGTGGTGCGCATGGTGAACTTCGCCTTTGGCGAGTTCTTCATGTTGGGCGCCTTTATTACCGTGAGCTTGATGCTCGACCAGATCAGCCTGTTTGGAGTTTCGGTGGCGATGCCGCACTTCGCGCTACCGTTGGCAGCTGCTTTCGGAATTGTTCTGGCTGGAATATTAGGCGTTGTGGTGGATCGTTTGGCCTACCGGCCACTGCGCAACGCCCCGCGGTTGGCGCCTTTAATTACCTCTATCGCAATCTCTGTGCTGCTGCAAAGCGGGGCGCAAAGTATCTGGGGTGCTGAAGAGCTGCGCTTCCCGGAAAACCCGCTTTCAGAGATGGAAGTGATCGTCTTGTTCAACTCGCTCTATCTCACTGTGCCAGAAGCACTAACCATTATCGTGGCGGTTGTGGCGATGCTGGGGTTGCACCAGTTCGTGGCGCGCAGCCGCCTTGGTCGGGCGATGCGGGCTACGGCTGACAACAGCACGGCTTCAACCTTAATTGGCATCCCGGTAAACCGCATTATCGCCATCGCCTTTTTACTTGGCTCAGGTTTTGCCGCTCTGGCGGGGATTCTTTACGCGCAAACCTACGGCTTTGCCCACGCCACTATGGGCTTTATACCTGCGCTTAAAGCGCTGACCGCAGCGGTTTTGGGCGGCATTGGCAGCATTCCGGGTGCTGCGTTGGGCGGGTTGTTGCTGGGGATGATGGAAACCTTGGGTGGTGGTTACTTGCCGAACGGCAACGCCTGGAAAGACGCCATCAGTTTCAGTGTGCTGATTTTGCTCCTGTACTTCCGCCCGCAAGGCCTGCTCGGCCGGCCGGAAACCGTTGCTGGTGAGCGTGGAAGTTTGTTGGGCAACAGCCCGCAAAGCGGCTGGTTGATGGCTCGCGTTGAGCACCTGCTAGGTAAATTCGCCAGCCCAAGTCCTTGGCTGATGATCGCTCTGGTGGCTGTTGCAGCTAGTCTTGCCTTCGTCGTGACCAGCGACTACTGGCTGCGGATTTTAATCTTCGTGCTGATCTACGGGATGCTCGCCAGCGGTCTGAACGTGGTGGTGGGCTTTGCCGGTTTGCTGGATCTGGGCTATGTCGCCTTCTGGGCGGTGGGCTCCTATTTCACCTCAATCATCTTCATTCTGGTGATGCGCCAGGGCTTCGGCATTGAATCTGCTGAGGTTTGGTGGCTGATGTACGCCAACTTCATCGTCGGCGGTGTACTCGCAGCGCTGGCTGCAATGTGTATCGGCTACCCGACGCTAAAGCTGCGCGGCGATTACCTGGCCATCATGACCCTGGGCTTTGGCGAGATTATTCGCATCGTGGCTATCAACTGGGTGGATCTGACCCGGGGGCCGATGGGCATTCGCGATATCCCGTTGCCAAACCTGTTTGGTTACGAGTTGGCCAGCGCTCAGGCCCAATACCTTTATGCGTTGGCGCTGGCGGCCTTGGTGGTGTTCGTGATTGCTCGCATTGTGCGCTCCCATGTTGGTCGGGCATGGGTGGCCATACGTGAAGATGAAGACGCTGCCGAAGCCATGGGCATCCCGACCTCGCGCTACAAGCTATATGCCTACGCCTTCGGTGGCTTTATTGGTGGACTGGTTGGCACCTTTTATGCCCACAGCCAGCAGTACATCAGCCCTTTCAACTTCAGTCTGTTTGAAAACATTCTGCTGCTGATGCTGGTTGTTCTGGGCGGGTTGGGTACTTTGATTGGTCCCTTTATCGGCGCGTTGATTTGGGTGGTGTTCCTGCAGCTGGCGCTGGATTTGCCCTTTGTTGAAGCCTTCCCTGAAGCGCGTTTTGCCCTTCTGGGCCTGTTGTTGATCCTTTTGATGCTGTACCGACCTCAAGGACTTGCCGCCAAAGCGCGGGTCAAGCTGGTGGCGCAATGAACGCCCTGCTAAATGCTCAAGGTTTAAGCGTGACATTTGGTGGCTTGAAGGCGGTGGACGGGCTGGATATCAGTATCCGGGAGGGCCATATACATGCGCTTATCGGTCCCAATGGTGCGGGTAAAAGCACTGTGGTCAATGCCCTGTCTGGTTTCGTTAAACCGACAGCGGGGTCATTGACCATCAGCGGGAGTGAAGTCTGTGGGCGTGAAGCCCATGTGATCGCCCAGGCAGGGCTGGCCCGCACCTTTCAAAACATCCGTTTGTTTGGTGCGATGAGTGTCTTGGAAACCGTGTTGGTCGGTGCCCACCGGCACTTTGACGCAAACCTCTGGCACCTGCTGTTTTTACGTCGGGCGCTGCGCGTGCATGAGGCACAGATGGTTGAGCAAGCCAAAGCACTTCTGCGCTTTGTCGGTCTGGATGAAAGCTTTGATGAGCGTGCCCCCACCACCCTTGCCTACGGCCATCAGCGCCGGGTAGAGATTGCCCGCGCGCTGATCTCACGCCCCCGTCTTCTGCTGCTGGATGAGCCCTTGGCGGGTATGAACCTGGCCGAAAAGGAAGAGCTGTCGGCCCTGATTAAACGCATCCGTGACGACGGCACCAGTGTTCTTTTGGTCGAACACGATATGAGCATCATCCATGGTCTAGCCGACCGGATCACGGTGCTCTACCACGGGCAAAAACTGGCTGAAGGCAGCGTGACCGAAGTCTTCGCCAATGAAGCCGTGCAAAGCGCCTACTTCGGCAAACAAAAGGTGAAAGGAGGCAAAGCATGACTGCGCCATTAATTCAGGTCGATAACCTGTGCGTGCGTTATGGCGCCGTTGAAGCGTTGACCGATATCAGTCTGGCGGTGATGCCCGGTACGATCACCAGTCTGGTCGGCAGTAATGGTGCAGGTAAAAGCACCACTCTGAAAGCCATTTCAGGGCTGGTGAAACCGGTCAGCGGCAGCATCCGCTATATCACTCACGACCTTTTGAAATTACGCGCTGAAAGCCGCTCCGAACTGGGCATTGCCCATGTACCGGAAGGCCGGCTGGTGTTTGCCAGCATGACGGTCACCGAGAACTTACTGCTGGGCGCCTACATTCAGCGCGACAAGCGCGCCATCGACCGTGATATCGACGAGCTGCACGAGCTGTTTCCGATCCTGAAAACCCGCGCCAAACAACTCGCCGGCACCCTCTCCGGAGGAGAGCAGCAAATGCTTGCGATTGGCCGGGCGCTAATGTCGCGCCCGCAATGCCTGATCCTGGACGAGCCAACCATGGGGCTGGCGCCGCAGATGATTGACCGGGTGCTGGAAGCGGTAGCCAGTATTCGCGACAAGGGCATCACGGTGCTGATGGTTGAGCAGAACGCCCTTGAAGCAATTGCCATTGCTGACAGCGCGTACGTGCTGCGGCAGGGCCGTCTTGTCTACCAAGGCTCCGGTGCAAGTCTGGATGCCGACCTTTTAAAACAACTGTATCTGGGCGGCGGTGCCGCTACACCTGTGACTGGAGTTGCATGATGACGATCCACTCTGCGAAGTACCTCTGGAGCGGCACTGAACTGGGCGAGGCCCGTGCTCTTGCACCGCACTACTACACCAGTGAAGAAATCTTCAAACAGGAAGTGGAGCATATCCATTTAAAGAACTGGTTCTTTGCCGCGCGTACCGATGAGCTTGCCAGCTCGGGCGACTACCGCTCCATTGATACCGTGGGCGGGCCGGTGCTGCTGACCCGTGATGAGCAAGGCGAGCTGCACGCCTTTGCCAACTTTTGCCGTCACCGTGGCTCGATTCTGCTGGAAGGCTGCGGTAACCGTCGCAACATCCTCTGCCCCTATCACGCCTGGAGCTACAAGTTGGATGGCAGCATGATGCGGGCGCCCGGGATGGCTGATGTTCCGGGCTTTGATCCGGAACATAACGCGCTGGTGCCGATTCGCATGAGCGTGTGGCGCGGCAATATCTTTTTAAATTTCGACGACAACGCGCCGGATTTAATGACCCATCTAGGTGACTTTGATGAGCTGGTCGGGACCAACAAATTAGAGGATATGGTCTGCGTTTGGCGCAAAGACATCATCGCCGAATGCAACTGGAAGCTGCTTTTGGAAAACGCAATGGAGACCTATCACACCGGGATCGTCCATGCCAAAACCGTAGGCGCGCAAAATAGCCTGACCTTTGCAGCCAAAGGCGAATGGCACGCCATTCAAGTGCAGTCGTTGATGACGAGCGCAGTCCTCGACAAAACCCAGGACGCGCCTTTTCCGCAAATTGAAGGCCTGAGCGAACAGGCTAAACAAGGCACTTTCTTCACTCTGGTCGAGCCCACTACCCAATTCTGCTGCGCTCAAGATTGCATGTGGTGGCTGGTAGTAAGGCCGATTGCGGTGGATCGTACGCACTTGTCGGTGGGCGGCTGCTTCCCCAAACACTTGCTGGAGCTGCCCGACTTTGAAGAGCGCGCTCAGCCTTACTACCACCGCTGGGGCACAGTAGCTCTGGAAGATGTTGGCATCCTGGAAAAACAGCAAAAAGGCCTGAGTTCGGTTCGTTATACCCCGGGGCACTTGTCGTGGCGTGATGATGTGGTGCATGACATGAACAACTGGCTGTTGCGTCATCTGCCAATTGCCAAGGGATAAAGATGAATATCCTGATTACCCATAACCGCGACTTATTGAAAAACTTCTTCAGTGCCCGCGCGGTAACTACCCTGCAGGGGCTTGGCAATGTACGGCTAAACGATAGTGACGAGCCCTTGCGGGGCGATGCGCTAGTAGCAGCAGCCAAAGATTGTCAGGTGATTATTTCTGATCGCCTGGCGCCGGGCGAGGCCTTGGTGTTTGCGGGTCTGCCGAACCTGCTGGCTTTTTTGCGCTGCGCGGTGGATGCGCGCAATGTCGATGTGTCAGCAGCTAGTGCTGCAGGCATCTTGGCGGTGCGTTGCAGCGCAGGTTACGCCGAGGCCTGTAGTGAGCTGGCCTTGGGTTTGATGATTGATCTGGGCCGCGGTATTACCCAGGCTGCCACACTTTATCATCAGGGCGTGCATCAGCAGCCGATGGTCTTTGGTCGCCAGCTTTATGGAGCCAGTGTAGGCATTGTCGGCTATGGCGCGATTGGTAAGCGCATCGCGGCCCTTTGTCTGTGTGCGGGCATGCAGGTGTCAGTCTATGACCCTTACGCAGAGATCACCGAACAGGGCATTGAAAAGGTGCGTTTTGAGGAGCTGCTGGCCTCCTCTGATTATGTGGTTGCCGCAGCCTACGCCACGCCCGAAACCATAGAGATGTTTAACGCTAGGGCGTTTGGCCAAATGCGCAAAGACAGCTTTTTTATCAATATCGCCCGAGGCATTCTGGTTGATGAGGAAGCGCTTTATCACGCACTCACCCGCGGTCAGATTCAAGGCGCAGGCCTTGATGTGGGGCGCGGCCTTGATGAGCAGCCGAATCCAAAAATTGCCGTGCTCGCCAATGTTATTGCTACCCCTCATGTTGCCGGGCTGACACCCGAGGCCAGTGATTACCAAGCCATGGAATGTGTGGCACAAGTCCAGGACTTGTTAGCCGGGCGTGTCCCTGCCTTGGCCTTAAATCCAGAACATGCCAGCCGTTTGCGGAGTTTTCACCATGCGTAACTTACATCTACCTGGCCGTTCCCCGGTACGTGCCCAGCGCGGCATGATTTCCACTTCTCACCCGCTGGCCAGCCAAGCCGGCCTGGATATTTTGCGCCGTGGGGGCAGTGCGATGGATGCTGCCGTAGCCGCTGCTGCGGTATTGGCGGTGGTTGAGCCGCAAGCCACCGGTATTGGCGGTGACTGCTTTGTGCTGTTGGCAGGTAAAGATCAAAAGGTGCGCGCCTTTAACGGCTCGGGCCGCTCGCCAAAGGCCGCCACCCTTGATTGGTATCTGCAGCAGGGCCTTGATGCCATTCCCGGTCGCGGTGCGCATAGCGTGACGGTGCCGGGTGCGATTGATGCCTGGTGTCAGCTTTTGGATGAGCACGGCGTTCTGGCACGTGAAGAAGTCTTTAAAGACGCGATCTTCTTCGCCCGCGAAGGTTATGTGGTGGCCGACAGAGTGGCGGGAGACTGGGCGCAAAACGAGCCGTGGCTGAAAGAAATCGACAATGCGCGTCGGGTGTTTTTACCTGAAGGCCGCGCCCCCAAGGCTGGCGAAATTCATCGTCAGCCCGAACTAGCCAATACCTTGGAGGCGATTGCCAAATTTGGTCGCGATGCCTTCTACACCGGCGCTATCGCCGAGGATATGGTGGAGGCGCTGCAAGCTGGTGGCGGGCTGCACACGCTGGCAGATTTTGCCGAGTGCCGGGGCAATTATGTCGACCCTATTAAAGGTAGTTACCGTGGCTTTGATTTGTATCAGGTGCCACCCAATAACCAAGGCTTAACAGCCCTACTGATGCTGAATACCCTGAGCCACTTCGATTTGAAAGAGTTGCATCCTGAGAGTGCCGCACGCCTTCATTTGGAAGTTGAAGCCTCGCGTCTGGCCTACCGTGAGCGTGATCTGCGCCTTGCCGATCAGGCGTCTATGAACACATCGGTGGAGCAACTGCTGGCGCCTGAAGTGGGCGAAAAAATGGCCCGGGGTATTAACCTTAAAGCGACAGGCGAGCTGCCTGACTCGGTGCTGGATCACTCGGATACGGTGTATCTGTGTGTGGTGGATGAAAACCGCAACGTGGTGAGTTTTATCAATTCAATCTACAACGAGTTTGGAAGTGGTGTGGTTGCTCCAAAATCCGGTGTGCTGTTGCAAAACCGTGGCAAAAGTTTTCGCCTGAGTCCTGAACATCCGAACGTTATCGCCCCGACTAAACGGCCCATGCATACCATTATGCCGGGTATGCTCTGTAAGGACGGTCAGGTGATTGCACCACTTGGTGTGATGGGTGGAGACTACCAGCCGGTGGGGCAGGTACATGTTCTGACCAACATCATCGACTACGGCATGGATGCGCAAGAGGCAATCGATGCGCCACGAGTGTTCTTCGAGAACGGTGTGGTACAGGTGGAGGCGGGAGTCAGTGCTGATACCCGTCTGGGCCTTGAGGCGCTTGGGCATAAGCTGGTCGATTCACCCAGCTATAAGCCGCTGGGCGGCGGTCAAATTATTCTCATCGATCCTCAAACCGGCACCCTGACTGCCGGTTCTGATCCGCGTAAAGATGGTTCTGCCATCGGCTACTAGCAGTAGTGACTCACGGTGGGCTACCCCGCACTATTAACCCGGCAATCAAATACACCAAATCATGCCGCGTAGGCGATACGTGGATGCCGGAAATAAGAACGGATTCTTTGGGGGTGTAATTGCAATCGTCTCATGACCGAGCGAACACGCCCTTCCAGTTCGTCCTGATTACGCGCCGGCAAGCCCGTACGAACCTGATGTTTCAAATCACAATTCAGATACTCGTCAGGGTTCAACTCCGGGGCGTAGGCCGGCAAGAAGAACAGTTCGATTTGCTCTTTGCGGTCGCCAACCCAGGCGCTCACCTTTTTGCTGTGGTGTACGCGCAGGTTGTCGAGAATCAGGAACACCTTGCGGCCCTGAGCATCGCGAATCAGGCGACTCAGGAAGCGAATCAGCACTGGGGCTGTCAGCGTTTCCCGATACAACATGAAGCGCAGTTTGCCCCGATTGGTCACGGTGGAAATCATGTTGGTGGAAAAACGACTGCCGCTGACCAGGCGCACCGGCGTTTCGCCAATAGGGGCGTAGCTGCGGCCAGCATGGCTGTCACTGCGCATACCGGTTTCGTCGCCCCACTGAATCTCACCATTCTCAGCCTTGGCCCGCTGTGCGATGCGTGGATATTCATTATCCAGCCAGTACTGAACCACTTCAGGTTTCTGCTGATAAGCCCGATGCAGTGGTCGCAGCGGGGTGTAGCCCCAACGCTTGAGGTATTCACCAACCGTTCGAACCGGCATGAGAAAACCACAGCGCTGGCGGATCAGTTCTCGCACGGCATCACGCGTCCAGAGCGCAAAGCCGAGCTTGAGTTGGTCGGGCATCTTATCGGTCATCAAGGTGCGAATCAGCACTTCCTGGCTGGAGCTCAAACTGCGGCGATCACCCTGGCGCACACCACGCTGGCCGCCGGCTATGGCAGCCTTTTCGCCTTTATGTTCTGCGACCTGCGCCCAGTGAGCAATAGTGCGGGGGTGAACACCAACCGCTTCGCCAATAGCCTTGTAGGTGTAACCCTGCTCACGCATGCGTAGGGCCGTAGAGCGCTTTTCACGTTGTTCTTGGGGGCTGAGTTTGCGGGCATCTATTTTCATGGAGATAGATTATCCAATATGCCCTATTTATTTGCCATGTCAATAGGTCGGAATGACTGGCATCTGTGTACTCAGCCCGAATCGCCTCACGGCATCAGCGCCGTGGATCTCCAGTAATTTTCCGGTCAAAAAAAATGCGTAGGGAGCTTGGAATACAAGCGTACAAGCGACCGTTGCCCGAAATGACACCCGAAATTATCTCGGAGCTCGGGGGCCTTTCCGACGCAGAGATCGCCCGCCGGCTGGGCGTGTCGGTGAGCTATATCCGCAGCGCGCGGATAAATATGGAGAAGGGCAGCCAGCAATAGATGCAGGTCCGACACTGATAGAGGGATAGGCAGCCAAACGGAGTGTCTGGCTGCTTCTTACCGGCTCATGTTGTCTCCAGCGCTGCGCGCATCCATTTCGGCATTCTGCAGGCCACTATTTTGCTCAGGTCTTCGGGGCTGAGAGCTTTTTTGATTACAGCAACACACTCCGGCGTAGTACCACCTTTGCCGAGATAAAACAGAGCGCTGATGGTCATCCCCACTTTAGTTCCTGCGCACTGCATCACCATCGGAGCAGCATGCACGAGCCTGATCTCGGCCTTCCCCACAAATAGCGATCGGCTGGGGCCGCTCGTGTAATAGATCGGAATGACTGGCATCTGAGTACTCAGCCCGAATCGCCTCACGGCATCAGCGCCGTGGATCTGCAGCTTCCAACGGTTCTGCCTGGCAATCAGATTCACCAAGTCCGAAGGCCCAGGACGATGAACCCGACCGGTGTACTGGCTGTATTTCGGCCGCATGTAGATGCCACGATACACATGCTCAAGCTCGCCACGGCGAACAAGTTGGGCGACTGCCTTGGAGATGGCCGAGCTCGAACCAAGCTCTGCAAGACACCTGATGCTGAAAGGCCTCCCCTTGCGCAGATGCTTCAGCCGCTGCGCGACGAGGTGAGACACCGGCGGTTCAAAGTCTGGGCGGGACATCGCTATCGAGTCGACTCCAGCGACGAGCAGAGCAGCTGCTGGTGGAAGGCGATCACCCGCCGTCGGTATTCATCTTCAAGCGCTTCGTTTACCAGACATTCCTCAAGGCGCCCCAGCGAGAAAATCTGGTCGGCAGATGGATAGTGCCTGAGCAGGCTTTTCGCATAGCTGCGGATATCCTGCGGTAACCCCGAATGACGGGAGAGTTCACGCAGGAACTCCTCTGTTTTGACGATGGCGCGTGTTCTTTCGTAAGGGAGGGTCAATCTCGTTATCTCCTGGTCATGAACTCAAAGCCCCGGATAGCTCGCTCACCATCGTCCACCACACAGCGCGTAGTTCAGCGCTGCGGCCATTGGGAGATCCCATACGGCCCAATCCTGATCAGCACCTGCGATCCTGATCGTGCTCCGTCTCGGCCTCCTGCTGTTCCATCCACTTGGCCAGGCCCCATACCGTGGTTCCCAGCGCCAGCAGCAGCCAAAGCAACCATTGAGGAACTTGATATTGGGCGCTTAGCCAGAGACCTGCCCCACCGCAAAGCATCACCACGAAAAACCATCTCATCAGCGTGCGCTCCCGATTACTTACGAGACACACGGTAACTCGATGTTCCGCTGCGCTAACGCAGATGCCGCAAATTTCGTCAGTTCCCAGATTAGGAAATGAGGGTTCATTTGACTATTTTGGCGAAGGTGTTCCTGTGATCCAAGGCGCTCGGCAAATTCCGGTGGATGCAAAACTGGGGCGAGCGCTGGATTCCCGTCGCCCTGTAAACCGCGCAGTAAGTGGTGAATCTCCCTGTGTCGCTGTCTGACCGGAATGCTGTGCGCAGGCAGTCAACCAGCCCCGACCATACGTTCCGACGCAACCGGAAATAGCCGAGCGCTCCTGGTCGCGTCATCAGACCGGAATCTGGCGAGCGCGAGATCGCGGCTCGGCCGTGGTGCAACTCAATTGACCGGAATTTCGTGAGCGCCCCGACCTGCAGGGCTTTCAGCTGAACGGCATCCTGAGTGCCGGCAGTCACCCAGTCCCGACCATACGTTCCAGCGCAACCGGAACAGCCGAGCGCTCCTGGTCGCGTCATCAGACCGGAATCTGGCGAGCGCGAGATCGCGGCTCGGACATGGTGCAACTCAATTGACCGGAATTTCGTGAGCGCCCCGACCTGTAGGGCTTTCAGCTGAACGGCATCCTGAGTCCCGGCAGTCACCCAGCCCCGACCATACGTTCCAGCGCAACCGGAAACAGCCGAGCGCTCCTGGTCGCGTCATCAGACCGGAATCTCGTGAGCGCCCCGACCTGCAGGGCTTTCAGCTGAACGGCATCCTGAGTGCCGGCAGTCACCCAGCCCCGACCATACGTTCCAGCGCAACCGGAAACAGCCGAGCGCTCCTGGTCGCGTCATCAGACCGGAATCTCGTGAGCGCCCCCGACCTGCAGGGCTTTCAGCTGAGCGGCATCCTGAGTGCGGGCAGTCACCCAGCCCCGACCATACGCTCCAGCGCAACCGGAAACAGCCGAGCGCTCTTGGTCGCGTCATCAGACCGGAGTCCGGCGAGCGCGAGATCGGCTCGGCCATGGTGCAACTCAATTGACCGGAAATCCGTGAGCGCCCCGGCCTCCGGCGCTTTAAGTCGACCGGAATCGTGAATCGCCCTTAGTCTCGTCGACGAGATGAAAAGACTCGTTGCAGACCAACGCTGAAAACCGACCGCCTAAAGCGATCAACGTTGGAAATGTCAGAGAAGGCATTTCTGAAGACCGTGGGTTAAGGGTAAGCGGTCTCAGGATTAGAGGGTTATTGAGCCCATCGCCAGCCGCTCTATACAGGGACCGCCCGAGCCCACTGCTCGATAGCGCGCTCAACTTGTACCTTTGGCAGGTACTCCTGCTCAAGACGTCCTCGCTCTTGCACCAGCAGATACCGATAGAAATCCGCTTCGTCAGCCAGCAAACCAGGTGGGGCCGACTCCCGCGCTTTGGCCGGCTCAACAACTGCATTGCCCGGTGAGTGCTGTTCAAACAGCTCCTGCTCCATCAATAGTGCTTCGACCGCTGGTTGATGAAGCCTCGCTCGCGCCAGCATCAACAAGCCCCAGGTGTCCATGTCGCCCCAGTAGGCGATCTGTTTCCCGGCTAAGTGCGCAGACGCCAACCACTGCAAATCGAGTCCTGCACCCAGCACAGCCAGGGTGTCCGGCAAGGTTTCGGGCAGCAAGTGAACACATTGCTCATTTTCCACCACCAGCAACCGCGAACCAGGAAGCGGGGTTTCAGCCAGTTCCGCAGTCGTGAGCCTAAGCCGCTTGAAGGGCAGCAGCTCAGGCTGAAGAGGAACGACTAGTACCCAATGACTGCTTTCTTCAAAGGCATCCAGAAACGTCGTCAGGCCTTGCTCGGACGCCGCGCCTTCGAAACGCTCGTCGAGGAGCCGGGTCAGCAAGCTGGCGTTACGCTCGAAAAACTTGGTGTCTACGCCGTGCTCGGCAAGCAGGCGCAGTGGACGGCCTCGGGCACAGCCTGGCGACAAGCGGGTGGCGAGTTGCGCCGTGGCGACGACTTCTTCAAACGGCTTCGTCAACCACAGGCTGCGTTGCGCCACCAGCAGCGCATGAAAGGCACTGTCGACCTGCTCGACCAGATGCTCGAGTTGAGCGTATTCCTCGCAGACCCTCGGATCATTGGTCGCTGCAATCCATTCGGAAGGGTTGCGCAAATGCCAGCGCATCGGCAAGGAAATGGGGACAAGCCCAGCTCGGTAGCTGACGGGTTCCCAGTCGACTTTACCCACGTTTACGCTCCGCCAGTTCTCCACATGCAGGAGCACTGCCTGGATGTTGTCAGTGAACAGGCGTGGCGAAGGTTTGCCGATGTTGAGGCTTTGCGGCCAGCTAGCGGCATTGAGCAAACGCTCCAGGCGCACACTGGAGCGCTGCCATTGCCTGGCCAGGCTGCGGCCGATGTCAGTGGGCGACTTCATGCATGGCCTTGCTACGCTGTTGATGATGCTCATCCAAAGCTTCCCAGCTCAGGGAAACCAGACTGGATTCCACGCCGCGCCGATGAACGACGACGGCCGAACGCGTATGGTGGCGCAACAGGCGCATTTCCTTGTTGGGCGTGATGAAGACAGCATGCAGGCCGAATTCCCTCAGCGCTGCGATGATCCGACCGGCAACCGCATGGGAGCTGCGCGAGAACGCCTCGTCGAGCACGATGGTGCCGAACAACGGCCGGCTGCTGCCGTCGGGACAGAGCGCATAGCTGAGGGAAGCGGTCAGCACATAGGAGGCGATGATCTCTTTCTCGCCACCACTACCCCCCTGAGAACCTGTTCGGGTTTCGATGACACTCTTGCTTTCTCGATCAATCACTGAGACCGCGAACTCCAGGCGGAAGCGCGGATCCAGAAGCGCTTTGGCGCCCTGATTCCTGCTGTGCTCGCAGGCATCTTTGAGCAGTCCAACGAGCTCCTGTAATGCCTTGTAATGGCTCTCGCCTTCATCATCGATGAAACGCGCCGAGTTCAGTTGGCGCTGAGCCTGTTGCAAGGTGCGCAGGCTTGCATGGATGACCTTTGTCGCAACCAAGCGCAGATAGCGCCCGGGCTGAAAGTCAACACGCTGCATCGTACTGTTCAGGTCATCCAGACGCTCCTCAATCACCGAGACTTCATGGTCGATATAGCTAAGTAGCTGGGTGACGCCGTCATCCGAGGAACGATTGAGGTATTCCAGGAAGCGCTTGAGTTTCTCGGGCAGGGCTTCCTCGGTCAGCACACGTAGACGCTCCAGATACTTTGGTACGTCCACCAGCTCCCGCCCGACCTCTGACAGCGCACCGGTGTCAACCTTCAGGGCGTCGGACATACGTTTGGCAAGCTCGGATTTCTGATCGCCCAGTTTCTCACCCAGCGCTTTGAGCTGCCCTTGAAGCTCATGCGTATGCTTGCGCTCCAGCTCGACAATATCGCCGAGGTCAGCAGCGCTCAGCGTCGGGAAGTGCGCTAGCGCCAACTCACGTTGCGTATCGCTCAGCCCCTTTTCGGCGCCGCGATAAGCCTTACGGGTAGCGGATGCGGCCTGCTCGAACTGAATTTTCAACTGACCGCACTGCTCGATAAGTTGTTGCCTCTGTCGATCCAGAGAGTCCAGCAATGCCTCAGCTTCATCCAGCTCAGCCTTGATAAGGGCGAGGTCAGAGTCGGGGCGTGTCAGGGTGTCCAGCTGAGCACGCAGCGACTCCAGCTGACGCTCGGCGCCCGGCAGATCAATCTCCTCGAACTGCAGTTCTTCGACGCGCTGCAGCAGCGAAGCTTGATCCTCCAACTTGCGGACATCGCCCTGGGCGGCATCCAAGGCCAGCTTGGCAGGCGCGAGCTGTTCATTGACCTCGCGAATTTGTTCAGTCAGGAAGGCCAGACGGTCGCGGTTGTCGAAGCCGGTCAGCCAGCCTTCATCCAGGCGCTTCTGGTCCTGCTTGTCGAAGAAGCGTTCCTTACCCGACATCAGCCCCTGGGCCGTCATGGCATGCGGGGTATGACGCAATTGCTCCGGGCTTTCCACACAATGTCGGTCGTTGTCCGCCAGCAGTGCCTTCACGGCTTCTCGGTACGGATGCTCCTTGAAGGTCAGCTTGCGGGTAAAGCCATCGTCGAAGAACACGGGGCGCGACGACGGCTCCTTGACCTCCAGCAAGCGCACATGCAGGCGGTTATGCCGTTGGTTCACCCAACGCAGTGCAGCCTCGGACGCGCCATGCGGCACCAGGATACGCAGGCGGTGGCTGCCGATTGCCCGCTCGATGGCACCCCGCCAGGCCAGTTCCTCGGGCTTGACCTGCACCAGCTCGGCGACGAAAGGCAGGGCCGATTCATCGACGCCAAGCGCCTGCGCCAGATCTCCTCGAAAAGCATGGAAATGCCCGGGCAGGTTCGAGCCTGGCCGTCTCTCCACCTCGGCACGCTCCTGCTGTAAGGCCTGCAGGCGGCCATTGAGCTCCTGCTGGACGAGACCCGCATCGAACGCCGTTTGCCGCGCGTCAGTAATCTGCTGGGTCAGTATTTCCAGGCGCGCCGCGATCTGCTGCTGATTCTCCTCGAGGGCTGCGGCCGATAATGCCTCCGCCAGTCCAAGCCCCTTGGCCAGGCGTTGGTACTGCTCGGCCTTCAGGCGCCGCTTATCGCACTCCCTGAGCCAATCCGCGATGCGCCCGCGTAATTGATCCAGCCCTGCGCCACCTACGCGCAGGTAGCGCTGACGATGTTGATCGACCACGCCCTTCTGGGCATCAAGTCGACGCTCGCAGTGTTCTCGATCCAGCTCAGCCTGCTTGTGCTCCTTCTCTAGCCTATTGGTTTCAGCCAACCATAGGCGATACCCCTGCTCGGCAAACCAGACCGGAAGAATGCCTTCGAGCACCTGTTTATCCTGCAGCTGTTCTTGTAAGGCCTTGTAACGCTCCCAGCCATCGGCAACCGGTTGTAATGAGCGCTGCTGCTTTCTAGCGGTTTCCAGTTCCCGGTGAATGTCCGTTAGATCATCGAAACTAGTAGCGACCTCGGCAGCCCGCCCGAAAGCGGAGCGGTCATCGAGCACCAACTCGCGAAAGATCTCATCAATGCTATTGAGCTGCTTCAGGCCGGCAGCGCGGTTGAGCAAGGTGAAGGCGTTTTCACCGACTTCGAAGTAATCCCTGAGCCTGGCCAGGAAGGCTTTTTTGCTGGGATACGGCCAGATACCCGTCCCATCCTTCTCCATCTGACGCAACGCCCGCATGCCGCCTGCGTGATGTTGGCTGAGCCAATGCTCCAGCGTCTGCTCGGGGGACTCGCTTAACAGCCACAGTTTTTTCAGATCGGACGCCGAGGAGCTGGTGCCCTCGAACCAGAGTACAGCGCCCAGTCGCACCTGCGCACCGTCACGCTCGAGCGTGGCGGCAATGGCGGTGACCGTCTTACCCTGGCGCGCGATATGAGATTGCTCTACACCTCCGTCTCCAGGGCCGGTAACCCCGCGCACATAGGACACCAGATCACGGTCGCTTTCATGCCCACCTGTGGAAGCCAGGTTGTAGCGCGGGTTGGCGCACAGCAAGGTCATCAGAGCATCCACCAGCGTCGTTTTACCGCTACCCGTTGGGCCGATCACGGCGGTGCCTGAGGGATCGATCTCGGCACGGTGATAGCCCTGAAAGCCGCCCCAGTTATAGAGTTCGATGCTGCTGAGAATGAGGGTCTCGCTGTCACGCCAGAGCAGTGCTTGCTTCACGCCTCGTCCTCCTCAGCAGCGGCAGCCGGGGTAGTCGCGCCCTCCACCTGCTCGCGCAGCCAAACCACCAGTGCCTGCAGGTTCTCCGGGTTGGCCAAGTGGGTAATGATGGGGCGGATGATGACGCGGTCATGGGCGTCCAGAGCCGACACCAAACCATGCCCCTTGAGCTGATCCAGCAGCGTGATGACGCGATTGCGCTCCTTCGCCTCACTGCCCAGCTCGCCCAGGTAAACCTGCAATTGCGGAATCAGCTCATCAACAGCTACCAGTGCCTGAGTGGCGCCCGTACCGCTTTCCTGTTCGTAGGCGATGAAATGCTGGCGCAGAATGGCGATCAGCAGGGACTGCTCCAGGTTCAGCCTTTGCCTGCGCACAAGGGGGTGCGACCAGTCATCCTGCTCGGCCACCTCGCCCTGACGAACGGTGACGAACACCAGCCCGCGAACCTCGTCGACCCCCATGGCCAGGTCGAGGGGTTCCAGGATTGTGTCGACCGCCTCGATATTGGCAAGCGCCGAGCGATACAGATTGGGCTTGTGACTTTCTTCCAGCAGCCCGTACTTGAGCATTTCCTGTACGGCCTCACGTACCCGTTGCGGCGTCCGGCGCTCATCGACCTGAACAGCGGCGCTCATAAGAGGCTGTTCATCATCCATGCCGTCATCCAACGCTATGGGCTCCACCGTCAGCTCCGTTTCGTCGGCGCCAGAGGCGCCTGCAATTCGATCGAAGATCCCTGCCATGCTCACAACTCCCAATCGATGTCCTTGAGTGCCTCGTGGTCGAGTCCGACATAAGGCAGATTGAAGCGCCAGCGTTGCTCATCCTCGTCAACTAGCTCCACGAGCTGACGCTCCTCTTTCAGCACCTCAATACCTGCCTCGCGTGCCATCGCCAACCAGAGCGCAAAGGTTTCTAGGTCGTGAGCAGGTGGAAGCAAAGACGCAAGCTCCCCGAGACTCACAGGGCGCCCCTGCTCCGCCAGCACAGCTAGGGTGTCCTGAATCAGCGCTTCACGATCCAGCCCGTCGAAGGCATCCCAGAAGTCATCATCAATCTGCTCCAACCCCGCTGGCTTCAAACTCAGATCCAGCTCGCCCGTATCATCGTCATCCAGGGTCTTGAAGCGGAGACGCTCGATTGCCGGGATACCGGTAATGGCTACGCCAACTGGTGGTAAACATGCAGGCTTACGGCGTTCTGACTGGCGTTGCCAGTCGACGCTGAGCGCTAGATTGAAGAAGTCGTTGAGTAACTGTCCGACGCGATGATGCTCGGCGGCCAGCCCCGTCTTCATGAAGCCACGAACATCGCGCTCGCTTCGGGCGCGCGCTTGGAGCACAGCCTGCGACTCCCGAACCAGGCGTAACGCCAGCCAACGTAGCTCACGTTGCTGGGGACGATTCAGTGCCTTTGGAACCGCTGGATGACGAAGGATGGTGCGCAAACGCTCACGCATGGTTTCCAGCTCAGCGGACTGCCTCAGTTGCTGCTGGAAGCTTTCGAAGACACGCCCCTCGGGAGTGTTGAGTAGAGCATCTTGCCCGTCCAACAACCGATCGACGATTTCTCCACGGTGAGACTGCTCGCTGATGATCGAGTATCGAAGGGCGCGATCCGCCTCGCGCCAAGAGTCTTCAACTCGTCGAAAGTCCGCGCGTAGGCTGGTGGCCAGGTTATATACCTCGCGTATGCCCTCTATCGCCTGCGCTTCATCAAGCACGATGACGTTGCCAGCCTCTACCTGCGCTAGCTCGTGCTCCAAATCCTGTATTCGGCGGCGCAGGCTGGCAATACGGCCAGTTGGGCTGGGGTTCAGACCCGTTTCCAGGTTTTCGATCTCGCGCTGAACCACCGAAAGGCGAGATGCCGTGGAAGTCATGATCCGACTATCCAGCGAATCGACGAACTGGATGGCGGACTCCAACGCGTCGGTTGCATAGATACGCCCCTCTCGTTCTACGACCAGACGCCGCTTGATCCATTCACGAAGTTCACGACCTGCTTGGAGATGCGTTGCATCTGGGTCGATTTCGTAAAGTTCCTGGCTGGCATAAGCAGCCAGCATTTCGGACAGCGCTTGCAGCGCATCCTCCATGGGGATCCCATCATGCGCCCGCTCGAACAGCGTGCGCAGGCAGCCCAATACGAGCGGAGCACGCCGCGAGGCAAGCAAAAGCCAAGCGGGGTGCTGGCTGCGGGCGGATACATAGCGTTCTGAACGCTGTTGCGCGCTTTCTTCCATGACGGCCACATCGACAAAGGTTGTCTGAGAGCGAGCTTACCAAGCTAACCCGCTGCCTCATGATACGTATTTGTCCTGTCGGGTGGGCTCCGTTTAATGGTCCGCAGGGGTGGTGTCATTTGAATAGAGTGAGTGAAAAGCCAGGCCAGTCGAGGTTTAACGATTTATTCCGGGGGCGCACGCTGGATATTTGCGATTTGGCGGAGGGATCTGTCGTCACGAGGGTGTATTTGGCTAGTTCGGCGAAGAGATCCCTGTGAGCGTATGTGGCAGCTCAGTGGTTTTTGCGGGACTGCCACTGCCATCCTGCGGCAAGCCAGCGCAGCCACGGTGGCTATAGAGCGAAGTCTCGATGACCTATCAGTGAGCTGCTGGTGGATTAGCTGGGTGCGGCATGGGGATAGTGAATTTCCCCGGTGGTATCCCGTCGTTTCCTACTCAAAAAGAGCGGCGTCAGTTTAAAGGCCCAAGTGAGCTTTCACTGGCTTGGTTGCTGTGCCGTAGGCTGGGGCGTTGTAAATCAGGGGGGGACAGGTAGGGCCTGTTGTTCTGGCCGGTACACGTCCTGGTGCTACGGCTACGTGAAGAGCTGTCACGCAATCTTAAGGCATTCACCTGAAAGACACTGCTGGCTCAGCCAGCGCAAGCCACTCAGACCTTAACGAGACGCGTATCCAGGCCGAAGCGCTCTTGGCTGATCATTCGATACCTGCCATCGGCCAGCTCGCGACTGACAAGCAAGTTCCAAGAGTGGCGAGTGACGGCGGATGGGATGAGTACGAACGGATGCTCGGCCAGCAGGGCGTCTGCAAACTTCTGCTGGTTAGGTGAAGCGGATGCACTCGTCAGCCAGATAGGATTGGGAACATCTTCAGGCTGTACGACCTTGATAAGGCTTTGATCAAGCACTTCGAAGCATGTGAGCACATGCGCAACCGTATCCAACGCATCGAAGCCGGCATGCACCGCCACCTCCAGGATGGCGGTTGAGGGATCTGCCGATGCGTACACAACGTTTCGCCCCGGTGCGTTCCAGCGGCCACCCAGCTTGTGGGCACCAATGCCACTGTCCCAGGTGTCCTTGTAGAGCTCACGGTCGAGGCGCCATGCGTACCATGAGCCAGACCAGGGAAATGGGTTCACTGATAGACCCCGTACTCGATGCGCTCCAGATAGTCCTCGACTGCCTGAAAACCCACTGGGTTGTCGATAACGTCCAGCGGCACGTCACCGTCCAGATACTTGCAAGGGCGCCCTAGCCATTCTTCGGCCAGCTTTTGAGTGCCGAATACATTGATCGCGTGCTCCAGCACCTTCGCGTACTGAAATGCCACGGCGCTCTGTTGGGAGTTGAGGTGTGCTGGTTGCTTGCTGCCCTGGCGCTGAATCGTCCTGATGGACTTGCCCACAATGCGACTCATGATCTTCTTCGTCGAATACAGATCAGAAATCGCAAGCATGTCTTGCACGTCTTTCAGGTCGAAGCCTTTGACCGTGAGCCTGTAGACCATGACCGGACTGAGCTGGTCAGAGTCACTTTGGAAAAGGTATTCCGTTGGCCTACGGGCGGCGGGTGCTGCCTTGCGAGTGCGAGTGCGAGTGTCGGCGGAAACCATAGAGCATTCCTCCAGATGCGACATATGGCATTATTGTAGCGTCATTTGGCGCATCATGCAGCGGGTAAGTGCCTGGCATCTGGTATCGCTCTGTTCGTGGTCTGAATCGATTGAGCGCATTCCTGACGCCCCATTCCGGGTGCTCGTTCCCGACTTGCGCAGTTGAGTTGCTCGGGTGAGTTTTCGTCCACCGGCAGCAATGGCTGGGTAGACGCGTTCGTTACCTCTCCCTGAGCCTGCCCGCTCTTTGCTATGCTACCGGCCTGCGCCGCGGGACTTAGTTGGCAGCGTGCCACTGCCTCCCCCTGCGGACATCTCATCCAACCGTCTTCTGGAGCCGCGATGAAACATCACGTTGTGATCGAAGACTGGGACGGCGATGGCGCCATTCGCCTGCCTGACGACGTTCTACAGGAAATGGGCGTCGACGTTGGGGACACGCTCTACCTCCTTGAGGAATACGTGGGTACGACCCGCTGTCTGGTGCTCAGTAAGTCACCGCGCATTCCTGATCGCGTTGATGAACTGGTTGGCCACTGGGAGTCGTTTGGCGAAATCTCTGCCGAGATAAACGCCAAGGACGAGTGAGCTAACTGCCGCACTAACCCCGACGCATCTTGCACGGCTTTGGCCCCTGCGAGGGTAGAGTCTCCCACCAGAAAAGCATTGCTAACGTTGGGGCTTGCGCACTCCTGGGTTGCCTATATGTAAAAGCAACAGCAGAGGGCAACAAAACAAGTCGCTGCCCCTAGGCCGCCAGCCGCTTGTCGAAACTCAGGTTCGGTGAGAAGGCGGGAGGACGAGCCAGGGGCTGGCTAGGTGTCAAAATCGCTGGGGCCCATTTCGTTTTTTGTGCCCTAGATAACCACCCTTAGATACCGCTAAGAGCTATAAACTGTAGGCAGCTAGATAAGGCCAAAGCTTTGCAGGACGGCACTTAGAGGCATTTTTGAACGCTTGCCGCCAACCAAGATTCCTGTACCGCATTGGCCTCCGAAGGGGGGTCGTGGGTTCGAATCCCGCCGAGTGCGCCATACATGAGAAGGCCCAGGTGGAAACCTGGGCCTTTTTTGTTTTTCGAGGCTGAATCCTGTCTACTTCAGCACTTCCCAGCGCCCGCTTTTAGTTGGGCCCATATGGCGCACAACCCCCTCTGTCCGTAGCTTGTTCAAGTGATACTTGATGCCTTCGGGGGTCAGGCCCAACTCTCTTGCCAGTTCGAATCGTGTCGTGGTTGGGCGTCGGCGCAACTTCAACAGGATCTTCTCTCGCACCGTCTCGGGAGCGTTTTCTTGGGTAGTTTCTTGGGTAGTTTCTTGGGTAGTTTCTTGGGTAGTTGCCTCTGACCCCGCGACCACCCGGGTCAGGTAAACGTTAACGGCCAAGAAAAGGCCTGCTCTGAAAAGGGCAGGCCTTTTTTGTGTTACTGCCGTCGTTCAGAGCACCTTGAACGCCAGTTCCTGCTTCAGATCGAAGAAGTTCGGGTTCCTGATGCGCTTGGTACCTTTGTCACTGCCCAGTTCGACGCCACGGGCAGTGAAGTAGGTGCCTTCTAGCTTGACCTTCTTGCCCAGCAGCGCCTTCCAGATCTGCATTTCTTCCGGGGTGACCTTGGTCAGGTCGACCAGCCCCATGCCGTGTTCTTCACCCGGCAGGGACGCACTTTCGAAATACAACCACTCATCCCAGATTTCCGAGCCCTGCCTCACATAACCGATCAGCCGTTCTTCACGATGCTCGTAGTCCTGGTGCAGTCCTTCGATAGCCGCGATCCGGTAGCCCGGATCTGCCTGAAAGATGTAGTCGGCATTGCTGATCGGTACTTCCCTGGCGATATCCCTGGCGTAGTCGAAGGTCTTTTGCGAGATCGCCCCGGTTTCCATGAACGCCCCGCCCACTGCATCGGACTTGAGGAAAATCGCATAGGTCTCGAGGTTCAGCTTCGACATGAACAGGACCACACCAGGCGTGCGCAATGCGTGCAGGTAGTCATTCAACGTTGCGTCGAGACTGTAGCCGGCGCTAGAGAATGCCTTGTTCATGTATTTCGAATAGACGACCGACTGCTCCTTGGTGGGAAAGGCCATCTGGTGGGTCCTGCTCATCTCCCGCTTGAAGTCGCTTTCGTAGCGATCCCTGAACACGTTGGCGATCTCCTGTGCAGCGGCAGGGCTCAACGGCGCCGCAGGTTGCGCAGCGTATGCCAGAGTGCCGCAAAGCAGCAGGAACGAGGCGGTCATTGCCTTGAGCAAAATAATCTCCTTATTGATTCGCGTGGTCGCATCGCTCGCCCGACAGCATCTGCAACCTATCTACCAACGATGCAGGGGCGCGCGATTAAATCACAGCATTCATTGCGCGGAAAACATGGCACTACCCCTTCACCAACCGCGTATCCAGCCCAAACCGCTCCTGCCTCACCACCCGATACTTCCCCGCCGCCAGCTCGCAACTCATCAGCAGATTCCACGAATGCCGGCTCACCGCCGACGGGATCAACACGAAGGCATGCTCTGCCAGCAAGGCATCGACGAATTTCTGCTGGTTGGGCGAAGCTGCCGCGCTGCTGAGCCAGACCGGATTGGGCACGTCCTCGGGCTGTACGACCTTGATCAGGGTAGGGTCCAGTATTTCGAAACAGGTGAGCACGTGGCGCACCGTGTCCAGCGCATCGAAGCCCAGATGCACCGCCACTTCGAGAATGGCGGTCGAAGGGTCCGCCGCGGCGTAGACCACCTTGCGCCCCGGCGGATTCCAGCGCCCGCCGAGCTTGTGCGCACCGATGCCGCTGTCCCAGGAATCCTTGTATACCTCACGATCGAGGCGCCATGCGTACCAGCCACCGGACCATGGCAACGGATTCACTGATAGACCCCGTGCTCGATGCGCTCCAGGTAATCCTCCACCGCCTGGAATCCGACCGGGTTGTCGATCACATCCAGCGGTATATCGCCGTCGAGGTACTTGCACGGACGCCCGAGCCATTCCTCGGCCAGCCTCAGCGAACCGAATACTTCGATGGCACGCTCCAGGACCCGGGCGAACTGGAAGGCCACGGCACTTTGCTGGGCATTGAGGTGGGCGGACTCCTTGCTGCCCTGGCGCTGCAACGTGCGCACAGACTTGCCGACGATGCGGCTCATGATCTTGCGCGTCGAATACAGCTCGGACAGCGCCAGCATCGCCTGTACATCCTTCAGGTCAAACCCCTTGGCTGTAAGGCGGTAGACCATGACAGGGCTGAGCAGCCCGGCCTCTTCTCGAAGCAGGTACTCCGTCGGCCGGCGACTGGCACGGAGGGACTTGCGGGCATAGGTGTCGGCGACGGCCATGGCGTACTCCTTGAGGTGCGACAAGTGACGCAAGCATAGCGCCATTTGTCGCGACCCACACCAACAGCCCGTCGCCCTCCATTCGTTGTCCACCAGAGCGAGACAGTCATACCGTTTTCACCCGATTTATCCCGTTTCGAGAACGCCCTAATCTGGCCACACCTAGCGGCAACCACCCAAAACACACTTCTCGAACAAAAGGATTTCCACCATGACCAACGCCACCTACAACCGCCTGAACAAAGACGACGCCGTAGTCCTGCTGGTCGATCACCAGACCGGCCTGATTTCCCTGGTCCAGGACTTCTCGCCGAACGAGTTCAAGAACAACGTGCTGGCGCTGGCCGACCTGGCGAAGTTCTTCGACCTGCCGACCATCCTCACCACCAGTTTCGAACAAGGCCCGAACGGCCCGCTGGTTCCAGAGCTGAAAGAGATGTTCCCGGACGCCCCGTACATCCCGCGCCCAGGCCAGATCAACGCCTGGGACAACGAAGACTTCGTCAAGGCGATCAAGGCCACCGGCCGCAAGCAGCTGATCATCGCCGGCGTGGTAACCGATGTGTGCGTGGCCTTCCCGACCCTGTCGGCGCTGGCCGAAGGCTTCGACGTGTTCGTGGTGACCGACGCTTCCGGCACCTTCAACACCACCGTGCAGCAGGCCGCGTGGAACCGCATGACCCAGGCCGGCGCA
>NZ_JAOECN010000049.1:0-33048 GCF_029836855.1 Pseudomonas sp. GD04058
CGCTCGATAGCGTCAGGCTCAAAGTGTGACTCGCGCCCGGCGCCAGCTCGACGATGTCATCCCAGACATTCGCCGTTTCGATGCACAGCATGCGCTGCCAGCCGTCATCGGCCATGTCCGGCAGTTGCGCGGCGCGTTCGGTCCAGGGGTTCCAGATCACCGCCGAGCGCGAGCCGCTGCTGCTGATGCGGATACGTCGCTCCCACGCGGGATCGATGATGCTCAGTTCCGCAGGCGTATCCAGGTAGATACGGTCGGTTTCGCCGCTGAACGCCAGGTCCGTCTGCTGGGTACGCTGCTCCCAGTCGGCGAGCGTCTCGATGTAGTCCCGGCCATTCACCCCTTCCACCCGCACCGAGCGCACGTCGCTGACTGCGAAGTAGCTGTGCAGCGCCTGGCTGAGGGTGACCTTTTCATCGCCCAGGTTGCGACTGGTGAGGTTGAAGGCCAGGTACGCGCCCAGGCGGATCTCGAGGGTCAGCTCGACCTTGTGCGGCCAGCCGGCCAATGCGCCCTGGGTTTCAGGCAGCCCGAACGACAGTTGCACCTCGTCGCCAGTGCTGTCGATGCCGAGCAACTGCCAGTCGCGCCCACGCACCAGGCCGTGAGCCGGGGCGTCATTGCCCTGGAACTGTTGCTGAACGGCCAGCGGGTTGCGCTGCAGATTACCGAACCACGGCCAGCACACCGGAACGCCAGCGCGCACCGATTTGCCGCGGTTGAACAGGGCCTGGTCGCTCAGCCAGAGGAGGGGCGGTTCGCCCAGTCGCTGGTAACTGAGCACCTGCGCACCCTGCTGGGCCACCAGCAGCTCGGCGCTGTCAGTGGTGATGCGCCAGCAGTTGAGTTCGCCGTGTTGTTCCGATTCGACCTTGGGTGTGGACATGCGCTGCTCTCGTTGGATATGCCGTGAGGTCTTCGACCTTGCAAGAACCTGCGAGTTTAGCGCGAGCCCTGGTCAGCGACGAGGCGGGACGGAGCGGGTGCGGCCGCTGCCATCGATGGCGACGAAGACGAACACCGCCTCGGTGACCTTGCGCCATTCGCTGGACAGCGGATCGTCGCTCCACACTTCGACCATCATCTGGATAGAGCTGCGGCCGATCTCCAGGGTCTGGGTATAGAACGACAGCTGCGCGCCGACCGCTACCGGAACCAGAAAGGCCATGCGATCGATCGCCACGGTGGCGACGCGCCCGCCGGCGACACGGCTGGCCATGGCGGTGCCGGCAAGGTCCATCTGGGCGACCAGCCAGCCGCCGAAGATATCGCCGAAACCGTTGGTTTCGCGGGGAAGTGCGGTGATTTGCAAGGCCAGGTCGCCTTGCGGGATAGGATCTTCTTGTTCGAGCTCAATCATGCCGGGGGTGCCTCTGACCCGTGACGCTTCGTTGGTTGACGCAGTAACGCCGCAAAAAAACGATCCAGCCCACTCACTACACTGTTTTCGCTTCGAAGGCGGCGGAGGGAAACTCTGCGAAACCGACCAGGCCAAGCCTGGCAGCGTTTTCGCACAATATCCCACCTTGGGTGCAACCGGTTTCGACGAGGGGCCAGTATATAGAGCCTCGCAGACAGCGACGACCATGCAGTCATGATTATCTGCGCGGAATATGTAGATCTGTGTCGCTTTCGGACAATTTGTTATCGTGCGGGGTTCTTTCCGGCCTCCATAAGCCTTGCTGCCCGCTTCTACCTTCCATTAAGAGAAGTCAAAATGACATCGGTTCCCTCCAGCCTCGACCAGCCGGCCCGGCCGCTGACCCGCAACGATTACAAGACCCTGTCGCTCTCCGCCCTCGGTGGTGCGCTGGAGTTCTATGACTTCATCATCTTCGTGTTCTTCGCCACGGTGGTGGGTAAGTTGTTCTTCCCGGCGGACATGCCCGAGTGGCTGCGCCTGATGCAGACCTTCGGCATCTTCGCCGCAGGCTATCTGGCGCGTCCGCTGGGCGGCATCGTCATGGCCCACTTCGGCGACCTGCTGGGGCGCAAGAAGATGTTCACCCTGAGCATCTTCATGATGGCCGTGCCGACCCTGATCATGGGCCTGCTGCCGACCTACGCGCAGATCGGCATGGCGGCGCCGATCCTTCTGCTGCTGATGCGGGTGATCCAGGGCGCGGCAATCGGCGGCGAGGTGCCGGGGGCATGGGTGTTCGTGTCCGAGCACGTGCCGGCGCGCAATACCGGCTTCGCCTGCGGCACCCTGACCGCCGGCCTGACCGCCGGCATCCTCCTCGGCTCGCTGGTCGCGACCCTGATCAACAGCGTCTATACCCCGGAGGAAGTCGCCGACTACGCCTGGCGGATCCCGTTCCTGCTGGGCGGCGTATTCGGCCTGTTCTCGGTGTACCTGCGTCGCTGGCTGCACGAGACACCGGTATTCGCCGAACTGCAGCAGCGCAAGGCCCTGGCCGAGGAAGTACCGCTGCGCGCCGTGCTGCGTGACCATCGTGGCGCCATCGTCCTGTCGATGCTGCTGACCTGGCTGCTGTCCGCCGGCATCATCGTGGTCATCCTGATGACCCCGACCATATTGCAGACCGTCTACGGCTTCACCCCGAGCGTGGCGCTGCAGGCCAACAGCCTGGCCATCGTCCTGCTGACCCTGGGCTGCATCGGCGCGGGCAGGCTGGTCGACCGCTTCGGCGCGGGTCGTGTGTTCGTCGCCGGTAGCCTGGCGCTGCTGGTCAGCTCCTGGACCTTCTACCACACCCTTGCCGAGCACAAGGACCTGCTGTTCCCGATGTACGCCCTGACCGGGCTGTGCGTCGGCATCGTCGGCGCCGTGCCCTTCGTCATGGTCCGCGCCTTCCCGCCAGTGGTGCGCTTCAGCGGCCTGTCGTTCTCCTACAACGTGGCCTACGCCATCTTCGGCGGCCTGACCCCGATGGCCGTGACCGCGCTGCTCAAGTTCAGCCCGATGGCCCCGGCGCTCTACGTTGCCGGGATCTGCACCATCGGCTTGCTGGTCGGCCTGTATCTGCTGGCGACCAAGCGCTGATCTGCTACCCCTCCGTTGCAGGGCAATCCTGCAACGGGCTTTGCGAAACACATTGATGCATATGGCCGCCTTGCGGCCATAAACATGTACCCCAGCCGCACCCCTCCAACTCGCCACCCTGCGCCATACAGACAAGGAGATTCTGTATGGACAAGTTATTTCCCGATAGGACGACGGGCGATGTGGTTATCCGCGACGGCACCGTCGAAACGCAAGGACCGAGGGACGCGGGCTTTTTCGACATAGGCGGCGGAAGCGGATTTTCCGGTGGCTTTGGCGGATCGAGCCGCAAGCGCGCGAAGAAGCGCGCCAAGGCCAGGGCGGCGGCCATCGCCAAGCGCCGCGCCGAGCAACAAGCCGCAGCCGAAGCGGCGCGGCAGGCACAACTCGCTGCCCAGGCGGCAGCCCAGGCCGCCGCTCATCAGCAATGGGTACAGCACTTCGCGCAGACCCAGCAAGCCACCCGGGCAACGATAGACCGGCACTACGCGGCCAATCTCGGCAACGTTGGTCAAACGTTGAAAGCCGAGTTGGAGGCCGTGCGCAAGTATCCCGCCAATGACGGTAGCGAGCGCTGGCAACTGCACCTGATCACCAGGGAACGGCAGGTGATCGAGGAGATGATCGCGGCGAAAGCCGCCGAGTTGCAGCGCAAAAACCAGCAGGCGCGGGCTTTCGACGGCCAGGATCCGCTCCAGCATTCCCCGCAGGACTACGCCGAGCGCCTGGCGCGGCAAAGCTCCAGCCAGTCGTTCCAGGAACTCCACCAGGCCTGGGAAGCGGCCTATATCGCGGCCCAGGAAGCGCAGTTGCTCTCCGAAGCCGTTCGCCAGTTGACCGAGCGATCCAATGCATTGGCGGCTCGTCACGCCGAGCAGAAAGTCGTGTGGAAGGCCCGCGAGGAGGAATGGGAGCGGCAGCGGCAGTACAAGGAACTGCGTGAGGCGCGGGTCCGGTTCAAGCAGCTGGCGGATGAGAACCTGCGGCTGAAGCGGATCCGCGAGGCCAATTCGCTGACCATGCCAATGGCGGCTACCGCCACTGGAAGCATGCTCACCTGGGACGGCGTCCGGGTGGCGGAAGGTGTGGTGTCGGCCATCGAGCGAGCGGTTGGCGACTCGATCAGGGAGATTGCCCGGGTTGCGGCCATTCGCACCGGTCAGGCGCTTGGGACGTTTGTAACTGCGGCGACCTATTCCACGGCCTTGGGCAACGGCGAACTGATGCCGGAGCAGCGCCGCCTTCTTCAAGGGATCGGAATCCCTGCCGAGGGGATAGGCCTGCATGCAGGACAGGACCTGCAAGCCCTGGCCGAGCGCGGCGGGATGGCCGAGGTCGATTACCGGATCAGGCTTGAAGCCCACGGCAACAGCACCGCCATCATCGTTGCCAGCACCGGTGATGAAATCCCTTCCCGGGTTCCGGTGAGAAACGCGGTGTTCGATCCGCTGACCAACACCTACCGGGCCGAAGGCCAGACGGCGACCGATCGGGACCTGGTGTTCACGGCTGACAGCGCATTGGCGGACCCGCTCAAGCCGCAGGTGCAGACGGCGTCTGGCCTGCTGTCCTCCGAACCGCAAGCGCTTGCGATTCCCGCCGGTGTCGACACCCGGATCAACGACTGCATCGTCTGTATCCCCGGCAGGGCGCCTCTCTATTTCTCGTTCGATGTACCGCCAGCCGGCACGGGCGTTGTCAGTGGCGGTGGGCAGGTTGCCGCTCCGGGTTGGTGGGATGCCAGCGCCCGGACGAGCGGGGCGGCGATTCCTGCGCAGGCGGCAGACACGTTGCGCGGCAGGGAATTCGCGTCGTTTGCCGGTTTCGAGCAGGCGCTGTGGCGATCTATTGGCGAAGAAGCCGCGCCCGGCGGGACGTTCAGCGAGATCAACCAGCGGCGTATTGCCAACGGGCTTGCGCCTTATGCGCCGAAAAGCACCTGGCTAGGTGAGCGCCGCGAGTTCGAGGTGCGGTACTCGCAGAGCGCGGCGTTGGGCAACGCGCCGTATGACCTGGATCGCCTCAGCCTGCACAGCCCGGCCAGCGCCTTCGGCGTGCGAGCCCAGACCCAGCCATTTGCGCCCTGGCTGCAACTGGGCGAACCGATTTCACTCGAGGCCGCGAAATCGCTGGCGCACTCCTCGGGAGGGCGGCGTACCTGGACTCCGCTGGTGCCGCCGGGCAGCGAACTGCTCGGCCCGACCGATCTGCCCTTGGTGCCACCGCTAACCGGGACCATTCCTGGCGCCGAACTCGATCCGTATCGGCCGCAAATCGAAACACTTCCGGGGTTGGACGAGGAGGAGGCCGGGTCCAGGCTTCCTGGTTACGGAGAGGGAAGTGATCTGCCGTCGCCGGGGTTGGTTTTTTCGGAGCCATTGGATGTTGGGCCAGCTGATCAATTGCAGAGAGACAGTAACGGAGATGGTCTGGATATCGATCATATTGTTTCGAAGAAAGCATTGCAGCTATACCTGTCGAGAGCTTTTCCGAACATGACTGATCCGGACATAAAAGCGGCAATCTCCAAGGCGCCTGGTATTGCGATCCCTAGCGAAGTTCACAAGAAATTCAGTGAAACCTACGGTGGGAGAAATACCAAGGAGAAGCAGCATGCCGACGCTCTCGATTTAAAAACCGCTATCGATAGAAATTTCGATGCGATAAAGCCTGGGCTTATTGAACATGGACTGGAAGAGTCGAAAATTGAGCAGGCCAGGCAAAAAATACATGATCTGCAAAGACAGCAAGGGTGGATAAAATGAAGAAGGACGATATCGATAAAATCGTTGGATTTCTTGGTCGGCCTTATGCGGAACTTGCTGCGGAGAATATTTTTCCAGAGGTAGAGTTTATCGAAGTCTACCCTGGCTCTGACAGTATTTACATCCTTCCAGAGGAAGGCCTTGGGTTGGATTTCGTGGCGGAGAATAAGGTGTTGAAGGCGTTGCACATAACGCTGAAAGAAACATACGAAGGCACTAGCGTATATAAAGGCGAGCTTCCCGAGATTTTTTTTCCGGGAATGGACCAGGAGATGGTTCTCGACTTGTTCGGTGAGCCTGTCTCTTCTGGGGCTCCGGTTTTAATGCCTGTGCCTATAGGGCAGACGGGAGGCTGGGCGTTCTACGTGTACGATGACGAACTATTCCCTGGAGTATTACTGCAGTTTCAGTACGCCGCTGATATGCAAGTAAAAACAGTAGTTTTTGCGTTGAAATAAAAAACTGGCCGCCATGCGCTTACAGCGTGGCGGCTTCTATTAATTAAAGGAGCTTTGAAATGGAATTCAAGCCAGCACTTATCGACTACACCCCCGAAGAATTCGAATCCCTCGTCCAGACCCTCTGGAACGCCGACCTGGACAACGCAACCCACGCCCGACTGATCGACCATTTCGACAAGATCATCGGCGACCCCATCGGTGCCGACCTGCTGTTCTATCCGCCTTATCTGGAAACCGGCACGGCCCACTCGGTCGATAGCATCGTATTTCACGTCCGGCAGTGGCATCACCGCCAGGGCAAGGCCGCTTTCCGCAACGACCCGGTACCGGCCCCGCCCAAGCCGCCTGTGCGCTTGAGCCAGCAGGAGCGCAAGGTCGCCGAGTCGAACAAGGAACTGGACAAGACCAACCAATTGATCGCCCAGATCGATGCGGCGGTGAAGTCAGTCGATGACGGCGTGCAGCAGGTTGCCCGGTTGCTGGACCTCTGGCAGGCGCAAACTCTCGACTCGCGGTCCATTGCCGCACATATAGAGGAAATGAGCGCGCTCGAAAGCGCGCAAACCGACATGGTCCGGGCGATAAAGGCACTCGAGTCCATGACACTGAAGGTTCAGTTCTCCAAGTCCGGCGCCGAGCGCAACCTCACCAGTCCTTTCCGTGATCCGGCTATCCAGGCCCAGGTGCTTGCCCTTATCACTGCGGGCAGCAGCCGCTATCTGGCATCAATGGCCGCTACCGAGCAGCGCCATCGGCAGTTGCACGAGCACTGCACGCTGCTGTTCGCGGCAGCGGAGGAGCACCTTGTCCGCCGCTTGTCCGCGCCCGGGGTGCAGGTCGGAAGTACCGCGAGGGTCGTGACGCTTTCATCCCGAGCTTGCCAGTTGCGTCCGGCATTGATGTTCGCCGAAGCCATTGCAATCGATGACCCTGCACCTCTCACCGCCATGAAAAAGTCCATCCGTTCCGCCGTGGCCGAGTTCAGTTGGCAGGCGACCTCACTCAAGGACGAACATCCGGGCACCTTCTGCGGTGTCGCCGGCTTCTTCTTCGAGCACTGGAAGGAGCGAAGCGAGTACGCGGTCAGCGTGCCGCTTGGTGATCTGATGCCCATTGATGGTCACGACTGGGAAGCGCTGGCCCGCTCCGGCGCCGAGGTCGATCTGCCTTATCGCCTGTTCTCCCGATCCGCTCCGGTCGAACGGCGGAAGATCGTTGTCGGGCTGAAAGAGATCACGGCAACGCAGCAGATCTGCCTGACACCCACCAGCGGCAGCGAGTTGTCTGCGAAGGTCAAGGTGGTAGCCGTGGGGCAGACGCTCAGCCATGCGGTTTCAGGGTTGTCGTCCATGGAACTGCGCTGGAGCACGGCGATCGTCGGCCAGTCCGCCGCGCGTCAGGTGGGCGGTGTGATCGACCTGCCCCAGACGCCCTTGCTGGAGCCTCTGAGTGCTGTCGGCCAGGTGAGGTTCGATGATTGCATCCTGGTCTTCCCGACAGGCAGCGGCCTGGAGCCGCTTTATCTTATGTGCAAGCGCGGCAGGGGCGTTCCAACGTAATGAATGATGGCCTTTAATCTAATTGTCACAATCCAGTCATAGATTAGACACGCGCCCTGCAGATACTGGGCCCCGATCCATCTCACCCCCGAATTCCTGCTAGGAGCAAGGCATGAAACTGAAGCGTTTGATGGCGGCCCTGACCTTTGTCGCCGCTGGCGTTGCCACCGCCAATGCGGTCGCCGCTGTTGATCCAGCCATTCCGACCTACACCAAGACCACCGGTGTGTCGGGCAACCTGTCCAGCGTTGGTTCCGATACCCTGGCCAACCTGATGACGCTGTGGGCTGAGGCGTACAAGAAAGAGTACCCGAACGTAAACATTCAGATTCAGGCCGCCGGCTCCTCCACCGCACCGCCCGCGCTGACCGAAGGCACTGCCAACCTGGGCCCGATGAGCCGCAAGATGAAGGACGTCGAGCTGCAGGCCTTCGAGCAGAAATATGGCTACAAGCCTACCGCCATCCCAGTGGCCGTCGATGCCCTGGCCGTGTTCGTGCACAAGGACAACCCGATCAAGGGCCTGACCATGGCCCAGGTCGATGCGATCTTCTCCTCGACCCGCCTGTGCGGCGCCAAGGCCGACGTCAAGACCTGGGGCGACCTGGGCGTGACCGGCGACCTGGCCAACAAGCCGGTGCAGCTGTTCGGCCGCAACTCGGTATCCGGCACCTACGGCTACTTCAAGGAAGAAGCCCTGTGCAAAGGCGACTTCAAGCCTAACGTCAACGAGCAGCCAGGTTCGGCTTCCGTGGTGCAGTCGATCAGCTCCTCGCTGAACGGCATCGGCTACTCCGGCATCGGCTACAAGACCGCTAGCGTCAAGACCGTAGCCCTGGCCAAGAAAGAAGGCGGCGAGTTTGTCGAAGACAACGAAACCAACGCCCTGAACGGCACCTACCCGCTGTCGCGCTTCCTGTACGTGTATGTCAACAAGGCGCCGAACAAGCCTCTGGCCCCGCTGGAAGCCGAGTTCGTCAAGCTGGTCCTGTCCCAGGCCGGTCAGCAGGTCGTGGTGAAGGATGGCTACATCCCGCTGCCAGCCAAAGTGGCTGAAAAAGCCCTGGCTGACCTGGGCCTGTCCCACAGCGCCGGTGTCGCAAAAAACTAACCTGTGATCTCGTGGGGCCCGGTGGACGCCGGGCCCCAGCGGCAAATTTCCAGTCCGCTGCCAGAACCACCTGTGCGGCGGGCTTTTTTGCGTCACCGCATTGTCATGTTTCTGTCATATGGGACCGCTAGGGTGTGTGCGCATGAATGATCTGGCCAACTCCACAATGACCCAAAATTCTTCTCCCGTGCGGATTGACTTCAATACGCCCGAGCTGCAACGCAAGCGCCGCATCCGTGCGCTCAAGGATCGCCTGACCCGCTGGTATGTACTGGTGGGCGGGCTCGCTGTATTGGCGGCCATTACCCTGATCTTCTTCTATCTGGCCTATGTGGTAGTGCCGCTGTTCCAGGGTGCGAGCCTGACCAGCAAGCCGGCCCTGCAGCCCGCCTGGCTGCAGCAGGACGCCGGCAAGCCGCTGATGATTGCCCTGGAAGAGCAGAACCTGGTGGGCATGCGGGTTTCCGACAAGGGCCAGGTCCTGTTCTTCGACACCAAGAGCGGCGCCGAGCTCAAGCGTGTCGATCTGCCCCTGCCGGCCGGTGTCCAGGTGACCTCCATCGGTGCCGACCAGCCTGGTAGCCCGCTGGTCGTGCTGGGTCTGTCCAATGGTCAGGTGCTGGTGTTCCACCACACCTACAAGATCACCTACCCGGACAACAAAAAGACCATCACCCCCGCCATTGACTACCCGTACGGCCAGGAGCCCATTGCCCTGGACGAGCAGGGAAGGGCGCTGGAACACGTAAGCCTCAACGTCAATGGCGATACCTTGCTGCTGACCGGGTCTGCCGGTGCGCACCTGCAGGTGCTGCGGCTGAGCCGCTCGGAAAACATGATGACCGGCGAGGTCAGCAACGAGCAGGAACGCATCGACCTGCCGCAGATGACCGAGCCGGTGAAGCAGATCTTCGTCGATCCGCGCCAGCAATGGCTGTACGTCATCAACGGTCGCGCCCAGGCCGATGTGTTCAGCCTGCGCGAGAGGAGCCTCAACGGCCGCTACAAGCTGGCCGAGGACGGCAACGCCGAGATCACCGCCAGCGCCCAGCTGGTCGGCGGCATCTCGCTGATCACCGGCGACTCCAAGGGCGTCCTGACCCAGTGGTTCATGGCCCGTGACCCGGATGGCGAGCAGCATCTCAAGCGCATCCGCGATTTCAGGATGGGCGACTCGCCCATCGTGCAGATCGACGCCGAAGAGCGCCGCAAGGGTTTCGTCGCCCTCGATGCCAGCGGCAAGCTCGGCGTGTTCCACAGCACCGCGCACCGTACCCTGCTGATCGAACAGGTGGTCGACGGCCCGGGCATCCTGGCGTTGTCGCCGCGGGCCAACCGGGTGTTCATCGAGGACGGCAGCAAGCTGCAGCCGCTGAGCCTGAAGAACCCGCATCCGGAAGTTTCCTTCAGCGCCCTGTGGGGCAAGGTCTGGTACGAGAACTACGACGAGCCCAAGTACGTCTGGCAATCCACCGCCTCGAACACCGACTTCGAACCCAAGCTGAGCCTCTCGCCGCTGACCTTCGGCACCCTCAAGGCCGCCTTCTACGCCATGATCCTGGCCGCTCCGCTGGCGATTGCCGCCGCCATCTACACCGCTTACTTCATGGCCCCGGGCATGCGGCGCAAGGTCAAGCCGGTGATCGAACTGATGGAAGCGATGCCGACGGTGATCCTCGGTTTCTTCGCCGGCCTGTTCCTCGCACCGTACCTGGAGGCTCACCTGCCGGGCGTATTCAGCCTGATGCTGTTGCTGCCGCTGGGCATCCTGGTCGCCGGCTTCGGCTGGAGCCGCCTGCCCGAGTCGATCCGCCTGCGCGTGCCGGATGGCTGGGAAGCGGCGATCCTGATCCCGGTGATCCTGTTCACCGGCTGGTTCGCCCTGTACATGAGCCCGTTCATGGAAACCTGGTTCTTCGGCGGCGACATGCGCCTGTGGATCACCAACGACCTGGGCATCACCTATGACCAGCGCAACGCCCTGGTGGTCGGTATCGCCATGGGCTTCGCGGTGATTCCGAACATCTACTCGATCGCCGAGGACGCCGTGTTCAGCGTGCCGCGCAGCCTGACCCTGGGCTCGCTGGCGCTGGGCGCCACGCCCTGGCAGACCCTGACCCGGGTGGTCATCCTGACTGCCAGCCCGGGCATCTTCTCGGCGCTGATGATCGGCATGGGCCGCGCCGTGGGCGAAACCATGATCGTGCTGATGGCCACCGGCAACACGCCGGTGATGGAGCTGAACCTGTTCGAGGGCATGCGCACCCTGGCGGCCAACGTCGCGGTGGAAATGCCCGAGTCGGAAGTCGGCGGCAGCCATTACCGCGTGCTGTTCCTGGCGGCGCTGGTGCTGCTGATGTTCACCTTCGTCATGAACACCTTGGCCGAGCTGATTCGCCAGCGTCTGCGCAAGAAATACTCGTCGCTTTGATAGAGAAGGTAGCGATCCGTGAAAAAGGATTCCCTTAAAAGCTGGTTCAAGAGCGGCGCTCCCGGTGTCTGGATCAGCGGTGGCTCGGTCGCCATCGCGGTCATCATGACCATCGGCCTGCTCGCCGTCATCGCCGTGCGCGGCCTGGGCCACTTCTGGCCCGCCGACCTGGTCCAGGCCAGCTACAACGTGCCGGGCCAGCCGGCGCAGGTGGTGGTGGGCGAGGTTGTTCAAAAAGAAGAAGTGCCACGCGCGCGCCTCAAGGGTGCCGGCCTTCCGGTGCCGGACGACGGCCCGGAATTCATGACCCGCGAGCTGATCAAGGTCGGCAACCGCGACCTCAACGGCAGTGATTTCACCTGGGTGGTCGGTGAGTGGCTGGCCGACGAGCAGCGCCCGGCCGAGCTGATCGCCCTGGAGCGCCGCGAGTGGGGCAACTTCTACGGCTATCTGGTCAGCGTCAAGGAAAACGGCAAGGTGGTCGCCGAAGGCCCGGCCGCGTGGGCCGAACTGCAAAGCCGCCTGGCCCGTGCCGACAAGCTGGCCAGCGACCTGCAGACGCTGGAGAAGAAGGATATCGGCGCCATCAACCATGGCCTCGAACGCCTGCGCCTGCACAGTCGCAAACTGGAGCTTGAAGGCAAGCTGGACGCCACCGCCCAGGCCGATATCGAGTCCGAGCGCGCCGAGCTGAACAACCGCTACAAGGCCATCGAAGAACGCTTGGGCAACCTGCACCGGGACTTCGCCCGCGACTCGATGGTCGCCCGTGACGGCAACGGTCGCGAAGTGGAAATCAACCTGAGCAAGATCGTCCATGCCTACCAGCCAAACGGCATGGGCCTGTTCACCAAGCTTGGGGTGTACTTCGCCAAGGTCTGGGAATTCCTCAGCGACGACCCGCGTGAAGCCAACACCGAGGGCGGTATCTTCCCGGCCATCTTCGGCACCGTGATGATGACCCTGATCATGGCGGTGATCGTCACCCCGTTCGGCGTGCTGGCAGCGGTCTACCTGCGCGAATATGCGCGCCAGGGCCCGGTGACCCGGCTGATCCGCATCGCCGTGAACAACCTGGCCGGTGTGCCGGCGATCGTCTACGGCGTGTTTGGCCTGGGCTTCTTCGTCTACGTGCTGGGCGGTTCGCTGGACCGCCTGTTCTTCCCCGAAGCGCTGCCGGCACCGACCCTGGGCACCCCGGGCCTGCTCTGGGCTTCGCTGACCCTGGCACTGCTGGCGGTGCCGGTGGTGATCGTGGCCACCGAGGAAGGCCTGGCGCGTATCCCGCGCACCGTGCGCGAGGGCTCGCTGGCCCTGGGTGCGACCAAGGCCGAGACGCTGTGGAAGATCGTCCTGCCGATGGCCAGCCCGGCGATGATGACCGGCATGATCCTGGCGGTGGCCCGCGCCGCTGGCGAAGTGGCGCCGCTGATGCTGGTGGGCGTGGTCAAGCTGGCACCTTCGCTGCCCGTGGACGGCAACTACCCGTACCTGCACCTGGACCAGAAGATCATGCACCTGGGCTTCCACATCTACGACGTGGGCTTCCAGAGCCCGAACGTCGAGGCCGCCCGTCCGCTGGTGTACGCCACTGCGCTGCTGCTGGTCCTGGTGATCGCCACCCTGAACCTGTCGGCCGTATGGATCCGCAACCACCTGCGCGAGAAGTACAAGGCGCTGGATAGCTGATCGCCGCACCCTTGCTAGCGCCGCCCGTGTCCCGTCACGGGCGGCCCGATGAAACGAAATTGATAGCGTATGGAGTCTTACCATGCAGCATGAATCCCACGCCCACGGCATCGACATGTCCGCCCTGGGTCGCGACAAGCAGAGCCTGCGCCTGGCCGAAGAAACCGTGGCCATCGAAGTCCCGGGCCTGAGCCTGTACTACGGCGACAAGCAAGCCCTGTTCGATGTCAGCATGAACATCCCCAAGCAGCGCGTGACCGCGTTCATCGGCCCGTCCGGCTGCGGCAAGTCGACCTTGCTGCGCACCTTCAACCGCATGAACGACCTGGTCGATGGCTGCCGCGTCGAGGGCGCCATCAACCTGTACGGCAACAACATCTACCGCAAGGGCGAGGACGTCGCCGAGCTGCGTCGCCGCGTCGGTATGGTGTTCCAGAAGCCCAACCCGTTCCCCAAGACCATCTATGAAAACGTGGTCTACGGCCTGCGTATTCAGGGCATCAACAAGAAGCGCGTGCTCGACGAAGCCGTCGAATGGGCCCTGAGGGGCGCCGCGCTGTGGGACGAAGTGAAGGACCGCCTGCACGACTCGGCACTGGGCCTGTCCGGTGGCCAGCAGCAGCGTCTGGTCATTGCCCGGACCATCGCCGTTGAGCCGGAAGTCCTGCTCCTCGACGAACCCTGCTCGGCCCTCGACCCGATCTCCACCCTCAAGGTCGAAGAGCTGATCTACGAGCTGAAGTCCAAGTACACCATCGTCATCGTGACCCACAACATGCAGCAGGCAGCGCGGGTCTCCGACTACACCGCGTTCATGTACATGGGCAAACTGGTGGAATTCGGCGACACCGACACCCTGTTCACCAACCCGGCGAAGAAGCAGACCGAAGACTACATCACCGGTCGCTACGGCTAGGTCCGGCCCGGGCAGCGCGCGGTTCGCAGGACAGAAACGAATGACTTGGAGCTTGCAGCCTGTAGCTGGAAGCTTCCTCGCGGAGCGAAAGCATGATCGATAAAGACAGCCTCACCCATCACATCTCCCAACAGTTCAACGCCGAGCTCGAAGAGGTGCGCAGCCATCTTCTGGCCATGGGCGGCCTGGTCGAGAAACAGGTCAACGACGCGGTCACCGCGCTGATCGAGGCCGACTCCGGCCTGGCCCAGCAGGTGCGTGAAGTCGACGAGCAGATCAACCAGATGGAGCGCAACATCGACGAAGAGTGCGTGCGCATCCTTGCCCGTCGCCAGCCGGCTGCGTCCGACCTGCGCCTGATCATCAGCATTTCCAAGTCGGTGATCGACCTGGAGCGCATCGGTGACGAATCGACCAAGATCGCCCGCCGCGCCATCCAGTTGTGCGAGGAAGGCGAGTCGCCACGTGGCTATGTCGAGGTCCGGCATATCGGCGACCAGGTGCGCAACATGGTGCGTGACGCGCTGGATGCCTTCGCCCGCTTCGATGCCGACCTTGCGCTGTCCGTGGCCCAGTACGACAAGACCATCGACCGCGAGTACAAGACCGCCCTGCGCGAGCTGGTCACCTACATGATGGAAGACCCGCGCTCGATTTCCCGCGTGCTCAGCGTGATCTGGGCGCTGCGCTCGCTGGAGCGGATCGGCGACCACGCGCGCAACATCTCCGAGCTGGTGATCTACCTGGTGCGTGGCACCGACGTGCGGCACATGGGCCTCAAGCGCATGAAAGAAGAAGTGCAGGGCGTCGAAAAAGCTAATGTTCCGGCCGAATCTGACGATAAATAAGACTGCCCCAAGAACTGACGCCCGGCTTTTGGCCGGGCGTTTTCGTTTGCGGCAGCGCAGTTGAAGGCACCCGCGAACGAATGTGTCGTTGTCCCGGCGTGACCGAAGTTTTGGCAAATGGCCATCAGTCAACGTTATGCTAGTCGGGATATGGAAGGAGTGGCGATGAGTAAAGTCAGTGTGCTTGTTGTGGATGATGCGCCGTTCATCCGTGACCTGGTAAAGAAATGCCTGCGTAACTATTTTCCCGGCATGGTTATCGAGGATGCGGTCAACGGGCGCAAGGCCCAGACCCTGATGACCAAGGACGTCTTCGATATGGTCCTGTGCGACTGGGAGATGCCGGAGATGTCCGGCCTCGAGTTGCTCACCTGGTGCCGTCAGCAGGACGCGCTCAAGGCCCTGCCGTTCATCATGGTGACCAGCCGTGGCGACAAGGAAAACGTGGTGCAGGCCATTCACGCCGGCGTCTCGGACTATGTCGGCAAGCCGTTCACCAACGAGCAGTTGCTGACCAAGGTGAAGAAAGCCCTGGCCAAGGTCGGCAAGCTGGAAGCCGCCATGGCGGGTGGCCCGGCGCGTACCTCCACCGGCTTCGCCAATGATTCGCTGTCGGCCTTGACCGGCAATGCACCCAAGACCGCCGCTGCAACGGCAGCTCCGGCGCCTGCTGCCAAGCCGCTGATCAACGCGCCTGCGCCCCAGGCCCAGCCGGCTTCGCCCAGTGGCCGTGGCCAGGGTCAATTGCGCCTGTCCAGCGGCAACCAGCCGTGCATCATCAAGGCCCTGACCCTCAAGGAAGCCTCGCTGGTGGTACGCCGCAGCGACGCCCTGCCACAAGTGCTGGAAGGCGCCGTGCTCGACCTGGAGCAAGGCGAGAACTCCGAGATCGCCCGTCTCAACGGCTACCTGCACTCGGTCGCGGCCATGGAGCCGAAGCCGGACAGCGACTGGCTGCAACTGATCTTCCGCTTCGTCGACCAGGATGCGCAGAAGCTGGATTACCTGTCGCGCCTGATTGCCCGTGGTACGGCGCAGAAGCAGTACATTCCAAGCGCCTGATTACTTGGTTGCTGCTGATGGCCTCATCGCTGGCAAGCCAGCTCCCACACCCCTGTGGGAGCTGGCTTGCCAGCGATGAGGCCAGTGAAGATATGGCCGTTTAGCGGCAAATTGCCACCGCTGATCGGCTGCAACCCTCTCAAGCCGTTTCCACGGCTCCCCGGCCGATTCCCCGCTGCTAGTCTTCGACGATAACCCCAAGAAAAACCGTCGTCGGAGGGCCTCCCGTCATGCCCGTTCGCCTGCTGCTGTTCTGCGCATTGCTGTTCGCCGCCGGACCGGCGCTGGCCAAGACCATCTACCAACACCGGGACGCCTTCGGCGTGGTCACCTATTCCGACCGGCCGATCGCCGGCTCGCGGCCTTTCATCTTCCGCGACCGCATGGACGAGAAACTCGATAGCCAGGTCCATCTGCAAGTCACGCCCCATCCCGGCGGCGTGCATTTCTCTGTCTACAACGAGCTGTACGCCCCGGTGGAGGTCGAATTGCGCCTGGAGCGCCTGGGCAATGCCCGGGAAGCGGGGCCGCGGGTGGTGCGCCGGGTGATTCCGGCGCGGGCCACGGTGGCGCTGGCCGGGCTGACGGCGATCCAGCCAGGGCAGAAGATCAGCTACAAGGAAACCCTGCGTACCGCCCTCGGCGATCCCGCCCTGCGGCCGCAGGCCTATCGCTATCCGTTGCCCTGGCGCGGCGGGCCCTTCCGTCTGACCCAGGGCCCTAACGGCCGCTTCAGCCATTTCGGCCCCAAGGGCCGTTACGCCATGGATATCGCCATGCCAGAGGGCACGCCGATCATAGCGGCGCGTGCCGGGGTGGTGGTGAAGGTGGAAAACCGGCAGAGCGGGCGGGGAAACCAGCCGTCAGGCAATTTCGTGAGGGTCCTGCATAACGACGGCACCATGGGCGTGTACCTGCATCTGCAGCGCGGTTCGGTGGTGGTGCGTGAGGGCCAGCAGGTGGCCTATGGCACGCCGCTGGCGCGCTCGGGGAATACCGGGAGGAGCACCGCGCCGCACCTGCATTTCGTGGTGCAGCGCAATGTCGGGCTGGCGGTGGAGTCAATTCCCTACCAGTTCAACCAGCCCATCGGCGGGTTGCCGAACTTCACCGCCGGCAACCCCTGAGGTGGCTCAATCGAGCTTGAGCACCTTGGCCAGGACGATCTTCGGCCCCTTCATCTTCTTGATGATGATGCGCAGGCCTTCGACTTCCAGCACTTCTTCCTCTTCCGGGACCCGCTTGAGGGTCTCGTAGACCAGGCCGGCGAGGGTTTCCGCCTCGATATGGTCAAGGTCGATACCCAGCAGGCGCTCTACCTTGAACAGCGGCGTATCGCCGCGCACCAGCAGCTTGCCCGGCTGGTAGGCGAGGATGCCGCGCTCGGTCTTGCGGTGTTCGTCCTGGATATCGCCGACCAGCACTTCCAGCACGTCTTCCATGGTCAGGTAGCCAATGACCTTGCCGTCGGCTTCCTCGACCAGGGCGAAGTGCGCGCCGCCCTTGCGGAACTGCTCCAGCAGCTGCGACAGCGGCATGTGCCGGGATACGCGCTCCAGCGGGCGGACCAGCTCGACCAGGTTGAACGACTCCGGTACGTGGTCCAGGGCCGCCAGTTCCAGCAGCAGGTCCTTGATATGCAGCAGGCCGACGAATTCGCCGCGTTCGGCGTCGAACACCGGGTAACGGCTGAACTTGTGCCGACGGAACATCGCCAGGATCTCTTTCAGCGGCGCATTGACGTCGAGGCTGATCATGTCTTCCCGGGAGTTGGCCCAGTCGACGACTTCCAGCTCGCCCATCTCCACGGCCGAGGCGAGTACGCGCATGCCCTGGTCGCTCGGGTCCTGGCCGCGGCTGGAATGGAGGATCAGCTTCAGCTCTTCACGGCTGTAGTGATGCTCGTGATGCGGGCCGGGCTCGCCCTGGCCGGCGATGCGCAGGATGGCGTTGGCGCTGGCGTTGAGCAGGTAGATGGCCGGGTACATCAGCCAGTAGAACAGGTACAGCGGCACGGCGGTCCACAGCGACAGCAGCTCCGGCTTGCGGATCGCCCAGGATTTCGGGGCCAGCTCGCCGACCACGATATGCAGGTAGGAAATCACGAAGAAGGCGCTGAAGAAGGACACCGCCTTGATGATTTCCGGCGACTGCACGCCGACTGCGGCCAAAAGCGGCTCCAGCAGGTGGGCGAAGGCCGGCTCGCCGACCCAGCCGAGGCCCAGCGAAGCCAGGGTGATGCCCAACTGGCAGGCGGACAGGTAAGCGTCGAGTTGACTGTGGACGGTGCGCAGGATGCTGCCGCGCCAGCCGTGCTGCTCGGCGATCGCCTCGACCCGGGTCGAGCGCAGCTTGACCATGGCGAACTCGGCGGCGACGAAGAAGCCGTTGAGCAGAACCAGGAGCAGGGCGAAAAGAATCATGCCGAAGTCGGCAAAGAGGGAGGCGAGGCTAATACTGGAAGGTTCCATGATGGAGTTTTAAAGGATTCCGTGTTCTTGAAATAGAAAGAAATAGGTGCCAGCTTGCGCTGGCACGATCCGCCAATGTAGCGGCTGGGGGCGCAAATGCAAAGCGCGCTGGATCAGCTGGCCTTGGCCGGGGCCAACTGGGCGACCGGGAAATGGCAGGTGAACGTGCTGCCGTGGCCCGGTACGCTGCTGATCTCCAGGCGACCGCGATGGCGCAGCAGCACATGCTTGACGATCGCCAGGCCCAGCCCGGTGCCGCCAGTGTTGGAGGCGCGGCTGGAGTCGACCCGGTAGAAGCGCTCGGTCAGGCGCGGCAGGTGCTTGGCGTCGATACCGATGCCGGAATCCTGCACGCTGAGGTGCGCACCCTGCTCGTCGGCCCACCAGCGGATCCGGATAGTGCCGCCGTCCTGGGTGTACTTGACCGCGTTGAACACCAGGTTGGAAAAGGCACTGCGCAGTTCCGTCTCGCTGCCCTTCAGGCGCAGGCCTGGTTCGGCTTCCAGGCTGATGCGCTGGTTGCGCTGGCCGGACAGGGCCTGGGCATCGCCCTTGATCGAGTTCAGCAGGCTGTCGACGGCGACGGGGTGGTTATCCGAGGGGTAATCGGTGGCTTCCAGCTTGGCCAGCAGCAGCAGGTCGTTGAGCAGGGTCTGCATGCGCCCACCCTGTTGCTGCATCTGCTGCAGGGCACGCACCCAACGTGGATTCACGTCTTCGACGTTGTCCAGCAAGGTTTCCAGGTAACCGGCGATCACCGTCAGCGGCGTGCGCAGTTCGTGGGATACGTTGGCGACGAAATCCTTGCGCATCTGTTCCAGTTGGTGGATGCGGGTCACGTCACGCACCAGCATCAGGTGCTCGCTGTTGCCATAGCGGGTGATATGGAACTGGATGCGCACCCGGTCACTGATCGGCGACGGGATTTCCAGGGGTTCGAGGTAGTTTTCCTGCTCGAAATATTCCTTGAAGCGCGGATGGCGGACCAGGTTGGTCACCGGCTGACCGCTGTCCTGTGGGGTCTTCAGGCCCAGCAGGGTCTCGGCGGCGCGGTTCCACCATTCCAGGTTGCCTTCGCTGTCGAGCATGATCACCGCGTCCTTCAACGCCGCGGTGGACTCCTGGACACGGTCGATCACCGCCTGCAGGCGCCCGCGCACGCGCTGGTCGCGGCGCTGCAGGTGATAGATGCTGTCGAACACTTCTCCCCACAGGCCGTAGCCATCCGGCGGTGGCTCGTCGGGCTTGTGCGCCTGCAGCCAATGGTGCAGGCGCAGCATCTGCTTGAGGGTCCAGCCCAGGTAGACCGCCAGGCCCAGGGCCAGGGCCCAGCCGTAGTATCCGCTGATCAGTCCGATGATCAGGCACACGCTGATCAGCAGCAGCATGTGGCGAATCAGGGTGCCGTGCCAGTTCTGGTTCAATTGGGGATCCTTGCGGATCAGCTTCAAGCTGCAAGCCGATCTCGTTTTTGCTTTTGCTCTTACTTGAGGCTTGTAACTTATGGCTTGTAGCTGTTCCTAGCCCTTGGTCGAGAAGCGGTAGCCGGTACCACGGACGGTTTGTACCAGATTTTCGTAGGCATCACCCAACGCCTTGCGCAGGCGCCGGATATGCACATCGACGGTGCGCTCCTCGACGTAGACGTTGCCGCCCCAGACCTGGTCCAGCAACTGGCCGCGGGTATAGGCGCGCTCCTGGTGGGTCATGAAGAATTGCAGCAGGCGATATTCGGTCGGGCCCATCTCGGCCGGCTTGCCGTCGATGGTCACGCGGTGGCTGATGGGGTCGAGCAGCAGGCCACCGACCTCGATCGGCGCTTCGCCGTCTGTCGGGCCTGCGCGGCGTAGCACCGCCTTGAGGCGGGCGACCAGCTCGCGGGGCGAGAACGGCTTGGTGATGTAGTCGTCGGCGCCGACTTCCAGGCCCTGGATCTTGTTATCTTCCTCGCCCTTGGCGGTCAGCATGATGATCGGTACGTCGCTGGTCAACTCGTCGCGCTTCAGGCGCCGGGCCAGTTCGATGCCGGAGGTGCCTGGCAGCATCCAGTCGAGCAGGATCAGGTCCGGCTTGCGGTCGACGATGATGGCGTGGGCCTGCTGGGAGTTTTCCGCCTCCAGGCAGTCATAGCCGGCCATTTCCAAGGCAACGGCGATCATTTCGCGAATGGGCGCTTCGTCGTCGACGATCAGAATGTTCCTGCCAACCATGCTCAAACCTCTTCCCAGCTTCAGGTGTCTTGGCCCGCATTAGATAACGGAATTATTGCAGCTGTGTGACAAGTCCGGGGACGTTGCAGCAACATTCCGTTACTAGGCTAGGCTTTAGATCCCGCACTTCAAGAACGACACGGTGAATCCAATGACACGACATACGCTGAACTGGATGGCTCTCTGTGCAACCCTGGCGCTGCCGGGAGTGGCACTGGCCGCGCCGGCCATGGAGAAGAACGGCATGCTGGTGGACCACGCCGGAATGACGCTTTATACCTTCGACAAGGACAGTGGTGGCAAGTCGATGTGTGCTGGCGAATGCGCCAAGAACTGGCCACCGCTGATGGTCCAGGCTGGCGAGAAGGCCGAGGGCAAATGGACGCAGATCAAGCGCGACGACGGCAGCATGCAATGGGCCTACGACGGCAAGCCGCTGTATACCTTCGTCAAGGACAAGAAAGCCGGCGACACGACTGGCGATGGCATGAAGGATGTCTGGCACGCGGCCAAGCCGTAAGCCTTGAGGGCCTCATCGCTGGCAAGCCAGCTCCCACAGGGACCGCATGCACCACCGGACCTGTGGGAGCTGGCTTGCCAGCGATAGGGCCATCAGCAACAACAGAAGAGTCAGCGGGTGGCGTAATCGACCACGATGCTGACGAAAATGATGAACCCCGCCCAATGGTTATGCAGGAACGCCTTGAAGCAGGCCTCCCGCTCCAGTCCCCGGGTCGACCAGTATTCCCAGGCGAAGCACAGCGCTGCACCCAGCAGCCCGAGGTGGAACCATCCGCCCAGCCCGAACTGGTTGCCTGCCAGCAGCAGGCACAGCAATGACGCACCTTGCAGCGACAGGATGATGGTGCGATCGGCCTCGCCGAACAGGATCGCGGTGGACTTCACCCCGATCTTCAGGTCGTCGTCCCGATCGACCATGGCGTAGTAGGTGTCGTATCCCACCGTCCACAACAGGTTGGCGATGTACAGCAGCCAGGCGATCGCTGGCAGCTCGCCGTTGGCCGCCGTGAATGCCATGGGAATGCCCCACGAATACGCCGCACCCAGGACCACCTGCGGGTAGTAGGTGTAGCGCTTCATGAACGGGTAACAGGCTGCCAGGGCGACTGCGCCGAATGACAGCAGCACGGTCTTCTGGTTGGTGCACAGCACCAGCAGGAAGCTGATGCCGACCAGCAGGGCGAACAGTGCCAGGGCTTCGCGGGCGCTGATGCGCCCGGCGGCCAGCGGACGTCCGGCCGTGCGCTTCACATGACCATCCACCTTGCGGTCGGCGAAGTCGTTGATCGCACACCCGGCGGCACGCATCAGCACTACGCCGAAGAAGAAGATCAGGACATTGGCGACGGAGGGCGAGCCGTTGCCGGCGATCCACACCGCCGACAGGGTCGGCCACAGCAGCAGGTAGATGCCGATCGGCTTGTCCATGCGGCTGAGCTGGATGAAGTCCCAGGCCCGGGGGTGCAGGCGGTTGAGCGATTTGAGCAGGCTCAGGTACATCAGCGGGTCTCCTTGAACGCTTCGGCGGCGTGCCACAGGCCAGGCAGGAACACTTCCGCCACCAGCACGCCGAGGGCGCCACGATCGAAACGCGAGCGGCGGCCCCAGAGATTGTCTGCAGCCTGCCCGGCAGGCAGCCAGGCGCGCGGATAATGACAGACCTCGATGGCCTGGCGGACGAAGCCCTGGTCGCAGAACAGCAGCTCGCCCAGCGAGCGGCTGCCGAGCGCTTCCAGGTCCAGTCCGTCATCACGCAAGGCCTGGCGTGCGGCAACGCTGCGGGCGAATACCCAGGGTTCACCGTGCCCGCGCAGATACACCTCGCGCACCCAGCCCTCGCTGCCGGGTGCCAGGCCCAGGGCCTGGCATTCGTCATCGCGCAGGGCCTGCCAGCCTTCGAAAAGTGGTGTTACGGAAAAATGGTCGCGGGAAAGGCGGGTCAAGCGGCGGGTCAGGGAGCCCTGGTCGAACAGCCAATCGAGGGTGGCGGCCGGCGTCGTCGTGGCGAGCCGCTCGGCATATGGCGCCCAGCGCCCGACGGAAACTTGCGGGTATTCGTTTGGCACGGTAGGTAGAGGGTTACAGGCCAGAGAAGCGGCGAAGCTTAACATGTTTGCTTGTACCGGCTTGCATCCCCTGGCCGGGCTCAGTACAAAGCCCGCTGACGGCCCGATCGCCATTTCCACAAAAGCATGATCGGGCCTGGCCTGAACCCGAGGAGAAGCAGTGATGAAAAAGTGGCAATGCGTAGTGTGCGGCCTGATCTACGACGAAGCCGAGGGCTGGCCGGATGACGGTATCGCGCCCGGCACGCGCTGGGAAGACGTACCGGAAGACTGGCTGTGCCCGGACTGCGGCGTCGGCAAGACCGACTTCGAAATGATCGCCATCGGCTGATCCCTATTCCACCCCCGACAAGGATTTTCAAGGCATGACCGATCCCGTAGTGATAATCGGCACCGGACTGGCGGGCTATAACCTCGCTCGCGAATTTCGCAAGCTCGACGGCGAAACGCCGTTGCTGCTGATCACTGCGGACGATGGCCGCTCCTATTCCAAGCCGATGCTGTCTACCGGTTTTGCCAAGCACAAGGACGCCGACGGCCTGAGCATGGCCGAGCCCGGGGCCATGGCCGAGCAACTCAAGGCCGAGATCCGCACGCATACCCGCATCAGCGGCATCGATCCGGGGCACAAGCGCGTGTGGATCGGTGAAGAGCAGGTGTGCTACCGCGACCTGGTGCTGGCCTGGGGCGCGGAAACCGTGCGGGTGCCGGTGGAGGGCGACGGTGTTGACGCCGTGTTCCCGATCAATGATCTGGAGGACTATGCACGCTTCCGTGTCGCCGCGGCAGGCAAGCGCCGGGTGCTGATTCTCGGTGCCGGATTGATTGGCTGCGAGTTCGCCAACGACATGAGCCTGGGCGGTTTCGAGGTGGACGTCGTGGCACCGTGCGAGCAGGTTATGCCGACCTTGCTGCACCCGGCGGCTGCCTCGGCGGTCCAGGCCGGCCTGGAAGGGCTGGGAGTGCGTTTCCACCTGGGGCCGGTGCTGACCCGCTTGCAGCGTGCAGGCGAGGCGCTGGAGGCGCACCTTTCGGACGGTTCGGTGATTGCCTGCGATCTGGTGGTATCGGCGGTCGGCTTGCGACCACGTACCGACATCGCAGCAGCGGCCGGCTTGCGCATCAACCGCGGAGTGGTGGTTGATCGGCAGCTGCGCACTTCCCACGCCAATATCTTCGCCCTGGGTGACTGTGCCGAGGTCGAGGGGCTCAATCTGCTCTACGTGATGCCGCTGATGAGCTGCGCGCGCGCGCTGGCACAGACCCTCGCCGGGCATCCCGCCACGGTTGCCTATGGACCGATGCCGATCACGGTGAAGACGCCGGTTTGTCCCCTGGTGGTATCGCCGCCGCCGTCCGGCAATGAGGGCACATGGACGGTGGAAGGTCAGGGCAGCGACCTGAAAGTGCTCTGCCACGATGCCCATGGCCAGTTGCTTGGCTACGCCCTTACCGGCGCGGCGGTCATGGAGAAATTGGCCCTGAATCGCCAGCTTCCGGCCCTGCTGGCGTAAATACCGGTCGTTCTGTCGGTTTTACCATTCCATTGCCCGCTCAATGGCCGCCTCGAGACTGGCGCGGTCCTTGGCGGCGTGCCATCCTCACTTCCGTCTGCCGCAGGCTAGAGCCTGCGGTGCCTTGGGCGCTGCCTTCGAGGGCAGCACGGCATAACAACAAAAATTCCGTCAAAGAGGCTTCACCATGCGCAAAAACGAAATCGTCGCAGCCATCTCCGAAAAGGCCGACCTCACCAAGGCCAAGGCCAGCGTGGTATTGGACGCGGTCCTCGAGCAGATCACACAGGCGTTGAGCAAGAAGGACACCGTCACCCTGGTCGGCTTCGGCACCTTCGAACAGCGCCACCGTGGCGCCCGCACCGGCAAGAACCCGCAAACCGGCGAGCCGGTGAAAATCAAGGCCAGCAATACCGTGGCGTTCAAGCCAGGCAAGGCCCTGAAGGAAAGCGTCAACTGATGGCGTGAGTCGTCGAACGCAGTCAAACGGGCATCCTGGGGATGCCCGTTTTGTTTGTGGGATCAGTAGCTTTCGTTCATTAAAAGGATAAACTGCGCCCGGCAGTCATTTTTTCACCGAGGCGCATTCATGAAGTTCCGCTTTCTTCTTTGGGCCATGGGGCTGTTGATGGCCCGGGCCAGTCGCAACAACCCGGCGTTCCAGCAGCAACTGAAGGACAAAGAGCTGGTGTTCCAGTTGCAGACGCTGGATGGCAAGGTTGCTCGTCATTTCATCGTGAAGGACAGCCGTATCCGCAGCAGTGGCGGAACTCACCCGGAGCCGGCCTTCGCCATTGCGTTCAAGGACGCGGCCTTCGGTTTCGAAACCCTGCAGGCGAAAAACAAGCAGTTGGCGTTCATGCAGGGGATTCAGGACAAGAGCATCCAGATCAAGGGTAATCCGGCGCTGGTGATCTGGTTCCAGGGGTTGATGAAGTACCTGAAACCTAAGAAGAAAAGCTGAAGTTGATCGCGGACCCTGTGGGAGCGGGTTTACCCGCGATTGCTGAGGTGGATTCACTGCCGCAATCGCGGGTAAACCCGCTCCCACAGGGTCCGTGGCGGTCTTTCTAGTGCTGGCTGAACTGCGAGGCCAGCTCGCGCAACATCACTTCCGCTTCCAGCACCTTGTTCACCACATCCTCGGCCTTCTCGCGGCTGATGTTCAGGCGATCGAGCAGTTCATCCGGAATCGCCTCATCCGGCCCCGAGCCGATTCCCCGCGCGCGCAACAGACGCACCGACAGGCACACCAGGTTGGCGAATGGCGAATGGTCACCGGCATAGTGCGGGTCGTTCTGGAAGCGCAGGGCGGTGGCCAGCTCGTCCGGCATGTCCCAGAAGCGCATCAGCCAGGCGCCGATCTGCTCGCGGCTGATGCCTAGCAGGTGTTGTTCGACATAGCTGTGGCAGACGTGCGGGTTGACCTCCAGGTGCCGGCAGATCAACGAGAAGTGCGGCGGGAAGACGTGTGCCAGCAGCAGGTAGCCGAAATTGTGCAGCAGGCCCGCCAGGTAGGTCAGGCCGGCCTCGGGACGCTCGGCCCGGGGCATGGCGCGGGTCAGGCCTTCGATCACCGCAGCGGTGTAGATCGATTGCTGCCAGTACGGCGTGGTGTGTTGCGGGTGGTCCTTGGGCAGGCTGAGGGTCTTGCCCAGGGCCAGGCCGAGGGCCAGGTTGATCACCAGGTCGAAGCCAAGCACGCGGACGATCGCGTCTTCCACCGAACGGATCTTGCCCGGCGACGCATAGTAAGGCGATGCCGCCCAACTGACGACCTGCGCCGCCAGGGCCGGGTCGGTCTCCACCACGCCGGTGATGTCGTCGATGGTCGCGTTGGGGTCGACCCGCAGCTTGATGATTTTCTGCGCGGTTTCGGCCAGTGGCGGGATCTCGATGGTCGACTCCAGGCGCTGCTGGATACGCCGCGCAGTGAAGGCCTGGACCGCCTGGGTGATCTCGTCGCGGTCGTCCAGGGGACGGTCGAGGTTCGGATGGATCTTGCTCAGCAGCTCGCCGAACTGGCCGGCGCTGGCCTTGTTGAGCATCTTGCGGAAGTCGTCGCGCTCGATCTCCAGCAGCAGCCCGGGTTCACCCGACTGCACCAGCAGGGCGTCCGGCTTGAGCAGGCTTTCCTCGTACAGGCAGGGCGAACTGGTCAGCGCCGGGATAGCCGGAAGGATCTTCAGCCCGTGCTTGTCCAGCATGCCCTGCAGGCGCTCCAGCGGCACGGCGGCGAGCTTGCGGCCGGTCAGTTCGGTGAGACGGCTCAGGTCGAGCAACTGGCTCTGCGGGAACAACACCATCAGCGCGCCGACCGTGTCGTCGAGAAGAACGGCCTGAACGCGGGTTTCGGGCGGCAGTTGCGGGTGATCGGCCACTTCGCGGTAGGCGACACCCAGCTTGTCGAGCAGCAGCCGGATAACAGACGGAACCTGTGGGGTTGCGGTTTCGAGGGCAACTTCAATCATGGTCTGTATCCAAATTCTTCACAGTGGCGAGATTATAACCAGCTTGGCCGGCCGGCTGGATCCAATTCCGTCGAGCGCATCACACCTGGCCGTATTGTTGGCCATGACGCAGCCAGCGTTCTAGCAGCGGGCTGACGTGATCGGGCCAGCGTGCCAGCAGCGCCTGGGCTGCGTCGCGTACGGCGGGCAGCAGGTCGGCATCGCGCATCAGGTCGGCGACCTTGAATTGCAGCAGGCCGGTCTGGCGGGTGCCAAGCATTTCTCCGGGGCCGCGCAGTTCCAGGTCCTTCTCGGCAATGACGAAACCATCATTGGTTTCGCGCATGATCCCCAGGCGTTCCCGGCCGATCTGCGACAGCGGTGGATGATAGAGCAGCACGCAATGGCTCGCTGCGCTGCCGCGTCCGACCCGGCCGCGTAGCTGGTGCAGTTGGGCCAGGCCCAGGCGCTCGGGGTTTTCGATGATCATCAGGCTGGCGTTGGGAACGTCCACGCCAACCTCGATCACCGTCGTCGCCACCAGCAATTGCAGGTGGCCTTCCTTGAACTCGGCCATTACCGCAGCTTTTTCCGCTGCTTTCATCCGCCCGTGGATCAATCCTACGCGCAGCTCGCCCAGGGCACTCGACAGCTCTTCGAAGGTGGTTTCGGCGGCCTGGCAGGTCAACTCCTCGGATTCCTCGATCAAGGTGCACACCCAATAGGCCTGCCGTCCTTCGGCGCAGGCGGCGCGGACCCGCTCGACCACTTCGAAGCGCCTGCTATCGGCGACCAGCACGGTGTTCACCGGCGTCCGGCCCGGGGGCAGTTCATCGAGGATCGACGTATCGAGGTCGGCGTAAGCGCTCATGGCCAGGGTCCGCGGGATCGGGGTCGCGGTCATGATCAACTGGTGCGGGCAGAAGCGCCCGCCCACGCCCTTCTGCCGCAGGGCCAGGCGCTGTTGCACGCCGAAGCGGTGCTGCTCGTCGATGATCGCCAGGGCCAGGTTATGGAACTTCACTTCTTCCTGGAACAAGGCATGGGTGCCGACCACCATCGGCGTGCCCGTGGCGATCTGTTCGAGTGCCGCGGTGCGGGCCTTGCCCTTGAGCTTGCCGGCCAGCCAGGCGACCTCGATGCCCAGCGGCTCGAGCCAGCGCTTGAAGGTGATGAAATGCTGCTCGGCGAGGATCTCGGTGGGCGCCATCAGGGCAACCTGGTAACCCGCTTCCAGCGCCTGCAGGGCGGCAAGGGCGGCGACCACGGTCTTGCCCGCGCCAACGTCACCCTGGACCAGACGCAGCATCGGCTCCTGCTGGCTCAGGTCGTAGGCGATCTCGTTGCCAACCCGTTGTTGTGCACCGGTCGGCGGGAAGCCCAGGTTGGCGAGGAATTGTTGCGGCAGCCGGCTGGCCCGTGGCAAGACCGGCGCGCGCAGCGAACGCATGCTTTCACGAAGGCGTTGTTGCGACAGCTGGTGGGTCAGCAGCTCTTCGAAGGCCAGGCGGTGCTGGGCCCAATGCTGGCCTTCGGCGAGTTCATCGACATCGGCATCCGCCGGTGGCTGATGCAGGTAGCGGATGGCTTCGTCCAGCGGGCCGAGGTGATAGTCCCGGGCCAGCTCTTCCGGCAGCCAGTCCGGCAGGCTGCGCGGGCCGAGCATCGCCAGGGTCTGCTGGCTCAACTGGCGCAGGCGCTGCTGGGTCAGGCCTTCGGTGGTCGGGTAGATCGGCGTCAGGGTCTGGTCCACCGGGGGCGGCGGCTCGTTGCCGTTGAGGGTGCGGTATTCCGGATGGTAGATCTCCAGGCCGGAGGCTCCGGGACGCGCCTCGCCATAGCAGCGCACGTGGGTGCCGCGCTTGAGCGCGTCCTTCTGCGCCATGCTGAAGTGATAGAAGCGCAGGCTGAGCACGCCGCTGCCATCACCCAGCCGCACCACCAGGCTGCGGCGCTTGCCCATGACCACGTCGGCACCGCTGACGACACCTTCGATCACTGCATCCTGGCCCGGACGCAAGGCGCCGATCGGCACCACACGGGTACGGTCCTGGTAGCGCAGGGGCAGATGGAACAGGACGTCCTGGAGGGTTTCCAGGCCGACCTTGGCCAGTTTCTCGGCCAGGGCTTCACCAACACCTTTCAGTGCCGTGACCGACACATGGGACAACTCGGTCATGGCGCCGGCCTACCCGTTCGCTGGCGGCTTGGCCACGGAGCAGAGACGAATCGAGTCGGCGAGGATCTCGATCGCCTTGGGCCGCGGGAAGCTGGCGCGCCAGGCGATGGCCACGGTACGGAACGGTGCGGGTGGGCTCAACGGGCGCACTTCGATCACGCCCGGGGCGTAATGGTGGCTGTGCACGGCGGAAAGCGGCAGGATCGACACGCCCAGGCCAGAGGCGACCATATGGCGGATGGTCTCCAGCGAGCTGGATTCCACCGTGGTGTGCTTGGCGCCTTCGCTGCCCTTGCCCAGGGTCGGGCAGGCTTCCAGGACCTGGTCGCGGAAGCAGTGGCCTTCGCCGAGCAGCAGCAGGCTCTTGTCGTTGAGCAGGCTGGCGTCGATGGTTTCCTGGCGGGTCCAGGGGTGGCCGCTGGGCATCAGCACGTAGAACGGCTCGTCATAGAGCGGCAGGGTCAGCACGTCCGCTTCGTTGAACGGCAGGGCGATGATCACTGCATCCAGTTCGCCGTTGCGCAGTTTGTCGCGCAATACGTGGGTGAAGTTTTCCTCGATGTACAACGGCATCTGCGGGGCGACCCGGTGCAGTTGTGGAATCAGGTGCGGGAACAGGTAGGGCCCGACCGTATAGATCGCCCCGACCTTGAGTGGCGCAGTCAGCTGGTTCTTGCCGGCCTGGGCCAGCTCGCGGATGCCCTGGGCCTGCTCGAGGACCTTCTGCGCCTGGGCCACGATGCTTTCGCCGACCGGGGTCAGGCGCACCGCGCTCTTGCTGCGCTCGAAGATCAGCACGCCGAGTTCGTCCTCCAGCTTTTTCACGCCCACCGACAGCGTCGGCTGGCTGACGTGGCAGCGCTCGGCGGCGTGGCCGAAGTGCTGTTCCTGGGCAAGAGTGACGATGTAGCGCAATTCTGTAAGGGTCATAACGTGCGTCCATGAAGTAGCGGCCCCAGCATAGCGGCTGCAACCGATAGACGCACGTTATCAGACTTGCCTGCGTGCGACAGAAATGATGATTGGCGAGAAATTATGGGGCCGCAAAACGACCCCAATCCGATCTAGCGCCTGCCCTTTTCGAGGGAGAAGACAAACGGTGCTTTCAGGTCGATGACGCCGTTGGTCAGGATGTCCTTCGGCGGCGGGGGTAGCGGCTGGGCCCGGCGGATCATTTCCAGGGTCGCACGGTCCAGCGAGGCGCTGCCGGACTTGCCCACCAGTTCGTAGGACACCACGCGGCCCTCGGAATCGACCACGAAACGCAGCTGGGTAATGCCCGTCTGGCCCCGGCGGCGTGCATCTTCCGGATAGCGCTTGTACTTCGCCAGATGGTTCAGCAGGTCGCTCTGCCAGGTCGCCTTGGCCTCGCTGTTGCTCGCCACGCTAGGTGCCGCGGCTGCCGGCTTGGTAGCGGGGGCGGGGCTAGGCGGTGCGTTGGCGACTTCTTGCTCGACCGGCTTCTGCTTCGGCTCTTCCTTCTGCTCGGGCTTGGGCGGTTGTGGCTTGGCCTTCGGCTTGGCGGGCTTGGGAATGGCGATCTTCGGTTTCGGCGCCTCGACCAGCTTCGGCAGCGGCGGCTCTTCCACCGGTGCCGGCGGCTGTGGCGGCGTCACGACCTTGGGCGGCGGTGGCGGTGCCGGCTCCGGCATCGGTGGCATTGCGATCATCATGGCCGCAGGCGGCAATTCGATAGCCTCGGGCTTTGACCAGTTCAGGGTCAGCGCGATGGCGACGGCATGCACCGCCAGCACGATCAACAGGCTACCGCCGTAACGCCCCAGCTTGTACCGGGTCTCGATCATTTCTTCGCTGCCGTCTCAAGCCCGACCAGGCCGACCTTGAGGTAGCCGGCGGCGCGCAGAATATTCATGACGTCCATCAGATCTCCGTAGTCCACGCCCTTGTCGGCCTGGAAGAAGATCGTGGTTTCCTTGTCGCCCTTGGTCTTGGCATCCAGCAGCGAACCCAGCTGGTCATGCTGCTGGACCAGCTCGTCGCCCAGGTACAGCTTCTGGTCGGCCTTGACGCTGAGGAACACCGGCTTTTCCGGCCTCGGCGCAGGTTTCGCGGTCGAGGCGGGCAGGTCGACCTTGATGTCGACCGTCGCCAGCGGCGCTGCGACCATGAAGATGATCAGCAGCACCAGCATGACGTCGATGAACGGCGTTACGTTGATTTCGTGGTTTTCGGCGAGATCGTCGCCGCCTTCATTAAGATGCAGGCCCATGGCTTACCCCACTTTCACCATGTGCGGCTGAGCGGAACGCTCGCCTGGCTGGTGGTCCAGATCACGGCTGACCAGCAGCAGGACCTGCGCCGAAGCGTCGGACACCTGGGCCTTGTAGCCAGCGATGGAACGGGCGAAGACGTTGTAGATGACCACGGCAGGGATGGCCGCGACCAGGCCCAGGGCAGTGGCCAGCAGCGCTTCGGCGATACCCGGGGCAACCACGGCGAGGTTGGTGGTCTGGGTCTTGGCGATGCCGATGAAGCTGTTCATGATGCCCCACACTGTACCGAACAGGCCGACGAAAGGTGCAGTGGAGCCGATGGTGGCGAGCACGCCGGTACCGCTGGACATATTGCGACCGCTGGCGGCAACCAGGCGCTCGAGGCGGAAGCTGACGCGTTCCTTGATGCCTTCCTTCTCACGGGCATTGGCCGAAAGATGCATTTCTTCCAAGGCGTCGTGGATCAGCACATGGGCCAGGGTGCCGGGCTTGTCGGCCTTGTCGGCGGCGTCCTTGAGCGATACCGATTTCTTCAGCGCGGCGATTTCACCCCGCAGGCGGCGCTTGGCACCCAGCAGCTCGAAGCCCTTGGCGATCCAGATGGTCCAGGTGATGATCGAGGCGATGGCCAGGCCGATCATGACCGCTTTGACCACCACGTCGGCGTTCTGGTACATGCCCCATGGCGACAGGTCGTGGCCCATGCCCAGGGTGTTGTCTTCGGCCAGGGGCTCGCCGTCCGCATTCAGGGGCTCGGCCGTGCCTTCCACTGGCGCAGCGGCCGGAGTGGCTGCTGGTTGTTCGGCATCAGGCGCGGCCGCTTGCGTAGCCGGGGTTGCAGGGGCAGCGGCGGCGGCAGGTGCTGGCGCAGCGGCCGTTGGCTCTTCAGCCATCGCAGCGGGTGCCAGCATCAGGCTGAACATCAGCGCTGCGATGGCGCGCAGGGCGCGCGATGTGGTTGGCGAAGCGGAAGGTTGGATGCGTGTCATGCTGGCCGGACCTGATGAAGAAGAATGGGTGGATGCTCTTCAGGGCCTCGAAACAGGCCGAGAACAGAAAAATGGGCGGCCATTATTGCAAGTAATTCTTGTTAGCAAAAGTAATAAAGTAGCTTTTTTTAACTTCATTGCTAGCCGCCTATCGATTTTGCCGGGATAGTCCAGCCTTTGATTACGGGAGTTTCAGCATGTCAGCACCTTCAGTCCTGATCGTTGGTTGTGGCGATGTCGGTGGTCGCCTGGCCAGGCAACTGCTGGCGGGCGGCTGGTCGGTGAGTGGTCTGCGGCGTACTGCCAGCGCAGTGCCTGCGGGCGTCACAGCTATCGCTGCGGATCTCGAAAGGCACGAAATCCCCGCAGATTGGCCGACGATAGGCCCCGACTACCTGGTCTATTGCGTGGCTGCCAGCCAGCATGACGAGCCCGGCTACCGCTCGGCCTACGTCGAGGGGCTGCGTAACGTGCTGGGCTGGCTGGCAGAACGGTGCCAGAGGCCGCGTCGCCTGCTGTTCGTCTCCAGCAGCAGCGTGTTCGCCCAGAAGAACGGGGCATGGATCGACGAGACCGCGGAAACTGCGCCGCAGGAATATTCCGGCCGGGTGATGCTGGAGGCGGAGCGCCTGGCCCTGCAGAGCGGAATTCCGGCCAGCGTGGTGCGCTTGACCGGAATCTACGGCCCGGGGCGCGAATGGTTGCTGAGCCAGGTTCGCCAAGGTTATCGGGTGACCGAGGAACCACCGCTTTACGGCAACCGAATCCATGCCGAGGATGCCGCCGGCCTGCTGGCTTTCCTGCTGCGTGCCGATCACGACGGGCGGGCGCTGGACGACTGCTATATCGGTGTGGACGACGCGCCCGCTCCGCTGGCCGAAGTGGTGGGCTGGCTGCGTGAGTACATGGGGGTTACCGAATGGTCGGAGCAGCAGCGGGTGAGGCGTACCGGGAGCAAGCGTTGCAGTAACGCCCGGGCCCGGGCGCTGGGCTGGGCGCCGACTTATCCGAGCTACCGCGAAGGCTACGCCGCGATCCTTGAGGGTCAAAAGCCCTGATTAGCGA
>NZ_JAOECN010000005.1:0-254220 GCF_029836855.1 Pseudomonas sp. GD04058
GTTCTTTCGAAGAGACTTGTTGTCTACCGTAGACTTTAAGGCTATAAATAGCTTTGCCCGGGTCCTACCAATCTGCTTCAAGAAAGCGAGACAACCTTATGAAGATCAAGGAATTTGGCGTCGAGATCTGGATGAACGCCTATGAGACCCAGTGCCGCTACAACCTGGCGGAGACCTGCGTCGACTCCATAACCATCGGCCAGTTGCTGGAGTTCGGCGGCAAGACCGGGACCATCCTCGGCGAATTGCTGCCGATGAAAATGACCTACGGCGCCATCGAAGGCTCGGAGCGCCTGCGCGACCTGATCGCCTCGCTCTACGACAATCAGCAACGGCACAACGTGATCGTTACCCACGGCGCCATCGGCGCCAACGCACTGGTCTATGAAACCCTGGTGGAGCCTGGCGACCATGTGGTGTCGGTCGCACCCACCTACCAGCAGCACTATTCGATTCCGCAGAGCTACGGTGCCGAGGTGTCGATCCTGCGCCTGCGCGAAGAAAACGCTTTCCTTCCGGATCCCGACGAGTTGCGCGGTATGGTCAGGGCCAATACCAGGGTCATCGCCCTGAACAATCCAAACAACCCGACCGGTTCGCTGATGGACCGGTCGCTGCTCGAAGAGGTCGTCGAGATTGCCCGCTCGGTGGACGCCTGGCTCCTGTGCGACGAGGTCTATCGCGGTACCGATCAGCACGGCGATGGTTTCACCGTATCGATCGCCGACCTGTACGAGAAAGGCATCAGTACCGCGAGCATGTCCAAGACCTACTCCCTGGCCGGGCTGCGCCTGGGCTGGATCGTCGCGCCGCAGGCGCTGATCCATGCCGTCTCGATCCATCGCGACTACAACACGATCAGCGTCGGCATGCTCGACGATCACTTCGCCTGCATCGCCCTGGAGAACCGCCGGCACATTCTCGATCGCGCCCACGCCATCACCCGGGAGAACCTGGCGCTTCTGGAGGCCTGGGTGGAGAACGAACCGCGGGTGTCCTGGGTCAAGCCCAGTGCCGGCACCACTGCCCTGCTCAAGATCGACGTGGACATGCCGTCACGAGCGTTCTGCGTGAAGCTGCTGGAGACCAAGGGGGTGATGTTCACACCGGGCAGTGCCCTGGATATCGAGGGGTATGTGCGCATCGGCTTTGCCAATGATCGACAGGTGATGGAGCAAGGGCTGGCGCTGGTATCGGAGTTCCTCCGGGAAATCTGAGCCATCGGGTTCCAGGACCGCCAGGCGGCCCTGGAATCGTCCGCCTCACGGCAACGGATTACCCCCGGTCACCCCGAACACCTCCCCGGTGATATAGCTCGACTCCTGCGACGCCAGCAGCACGTACAAGGGGGCGCATTCGGCCGGCTGGCCGGGCCGTTTCATCGGCACCTGCTCGCCGAAATGCGGGATCTTTTCCGCAGGCTGGCCGCCGCTGGGCTGCAGCACCGTCCAGATCGGCCCCGGCGCTACCGCATTGACCCGGATACCGCGCTCGACCACCTGCTTGGCCAGGGCCTTGGTGAAGGCGACGATGGCCGCCTTGGTCGTCGCGTAGTCCAGCAGCGTCGCCGAAGGCTGGTAGGACTGGATCGACGCAGTGTTGATGATGGTCGCCCCCGCCGGCATCAAGGGCACGGCCGCCTGGCAAAGCCAGAACAGTGCGTAGACATTGGTCTTCATGGTCGCGTCGAACTGCTCGCTGCTGACCTGCCCTACGTCCTTGCGCGCCACCTGCTTGCCTGCCACGTTGACCAGGATGTCCAGGCCGCCCAGTTGCTCATGGGCCTGGTCCACCAGGCTCTTGCAGAACTGCTCGTCCTTGAGGTCGCCGGGAATGGCGACGGCGCGACGGCCTTCCGCTTCGATCAGCTTGACCACTTCCCTCGCGTCGGCCTGTTCGACCGGCAAGTAGTTGAGCGCGATATCCGCCCCCTCGCGGGCAAAGGCAATGGCCACCGCGCGACCGATGCCCGAGTCGGCACCGGTGATCAGCGCCCTGCGCCCGGCCAGGCGACCGAAGCCCTTGTAGGTCGCCTCGCCGTGGTCCGGTTCGGGATTCATCTTCGCATCCAGCCCTGGCGCCGGCTGCCCCTGGGCCGGAAACGGCGGCTGCGGGTATTGGGTCAGCGGGTTTTGCATGCTGAACTGATCGTGTTTTTTCGTCGACATCGGAACACCTCCACGGAACGGAAAACGTCAGGTTCGTGGAGGTGAGAGCGAATGCGGCCGGGGAAGGTTTGTCCGGGCCGGGATCAGTACCGACAGGCGGTCAGTCTGCGGCGTTGCGCCATTCGCGGATCTGCTCGATGGATGCCGTGACGCCGCCGCAGACCACCACCAGCACGCGCCGATACCGGCGTAGCGCTTCGCTCGGGGCATAGGCCAGGGCCAGGGCGGCGCCACAGGCCGGTTCGACCAGCACGCGGTGATCGGAGAGGAAGCGTTCGCAGGCATCCAGCGCCTGAACGTCGCTGACCACGTGGCTGATCACGTTCATCTGCTGGCTGATCCGGAACGCCTCGTCGCACACTCGCTTGGCGCCAAGGCTGGTGGCCACGGAAGCGATGCTGTCGATGCTGACCAGTTCGCCCTTGTCCATGGCCGCCGCCAGGGATGCAGCGCCGCGGGTTTCCACCGCGAAAACCGGCACATCGGACCAGCCATTGCGCCGCAATCCTTCACCGACGCCCGACAGCAGGCCGCCGCCGCCGACCGCCACGACCACGGCATCGGGCTTCATTCCGGCCTTCGCCACTTCATCCACCAGGCTGGCATGCCCCTGCCAGAGCAGCGGGTTGTCGAACGGATGGATGAAGGCATCATCGGCGCCCACCAGCGACAGCGCCAGTTCATTGGCCTCCTGCCACAGCTTGCCGTGGACGATCACCTCGGCGTTTTCCTGGCGGATCAAGCGGCGCGCGCGTTCGGTGGTGGTTTGCGGTACGACCACGGTGACCGGCAAACCCAGGCAGCGCCCGGCGTACGCCACGGCGATCCCGGCATTGCCACCCGACGAGGAGACGAAGCGGCGCTTGCCCTGGCGGACATAATGCTCGCAGGCCAGGCCGATCCCGCGCAGCTTGAACGACCCGCAAGGCTGCAGGGCGTCCATTTTCAACCAGATCTGCTGCCCGTTCGCCAGGCTCAATGGCCGCGACTCCAGCAACGGCGTATCGATATGCAGGCTCATTCGGCCGCTCCCAGGTACAAGGTGCCGCGCATGTACAGCGCGCCCCGTCCACTGATGATGATCCGGCCGTTGCCCGGCAGCTCGCAGTGCAACTGCCCCTGGCGTGCCCCGCCCTGGCGGGCGTTCAGGCGGGTCTTGCCCAGGCGCTGCGACCAGTAGGTCGCCAGCGAGGTATGGGCCGAGCCGGTTACCGGGTCTTCGTTGACCCCGACCTGCGGCCCGAACCAGCGCGAGACGAAATCGAATTCACCGACGCCCGGCGCGGTCACGGCCACACCCCGTACGTCATGACGGCTCAGTGCCGCGAAGTCCGGTTGCAGTCCTTCGACCACCTCGGCGCTTGCCACCACGGCGATGTAGTCGTCGCTGCGGTGCAGTTCCAGAATCTCGCAGCCCAGGGCCGCGGCCAGCCCCTCCGGCAGTGGCGCCGGTTGCGGATGCTTGAGCGGGAAGTCCAGCGCCAGGCGCTCGCCGTCACGGCTGACGCGCAATTCGCCGCTGCGCGTGAAGAAGCGCAGGGTCTGCTCGGTGGCGCCGAGTTCGTTGAAGAGCACCCAGGCCGAGGCCAGCGTGGCATGGCCGCACAGGTCCACTTCGGTACCCGGGGTGAACCAGCGCAGCCGGTAGTCCTCGCCCTCGGCGACGAAGTAGGCGGTCTCCGAGAGGTTGTTTTCCTCGGCGATGCGCTGCAGGGTCGCGTCGTCCAGCCAGTGCTGGAGCGGGCACACCGCGGCCGGGTTGCCGCCAAAGATGCCGTCGCTGAAGGCATCGACCTGATAGATCGGAAGTTGCATGGGATTCCTCATCCGTTGCGGATTTCTTCGAGATAGTTGTAGACCGTATAGCGGCTCACCCCGAGGGCTGCGGCGGCCTTCTCCACCGCGCCCTTGACGATGAACAGCCCGCCGTCGTGCATCTGCCGCACCGCTTCGAGCTTCTGCGCCTTGCCAAAGCGTACGCCGCGGGCACGGGCGTCCTGCAGGGCGCCGTCGATGATGCGGGTCATCAGCTGTTCCAGGTCAGGGGTTTGTGCTGGGGGCTGGGCAGGTTCCTCGGCGGTAGCCAGCAATTGCTCCAGGCAGGCCTGAGCAGCGGCGATGCCGCTCAGATCGGTGTTGACGCACAGGCTGGCGAAGGGCTCGCCGGCAGCATCACGAAAAACCACGGTGGCGCTGCGAAAGGCTTTGCCGTCGTGGCCCAGGGTCGGGTAATTGCCGATCACCACCGGGGCCTGGCTGCTCTTTTCCAGGGCGGCGTGGAGCACGGCGTCGAAACCGCGGTCATGGCGAGGTCCGGCCAGGATCGGACTGCCCACCTGACGGCCGCTGAGATGACCATTGACGATGGCCAGCACCGAGTGTTCAGGGCGCGTCAGGTCGTGCAGGACCACCTCGGTGTTACGGCCCAGTACGGTGCCAAGCATGCGCACCGTGGCGTGGAGGACGTTGAGTACCAGTTGGCGTTCGGGGGGCATGGGGAAACTGTCCGTTGCAGGCGGACAGGGAAAATATCAACACCAAGTTGATATTTCAACAGAAAGCCAGATGTGTATGTCCCCATGCTGCCGAGGCGAGTCTGTTCGTCACTTCGGATTAACAATTAATGCAGAGTTGACACGTTATACGCACGCCGGGAAATTGGTGTTGTGCGAAGTGAGTGGTGCACGGCCCATTTATCTTCGGGAGTATCTCGGATGGCTCGCTCACGCACTCTTCCAATTGCAATCACCATTGCCCTGGCTTTTGGCCCGACAACATTTGCTCTCGCCCAGCTCGGCGACGAATACGAGCCTGAGTGCAAAGAGAAGTTCGACCAGTCCTCCGCCCGTGGTAGTTGTTCAAATATGGGCGTCAGGCAGTCGCCGAAAGGCGTATGTATTCTCCAGGCGATTTGCTGGAACGTGAAACAGCAATCAGTTTCGAGCATAACCTCCTGGCAACTCGACAGCATGTCCAAGCTGGTCAATAGCGATGGCGTCCTGACTGGCGGCGTCCAGGTTGCCAATCCCGCAGGGACTCCAAGTTCGTTGCTGACTCCCTACCCCTCGGGGAAACCCTATCTTCCCCCTCCCGAGAGCCCTTGGTTTGGCAAGTAAACGACGACCCTGGATCTTCATCGCTTGATGTCAGCAATGCAGATCGGGGGGCATAGAAGTTTCTCTTTGTCATTGATGCGCCTCGTACGTTGGTCGAGCGCCTTGAACCGGGGCAGTAACGCTCTGCAATCTGTGCTGAAGCAGTCACAGACTAGGATCGTTTCATCTGGCGGCCAGATAACCGCACCAGGAACGTTCGGGTTTGCTCGGCAAACTGACCCTCGGCACGCATCAATCGCCAAGCCACTGCACAAGCCTGACTTGCGATGAGCAGTCGCTTGAACACGGCCTCACCACTTTCCGCTGCCAGCTTTCGAGCTGTTGTCCGCCTTCCTTGAGCAGTTTGAAGCCAGCGATGAACTCCAGTGAACAGACGTTGGGCGGCGATAAAGCCAATGGCTTCACCGCCGCCAACGCCTGCTGCGCACGCACTACCGAACCCTTTGGGGGCGGTGGGGCCTACTTCTCTGCCTCGACCACCTGGTTCAGCACCTTGCCGTCGATGGTCAGCGACGCCGTGTTGAACATGCCTGCGACGTAGTCCTTCGCCGCCTGCTCCTGGCGCTGGGCACGCAGGGCATCGCGCAGTTGCGCGCGCATCTCGTCGAAGGTGGCGGTACGCGCCGGCATTTGCTCGGTGAGCTTGATGATATGCAGGCCCAACGAGCTTTGCAGCGGCTCGCTGACACTGCCCACCTTCATTTTCGCCACCGTGCCGCGCACTTCCGGCAACAACTGGTTCAAAGGTTGCAGGCCGGTATCACCACCGCGGGTGTTGCTACCGGCGTCCTGCGAGTAGGACCGCGCCAGTTCGGCGAAGTCGGCATCGCCGGCCTGGGCCCGCTTGGCCAGGGACAGGGCCTGCTTGCGCACCGATTCCAGGGCGTTTTCATCCGGCACGGCAAGGAAGATCTGGCTGACGCGGTACAGCGCCGGCACCTGGAAGCCCGCCTTGCCGTTTTCGTAGGCCTGTTTCAGCTCCTCGTCGCTGGGATAGTCCTGTGGCACCGCGGTCACGCTGTTGAGGTAGCTACGCAGCACGATCTGCTCGGTCGCGGCGCGGGTCTGGGCTTGCACTTCCGGACGCTTGGACCAGCCTTTGGCTTCGGCCTGCTGGTACAGGGCCTTTTCCGCGAGCCGGGCGCGAATCCAGGTTTCCAGGGCCGGCCGGTCGTTGCTCAGTTGCTGACGCGCTTGCACCGGCAATTGTGCGAACAATGCCTTGAGCTCCTCGGCGTCGATCTTCTGTTCACCTAGACTGGCCAGCTCGGTGCCGCCCTGCCCTGCTTCAGGTACCGCGCGACTGGCCGCGACCGGGTCGGTACCCGGGCGCAGCGCCAGCCCCACTGCCAGTGCCAGGACGGCCAGGGCCCCGACTCCGGCCCAGAGCTTGCGGCTCACGACGCGCTGGCCGTTTCGGCGGCGGCCTGGGTGGCAGCAGCGTTGCGGCTGAAGTCACGCAGGTAGGTGACGAACTCCTGCAGCACGCGGTCCCACAGCAGCAACGAGCCTGCCAGATGCTGCGCACTCACGCCGTCGGCGACCACCACGTCCTGCTCCAGGACCAGGAACTCACCCTGGACCGACAGGCGCGAGAAGCGACGGGAATAGTTCCATTGGTTGGCCAGGTTTTCCGGCAGTTCGCCTTGTACGCGCAAGGCGCAGCTGAAGGTGAAGTCGAGGAACTCGCCCGTTTCCTTGCCCTGGTTGCCGAAGCGCACCGAGTAACCGATGCCCTGGCTTGCGGTCTGCAACTGCACGACCTGGTTCTGTTCGATGCGATTGACCCGGCACCCCGCGTCCTGCAGCAAGGTGGTCAGGGAATCGGCGGTTACGAACTGGATCAGGGTGGTTTCAGTCATGAATCAACTTCCTTGTGCGGTTAATGGTTTGAACTGCAAGGCAAAATTTGTAGCACATTGATAGTAGTCGGTATAGCGCGTACGCAAACCTTCCCTGCGCCGATCCAGGCTGCCGCTCATCCATTTCGTGGGCCATCGCCCAAGCGCCTGAGCAATCCGTCCTCGGTCAGCAACGGCGCGAAATAGCGCCCCTGGCCCTGAAGGCAGCCCATTTCCATCAGTAGCAGATGCTGTTCGGCGCTCTCCACGCCGGTCACGGTGATTCCCAGGCCCAGCCTGCCGGCCATATTCAGAGAGGTCCTGAGGACAGCACGATGGCGCGGGTGGTTTTCCAATTCGTGCATGAACCAGGCTGAGGTCCTGATCTCGTTGAACGGCAATTGGCACAGGCGCTGCAGCGAGCCGGCGCGGGTACCGAACTCGCCCAGCACCAGTGCGCAACCGAGCAGGCGCAAGCGAACCAGGCCTTCGAGGTGAATCATCGAGGGCTCCGCCGGGCCATCGAACACCAGTTCGAAACCGATACCCTGCCCCATCGAGCGCTGGAACTGCATCAGCGACTTGATCCTGCGGGTCAGGCTGCGATTGCCCAGTTGCTTCAGGTGCAGGGCGAAGCACATGCGCAGTACCTGGCCGCGCGACATCAAGGCCCGTTGCAGTTCCAGGCCTTGTTCAAGCAACACCACCAGCAGGTCGTCGAGCAGGCCGCAGTGCTCGACCATCGGCAGGAAGCGGTTTTGCGCCAGTGTGCCGAGGTTCGGGTGCTGCCACTGGGCAATCACGTCGACGCCGCGAATCTCGCCGTCGCCCAGATCACAGCGCGGCAGGTAGCAGGCGACGAACTCGTTGTACGACAGGCCGCGGCGAATATCCGCCTCGCTGATCCGCGCTGCCCGCTGCGGCGCAGGCAGGGAAAGCACGACGGGCTGGCGGCCGAGGTCCAGGGCCTGGCGCATGCTGCCCAGTTGCAGCGGCTTGCCGACATCGCCAAGAAAGGCCAGGCCCAGGCCGTTGACCAGTTGTGCCATGGCCCGACGTACTTCCGGGTGCAGGCCGCTGCTGACGATCACCCCGCCGATCAGCGCCGCCTGCGCTGCGCGATGGATGAATTCGAGGCCGTCCATGCCCTCCATGCGCACATCGCAGACCACCAGGTCGACCCGTCCGATGCGCTCGAGCAAGGCCAGGGCCTCGCCACCGCCGCAGGCTTCGAAGATCTCCCGGCACCCCAGCTGGCCAAGGATCTTCACTGCAATGGCGCGTTGGAACGACTGGTTTTCTAGAATCAAGACACTCAATGACTTGGCAGGCACATCCACTTTCCTCACAAAGGTCCCAGGCCTCATGGTGCTACCGCTTCGCTGCGTTTGAATCAGGCGGCTTCCCGGCAGCAGCCGGAAATTTCCTGCGTGCGCTTACGCCTGGCACACCTGTTCCAGGCGCTGGCCAAGGCTGGTCATGGCCAGGCGCAGGTCGTCCACCAACGGATCGATGGGCTGGACCGGGCGCTGGCCGTTGACCGCCTGCTCGATGTTCTCGCAGGCGCGCAGCAGACGGCGGGCCTTGATGATCCGTGCGCCGCCCTTGACCCGGTGCACCAGGTCGGCCAGCCCGCCGAGGTCGTCAGGGTGCAGCTGGACCAGGCGGGCAAGGTCGTCACGGTTGCTGACCAGCAGATCGCGCAGCAGGTCCCTGATCGCCTGGTCGTCACCGCCCGTAAGCTGGCGCAGGCCCGACAGGTCGTGGCCTGCTCCCAGTCCGCCTTCGGCACCGGGTTCGACGGTCCGTCGGCCCCTGGCACAAGGTGCCAGCCTGGCGGCCAGTTCCGTGAGATCGAGTGGTTTGAACAGGCAATCGTCCATCCCCGCCTGCCGGCAGCGCAGACGTTCCTCCGCCTGTGCGTTGGCGGTACAGCCCAGCAGCAGCGCGGCCGGCCTGGCCTTGCGCCGCTGGTCCTGGCGAATCGCCCTGACCAGGGCGTAGCCGTTCATGCCAGGCATGTTGCAGTCGGTGATCAGCACATCGAAGTGCTGGCGCAACCAGGTGCGCAAGCCTTCGTGGCCGTCGGCTGCGGTGGCCACGCGGTGACCGAGGTAGCTCAATTGCTGTTGCAGCAACAGGCGGTTGGGTGGGTAGTCGTCCACCACCAGAATATCCAGCGCGGCCATTTCCCCGGCCTCGGGCTGCGGCAGGCTGGCCAGCACCGCCGGGCAAGGCTTCAGGCGCGGCAGGTCGAGATGCAAGCGCGCCTGCGTGCCGACGCCAAGGGTGCTGCACAGCTGCATCTCGCCGCCCATCATGGCGCACAGCGCATGGCTGATGCTCAGGCCCAGCCCCGATCCGCTGCGCGCGCCCTGCTGGTTGTTGCTGGCCTGGCGGAACGGACGCCCCAGTTGCTCCAGTTCGTCGGCCGGAATGCCGACCCCGGTATCTTCCACCGAAAGGTGCAGGCCAACCCGTTCGCCGCCGATGTCCAGGGCCAGGCTTACGCAGACCTGGCCCTCGTCGGTGAACTTGATCGCATTGCTGATCAGGTTTGAGAGTATCTGCTTGAAACGCAGCGGATCGAGCAATACCTGCACCGGCCCCTGGCCGTCCATGTCCAGCTTCAATTGCAGGCGTTTTTGCCGGGCCTGGCCCTCGAACAGGCGTACCGTGCTTTCCACTTCGCGATACAGGTCGACCTGCTGCGGTGACAGGGTCAGATGGCCCGACTCGATCCGCGTGATGTCGAGAATGTCACCGACCAGGTCACGCAACCCACGTGCCGCGCCGGAAGCGACCTCCAGGGCCAGGCGGTCGAGAACGCCCTCGTCGGACTTGCGCAGCGCCAGCTCCAGCATGCCCAGCAAGGCATTGAGCGGATTGCGGATTTCGTGACTCATGGTCGCCAGGAAGTTGGTCTTGGCCCGGTTGGCCGCCTCCGCCTCGTCCTTGGCCACTTGCAGTGCATCGTAAAGTTGCTGGCGCTCGGAGATATCGATCCAGCCACCGATCAGTCCGTTGACCTCGCCGTCGCTGCCGCGATACGGCAACATCCAGTGGTAGATGGTGATGCGCCGGCCGCCCAGCACCAGCTCGCGATCCTCGACCACCGCCTCGCCGAGGGCAATGACCTGACGGTAGGCCTCGCGACAATGCCTGGCCTGGGCAGCGCCGATCAGCCATTCCGGCAGTGCCTGATCGATTACCGCCTCGAAGGAAACGCCAAGGGCGTCGAGGTAGCTGACGTTGCAGGTGATCAGATGGCCCTTGCGGTCGCGCACGTAGATCGGGTTGGGCGTGCCGTCGATCATGACCCGCATGAATTCCACCTGCTCGTTCAGCGCCTTCTCCGCCGCCTGGCGCCTGCGCACCTGGCGGCGCAGGCCGCGGATCCAGTACACCGCGAGAAACAACAGGGCCGCGGCCATCAGGAACGTCTGCAGGATCATGCCGCGGTACTTGCGCCAATAGGTGTCGGCGACGATCACCTCGTTGCGCCAGCGATTGGTCAGCTCGTCCATTTCCTGTGGGCTGATGCTCAGCAGTGCCTTGTTCAGGATCGACAGCAGCTGGTGGGCATCGCGCCGGCCGGCGAAGGCGAAATGCAACGCCGGCACCGGCAGCGCGGCACTGATCTGCAACTGTCCGCGGTAAAAGCGCGCGATGCTGTAGCGCGCGCCTATCAGGCTCACTACCGCCCCATGGGCTTCACCGCTGGCGACCCGCTCCAGGGCCTGCAGCGGGCCGTCGTTCCACAGCGGGCGAATACCCGGGTGCTGCTCGCGCAGGTAGTCCTCCAGCACGCTACCCTCGACCAGGGCCAGGCGTTTGCCCTCCAATTGGTCGAGGCTGTCCAGGCGGGTTCCGTCACGGGTTACCAGGACCAGGCTGTTGCTCAGCCAGGAGCGGGTGAAACCCACCTGCTGCTGGCGGCGCTGGCTGAATGGCAGCGCCGCCAGCAGATCGATCTCGTTCGCCTCCAGGCGCCGGGCCATGTCATAGAAACCACCGTTATCGACGATATCGAAGGCCAGTCCGCTGCGCTGGGCGATGAGGTCCAGCAGGTCGGCCGTGATACCGCGAAACGTACCGTTGTCGTCGCGGTAGCTGATTGGCAGGAACTGGTCGTCGATGGCCACCCTGACCCGCGGATTGCGGCGCAGCCAGTCCTGCTCGGCGAGGGTCAGGTCCAGTTGCTCGCGCTCGATGAACTCGCTGGTGCCGGCGTTCCAGCGTTGCAGGATGTCCAGGCGGGTCAGTTCGGGAATCTGGGCCAGCGCCTGGTTGACCAGATCCTTCAGACGCCGGTTCGCGGGGTTCAGGGCAAAACCGTAATGGCCATCCTGAAAGGGGTCGGCCGGCGTAAGCTGCAACTGGTTCAGGTAGCTCTTGTGCAGCAGGTAGCGGGTGCCCAGGGCGTCGCCCAGAAACACGTCGGCCTGACCGAAGGCCACGGCGCCCAGGGCGTTGAGCATCGATGGGTAGAAGGTTGGCAACGCCTGGGGGAACAGCTCGCGCACATGCGCCTCGGACAGATAGCCTTCGCGCAGGGCCAGGCGCACGCCGGGTTTGCGCAGGTCCGGGGCAGCGTCGCTATCGCTGCGACTGGCCAGCATGGGCCGGTTCTCCGCATAAGGGCGTGACAGCAACAGACCGCTGCGCGCTGCCTCGTCGGCATTGGCGGTGCCGAGCAGGTCGATTTCGCCGCGGTTTAGCGCATCCAGGGCGGCGCTTCGGCTGGCATAGCGGCGTACACGTATCTCCACGCCGAGCAGTTCTCCCAGCAGGCCGGCATAGTCGGCGGTCAGGCCCTCGTAATCGCGTCCGGTGGTGGTGATATCGAACGGCACCCAGTCCGGACGGCTGACGCCCACCCACAGGGTGCGTCGTGCCCATAGCCACTGTCGATCATCTTCCTCTAGCTGCAAGTGCAGGCCGTCACCGAGGCTGGAGCGGGCCAGCAGGCTCGGCGTTTCACCCCAGGCCAGGGCTGCGCCAAGCCACAGGCAGGGACCGAGCACGAGCAGCCACCTGAGGATGCGTTTTATCGGCCTGCACCCGTCAGATAAGGTCATGACGCCTGGCCAGATCGGCCAGGTCGACCTGGGAATCGACCCGCAGCTTCTCCAGCAGGCGGGTCTTGTAGGTGCTGATGGTCTTGTTGCTGAGCAGCATGGCTTCACCGATCGCCTTGTTGCTCAGGCCACGGGCCAGTTGCTGGAGAATCAGCAACTCGCGATCGGTCAGGCGTTCGATGCGTTGCGACTCGGTGGCCTGGCAGTCGTAGCGGTTAACCGAGCTCAGGGATACCTCGGGAAAGTAGGTGTAGCCGGACATCACCGCCATCACCGCCTTGCGCAACTCGGTCAGGTCGTCATTCTTCGAGACGAAGCCCGAGGCCCCCAGGCGCATGCAGCGCAGGGAGAAGTAACCGGGAACCTGGGAGGTCAATACCAGCATCTTCATGGACATGTTCGCCGCCTTGACCCGGGTGATGATTTCCAGCCCGTCCATGCGTGGAATGGAAATATCGAGAATGGCGATATCCGGTTCGTGCTCACGGATCATGCGCAAGGCATCGACGCCGTTATCGGCCTCGGCAACGATGGTGATGTTCTCCTGGCGCAGCAGCATCCTGACGCTGGCGCGAATGAACGGGTGATCGTCCACGATCATGGCTCTGTACATGAATCCCTCACTTTCTGGCGTGACGTACCTGTCGGCGGGTAATACTGAATGGCAACAAGTCGCAATAGCGTCAAAGTGCCACCACTCTGTGGCGCGCAGTATCGGTTGCCGGACAGGTACATGTGCATCGGACAATTCCCAGCTGATTGCGGGAAATTTCCGATAGCGCGCCTCAACCCTTGATTTCGATGCGTCGCCGCTCTCCTCCCTCGATCAATTCGAAGCGGTACACCCGGCCCGGCGCCCGCGCAAACAGCCGGGATACGCCGGGCCGGATATGGTGCTTGGTGGCTACGGCACATTGCTTGCCGCTGCGATCGCAGTCATTGAAGTGATCGAGCACCACGGTGGCGTTGCCCTGGTTGCTGACCCTGAACTGCGAGTCCAGCTCGGCGATATCCGTGTCGTAGCGGGTTTGCTGGGGACGGATGAACAGCAGCGACCCGTAGCCGGCCAGGATGTTGACCCCGGCCTTGAGTTCCTGCTCGTAGCGCTCGGCCTCTTCATCGCTGATGGCGAAGCCATCGCCGTGCTCGGGCAGCACCGGTACGAAGCGCAGGCGGAAGTAGCGCTCCTGCTCGCGTGCGCCGCGGTAGAGCAGGCGCACGGCCTGCATGCCTCCGGCCGGAACGATCAGCCGGGCCGGGCTGGCGATCAATGGGCGCTCGGCCACGGGCAGGTGTTCATGGGAGATTTCCCGGGCGGGCCCCTGCCCGTCATGGATGACCTCGACCACGCTGACCTTGACGAAGGCGGTGGTGTCGCCCAGGTTGCGCACGCGCTTGAGCAAGGTGCTGGTACCTCCGTCGAGGTAATCGTAGAGGCCGCCGACATTGATCTGCGGGCCAGCCTGTGCTGTGCCCGCCAGAAAGACCAGGACCAGAGTGAACAGCAGTTTTTTCATGGGAGCTCCTGAGCAAAACCTAGAAGTCGGCATCGAACACTACTGTGACATCGCCCTCGTAGCGGGCGCCGGGATAGCGGGTCATCTCGCTGACTGCGCTCTTGTCTACCTGGAAGTGCAGGCTGCCACCGCGGTTGATCGCCGGTTGCGTGGCATCCATCTGGATTGCCGTGGCCTCCCCTACCGGCAACGGCAGGCGGCTGACCAGCTGACCGTTATGCAGAATGACGCTGGGCAGGGTCAGGGCGACCTGTACCGGTACCTGGTGGTCGTTGGTGCCGTTGCGGATGGCGCATTGGCCGCCCAGCGGGTACTCGCAGCGGGTGTGCACGGTGAACGGCCCCGACGACCAGATGCGCAGCGGCAGGTCGCGGTACAGGCGTTCGGGCACACGTTTATTGTTCAGCCATTGCGTCCAGCCGCCCGGTGGTTCAAGCACCACTCGCTCGGAACCGGCCGGGAAATCGATGACGAAGGCGTGGACCACGTCCAGTTCGAAGTTGATGGTCAGGGTATTGCTATTGAGGTTGCTGACGTCGTTGCCGAAGTCGAAGTCGGCGCCCGGGCCCACCTGGTAGGTGACCTGGCCGCGGTACATGCCCTGTTTCATGCGCAGTGGCGACGGGGTCACCAGGCGATAGGCCACGCCGAAGTCCCGGACCGCCACGTTCCGCTCCATACCAGGGTTTCCGGGGCTACCGACGGGATAGCAATAGTCCGGATTCCCGGGGTTTTTCACACTCCACAGGTAAGATGCCCAGGCTCCCGTCCCCAAGGTGTACAGGTAGTTGCAGCCGCCCCGTACATAAAGCGTGTACACCGGGCTGTTGCTGGTCGTTGCAACGTACTGGCTGATGGCGAAGATTTCGAACGTCAACTGGTACGCCTCCCCCGTCAGCTCATGGGTCACCGTCACCGTGCGGCGCCCGGGAACCTTGATGTAGAATAGGTCGCGATGGTCCGGTGCACTGTGAGTGGTCTTCTTGTCATAGGTGAGCGGGATCCCGACGGTTTCCACGCCATTGCAGTAATGCGGCCAGCGCCCGCAGAACGCGGCCTGTGGCGTTGTATTGATGAACTCGTTGCCGCCACCGCGGTACTCGGCCGTGATGGTCACTTCCTCGGCCGTGGCCGGTGCGGGCAATGCGAGCAGCAGCACCAGCAGAGCGAGGCTGATCAACAGGTTTCGGGTCATGGTGGATTGGTTGCAAGGCATCAGGCGTCACCTCCCTGGGCGCGTGGGTCACGGGCAGCGAGGCTGTCGGGCGAGCAGACCTGGTCGCCGGCCAGCACGACGTCGTCCTGGCGCTGGGCACCGGTGTCGAGGCGCAGCAGGCACAGCCGCTGGCCGCCCTGGCGGACCTCCAGGGTCGGCGTCGATTCGCTCATTTCGACGGCGAAGAAGCCGTCGGCTTCGCTGACACTGCGGCTGGCATGGTTGATGACCATGGCACCGCGCAGCGGCTGGCCATGGTGGTCGAGCAGCCGCCCCAGCACGGTCACCGTGCGCATTACCCGCAGCGTGCGGTAGTCGACACCGCCACGGTTGAGGTGATAGCTCAGCGATGACGGCTGGATCACCGCCGTCGGTGCGCCTTCACCCTCGAAGTCCAGTTGCACGCTCCCGGACTTGTAGGCACTCACCGGAACGACGTTGCGCCCCGGCCTCAGAAGGCTGGTGTGGCCGTCCATGTCGTCGACCCGCAACTTCAGCTCCGGATAGTCCGATTCCACGTCGACGATCAGCCCCGCTTCGTAAGGCAGGTACTGGCCGCTCAGCGCCGCCTTGCCGCCACCGATGGCCAGGGTGCTTTCCAGGTTGAGCCCGCCGCTCACCTGGTTGTTGTAGGAGGAGTTCTGCACATAGGCGTCGCCATGCAGCGCGCGATTCTCGAACTGCGCGTTGGCAGCCAGACCGACACCGTAGCGGTCGCCGTTGAGGGTCCCGCCGACGCTGCGCAGGGTGCTGCCTTCGATGTCCTGCTGGTAGGTCAGCGACGTGTTCAGGTCACGCCCGCCATCGCGCGAAGTGCGGGTGCCGACACTGCCGGAAATGCGCCGGCCGGGGCCGCCCAGGCTCATGCTCAGGCTGAAATTGACGCCACGGTTGCGTTGGTTGCCGCTGCTGGAGTTGCCCGGGCGGTCGAACAGCGCCACCCGCCAGTTGGCATCCGAGCCCATCACCTGGCCATGATGCGACCAGCCCAGGTCAAGGGCCACGCCGCTGTTGCCGTAGCCTCCGTCGCTGTGGCTCAGGCGCACGGTCGCCGTACTCTGGCGGGTAACGCGCTGGCTTACCGACAGGGATGACTGGCGCATCTCGCGACTGCCGGACTGGTCGGGGTCGCGCCAATACTCCTCGCTGTTCTCATAGCCATCCAGGCGGCGCTGTCGCGGGTATTCGATCCAGGAGCGGTTGTGGCTGAGGACCACACTGCCCGACGCGTGGTGCCACACACCTTGCAGGTCATAGCCATTGCCGCGCTGTTCGGTATGGAACACATTGCCGAACACCTTGAGGCGGTCAAGCGCATCCCAGTCCAGCGAGGTGCCGTACTGCATCTGTCCATCGATGCGCTGGGCCGAGGCCCCGGCCACCAGGCGCGGGTGCAGCAGGTAGTTGGTGATGACACCGGCGGCCAGGCCGCCGTAGTCCTCGTCGTCCCAGTTGCTGAGCAGTTCGCTCTGCTTGCCCAAGTACAGGTTGTAGCGCCAGGGCGAGGCGTTGTTGCTCCAGTTATTGGGCTTGTAGATGAATTCCTCGTTGCGCGAAGTGACCTGACCATCCTCGACCAGGCGCACTTCTACCTCGTAGATGCCCCCCGGCAGCACGCGCGTATCGATGGCCTGCAACCCGGGCTGCACCGGCTGGCTGTTGATCAACTGGCCATTGCGGTAGATCTCGACGATGCCGGGACGGTTGGGGGTGACATAGATGGGCGTGGCGCTGGCCTTGCCGTTGTCGATCGCCAGGCTGTCGCTGCTGCCGTACATCAGGCCCAGAGTGGTGTCCGGACTGTTGCCGAGCAAGCGCGGTTGGCGACTCATGGCCTGGGCGCCGGGGGTGAAATAGCCCAGCCGGAAGAAGTTGTCCTGGTGCACGCGTTCGGCGAACAGTTCGTCGACCCGGTGCCGGGTTTGCGGCCGGTCTTCGTTGCTGCGGTCGACCTGGGCCTCGGCCACGGTGGTCCAGTTGCCGACGCTACCCTGCCCGCGCAGGGCGTAGCGGCCGACGGTTTCCTGGCCGTCGCGGCTGAGGTTGAGCTGGTTGCGCATGATCACGCCCTGGCTGCCTTGTTCGGGCAAGGCGTGCCACGCCGCCTGCTGGTCGCGTTCGGCATTGCGGGTCAGGATCGACAGCTGCGAATTGACCAGGCTGTAGTGCACTGCCACCAGGTCCTGGGGGCAGGCCTTGATGCAATTGCCCAACGCCTGCCCGGCCTGCAGTACCTCACCCCAGCGCTGGCGCACGGTTTCCGGTTCGCGGCTTTCGTGGGTTTCGGTGAATTCCAGCAGTTGAACCCGTTCGTCACGGCTCAGTACCACCATGGCTTCGCCGAGCAGGCGACCGTCAAGGTCGATGCGCACGGCAAGGGGTACATCGAAAAAGTGTTCGTCGAATTCCTTCGGCAATCCTTCGGCCTGTCGCAGGATGCCAAGCTGACTGGTATTCCCCGTCTCTTCCCTGGCGCTGACGTCGGTCAGCCAGACGGCGGCCACGCAGCAGCCCACCGCCATTCGTATGGATGTCGCAAGAGACATGTGTGATTGCTCGTCGCGGATGAAAGCATGACCGATCACCCCCGGCCCGACATGGGGAGCGCCGGACCGGGGACGATCGGAAAGGGAGGGACTGGCCCGGGTTTACTCGGCAGTGGTCTCGAACATCATGTTCACCACGCCCAGGTAGTTGCCCGGGACATAGCCTCCGGTACCTGCGGCCTTGGCAGCCACCTCGAAGCCGACGATGGCGCCGGGAGCGGCCAGTTCCTCGCTGATCACCTCGGCGGAGGTGAGGGTCAGGGACTTGCCGGCGACACTGACGTCCAGGCCGATGGTGTCGGCGCCGCTGGTGATGGTCGCCGGGTTGGTCAGGTAGGCCGAGATCGGTCCGGTGGTGCTGCGTACCTGGAGCTGCTTGCGAATCGGTTGCAGGGTTTGCTGGAAGGAGTTCCAGGCCATGTCCTGCGGCTCGTTCATCCAGTTGCCGCCTACCGGCTCGACGTAGAAGCTTTCGGTCGGGATGCTCGCGGTCACGGTGACCTGTTTCTCGATCGGGTCGGCGGCCACGGCGGTACCAGCCGCCATCATCAATGCCAGTGGGAGTGCGAGAACGCTGTATTTCATGACCAATTTCCTTGTTGGGTGGCAAATTTTCCGATCGCCCGGCGAGAGCGCCGGACGGGGCGAATTATTTGCCACCAGGGAAATGGCTTACATCAGACGTATCCCAGCGAGAGCAGGAAATTTCCCACCGTCCTCCGTTGGACGGCGATGAGGGACTACCCCCGGGTTGGCAGGAAGATGCTAAACCGCGCCCCGCCCAGTGCCGACTGCCCTACCGTCAACAGTCCGCCCTGGCTCTCGATCACCCGCCTGCTGATCGCCAGGCCCAGGCCAAAGCCGCCAGTGGCCCGGTCCCGGCTACGATCCAGGCGATAGAACGGCTGGAAGATTCGCTCTCGCTCCTGCTCGGGAATGCCGATGCCGTCATCTTCAACGCTGATCAGGCAGTTACCCTGCCCGTCCAGGCCCAGATCCAGCAACAGGCGCCGGTGGCAGTAGCGCATGGCATTGCGGATCAGGTTTTGCACCGCCCGTGCGGTCATCCGCGGGTCGAGGGCGAAACGCTGGTCGCCGCCGCGTACTTCCCAGCAGATATCCCGGCTGTCCAACTCTTCGGCAAAGCTGCCGAGCACGCTGTCGACGAACTCAAGCAGCGACACTTCCACCCGCTCGACGCTCTGCCCGGGCGTTTGCAGGCGGCTATAGGACAGCAGTTCGAGCACCAGTTCATCGAGTTCGCGGACGTGCCCGACCAGTTGCATGAGGCGCTTGCGGCTGGCCGCCGGCAGTTCGTCGTATAGCAGCACCAGGCCGAAATCCAGGCGGGTCAGCGGCGTGCGCAGCTCGTGGGACACTGCGTTGAGCAGCTCGCGCTGCTGGGTGAGCAATTGCTCAAGATCATGGGCCATGGTGTCGAACACTGCGGCCAACGCGCCGATATTCGAGCGCGGCGAAATCAGCGTACGTTCGGAGAGCTGGCCCTGGCCAAGCAACTGCGCCGTGGCCTTGAGCCGCTGCAGGTCGCGCCAGTGCGGCCATAGCCAGAGCAGCAGGCAGCCAAGCAGCGCGGCGCCGATCAGCACGGTGATGCCCCAGGACAGCAGGTTGATGTCCAACGGGTCCGGCGGATTGCGCAGGGCCACCAGCCATTCGCCGCCAAGTGGGGCGATGGCGGTCTCGTAGTAGCCCCAGTCGCCCAGGCGCACTACGTTGTCGCCGGCATCGAGACGCTCGCGTTCCGCCTCGCTCAGGCCCATTTGTTCGCGTGTGCGCAGTTCGATCGCCAGCGGTGCGAAATCCGCCGCCAGCGCTTGCGCCACCCGGGGCCATTGGTTTTCCGGGACCTGGCGAAACTGCTTGACGATCAGGCTCTGCACGCCCCGGGCCTGGTCGAGGTTGTAGGCGACGTAACGCTCGTTGAACAGGTGCAGGATGGCGTCGGGGATCAGGAAAATGCCGCCGGCGTAGGCAACGATGGTCAACAGGTACAGGCGAATCAGGATCTTGAGCATGGCCGGGCCTCAGACTTCCCATTCCACACGGCTGAACAGGTACCCCTTGCCCCACACCGTCTTGATCTTGCGCGCTTCGCCGGCGTTATCATCGAACTTGCGCCGCAGCTTGGAGATCGCCACGTCCACCGAACGGTCGGTACCGTTGAACTCGATCCCTCGCAGGTGCTGGAGGATATGGTCGCGGCTGAGTACCGTTCCGGCATTGCGGGCCAGCACCACCAGCAGGTTGAACTCGCCACTGGACAGCTCCACCGGCAGGCCGCGCCAGGTCACGGTGCGTTCGGCCAGGTCGATGCACAAGGCGCCGACCAGGATGCGATCGCTTTCCAGATGAGGCTCGGCAATGCTGCTGCGGCGCAGCAGGGTACGCACCCGGGCCAATAGCACCCGCGGTTCGCAGGGCTTGGTCACATAATCGTCGGCGCCCATCTCCAGGCCCAGGACCTGGTCGTGGCTGTCGTCGCGGGCGGTCAGCATGAGGATCGGCAAGGTCTGCGACTCGCCGCGCAACAGCCTGCACACCTGCAGGCCATCGAGGCCCGGGAGCATCAGGTCGAGAATCACCAGGTCGGGCTTGTCCCGGCGCACCTGCTCCAGCACCAGGTCACCGCGGGCGATGACGCTCACGGTGAACGCATTGCGTTGCAGGTAGCTGGCGATCAGTTCGGACAGGGCGCAGTCGTCTTCGACCAGTAGGATAGTGGGCATGGTTCGGCTTGTTCGGTGGGCGTGGAAAGTCGGCAGGATATAGAAGCGGCAAAGGTAAGAAGTTATTTCTTCACACTTTTTAACAGACGTTCTACAGAGCTTCACAGCCCGGGGCCGCGTGCCTGCGTACCATGCGACGGTCATTTATGGAAGATCCCTATGTTTCCTTCAAGCCCCGCCCGTCTGCGCCTTCTCCCCCTGGCTGGTGCCGTTCTCCTGCTTGCTGCCTGTGGCGCCGAAAAGGCCGCCGAGGATGCGCAGATGCCCGCCCCCAACGTTTCGGTGGAAACCGTGCAGGTCCAGGCGCTGGCCATCAGCAGCGAACTGTCCGGTCGTATCCAGGCGCCACGCATTGCCGAAGTGCGGGCACGGGTGGCCGGTGTGGTGCTCAAGCGTGAATACCGCGAGGGCAGCGATGTGAAGCAGGGCGATGTGCTGTTCCGTATCGACCCGGCCCCCTTCCAGGCCGACTACGACAGTGCCCGCGCGACCCTCGCCAGGGCCGAGGCCAATCGCTACCAGGCCAGGTTGCAGGACCAGCGCTACGCGGAGCTGATCGCAATCGACGCGATCAGCCGCCAGGACCGCGACAACGCCCGCGCTGCGGCGATGCAGGCGGAGGCCGACGTGGCCGCGGCCAGGGCGGCGGTGGAACGGGCCAGGCTGAACCTCGGTTATGCAACGGTCACCGCGCCGATTTCCGGGCGCATTGGGCGCGCGCTGGTAACCGAGGGCGCGCTAGTGGGCCAGAACGAAAGCACCGCGCTGGCGACCATCCAGCAACTCGACCCGATCCATGCCGACGTCACCCAGTCGACCCGCGAAATCAATGCCCTGCGCCGCTCGCTGCGGGCCGGCCAATTGCAGCAGGTCGGCCAGGAGGAGGCCAAGGTCACCCTGATCCAGGACGATGGCACGCCCTACCCGCTGCCCGGCAAGCTGCTGTTCTCGGATATCGCCGTGGACCCGGGGACCGGGCAGATCACGCTGCGCAGTGAATTCCCCAACCCCTATCTCGACCTGCTGCCGGGCAGCTTTGTCCGCGTGCGCGTCGAGCAGGCCGTGCAGCCCCAGGGCATCAGCGTGCCACAACAGGCGATCCTGCGCGACAGCGCCGGCCAGCCACGGGTGCTGGTGGTCGACGACGAACAGCGCATCGTCGAGCGTGCGGTGGTCCTGGGGGCTGCGCAGAACAATCGCTGGATTGTCAGTGACGGCCTGAGCCCGGGCGAACGGGTGGTCACCGAAGGCCTGCAGCACGTCAAGGCCGGTGACCAGGTGCAGGTCACCCCTGCCGCTTCCGTCCACCAGCCCATCGTCCAGAATTCCGGCCAGTGAGGGCCTGATCCATGCCACGGTTTTTCATCGAACGCCCGGTATTCGCCTGGGTGGTCGCCCTGTTCATCCTTCTCGCCGGCGCCCTGGCCCTGCCCAAGCTGCCGGTGGCCCAGTACCCCAACGTCGCGCCGCCGCAGGTGGAGATCTATGCGGTGTATCCCGGCGCATCGGCACAAACCATGGACGACAGCGTGGTCAGCCTGATCGAGCAGGAGCTCAACGGCGCCGATCATCTGCTGTATTTCCAGTCCCAGAGCAGCCTGGGCAGCGCTACCATCACCGCCACTTTCGAGCCCGGGACCAACCCGGAACTGGCCCAGGTGGACGTACAGAACCGCCTGAAGATCGTCGAGTCGCGCCTGCCCCGGGCCGTGACCCAACAAGGCCTGCAGGTGGAAAAGGTGTCCACCGGTTTTCTCCTGCTGGTGACCCTCAGTTCAGAGGATGCGCGGCTCGACGAGACGGCCCTGAGCGACTTTCTCGCGCGCAACGTGATGAACGAGATCCGCCGCCTGCCCGGTGTGGGCAAGGCGCAGCTGTATGGCTCCGAGCGGGCCATGCGCATCTGGATCGACCCGCGCAAGCTGATCGCCTTCAATCTTACGCCCGAGGACGTCAACGCTGCGGTTGCCGCGCAGAACGCCCAGGTGGCGCCGGGCAGCATCGGCGACCTGCCCGGCCGGCCAGGCCAGGAAATCACCGCCAACGTGCTGGTCAAGGGGCAGTTGTCGAGCCCCGAGGAGTTCGCCGCCATCGTCCTGCGCGCCAATCCGGACGGCTCCAGCGTGACCGTCGGCGATGTCGCCCGGGTCGAGATCGGTGCCCAGGAATACCAGTTCGGCACCCGCCTCAACGGCAAGGCGGCCACTGCGTTCAGCGTGCAATTGGCGCCTGGGGCCAACGCCATGCAGACCGCGACCCTGGTGCGCGAGAAGATGGACGAGCTGTCGCGCTACTTCCCGCCAGGTGCGAAATACGACATACCCTACGACACCTCGCCCTTCGTCAAGGTCTCCATTACCCAGGTGATCCATACCCTGGGTGAAGCCATGGTCCTGGTGTTCCTGGTGATGCTGCTGTTCCTGCAGAACATCCGCTACACGCTGATCCCGACCCTGGTGGTGCCGGTGGCATTGATGGGCACCTTCGCGGCCATGCTGGTCCTGGGGTTCTCGATCAACGTGCTGACCCTGTTCGGCATGGTCCTGGCCATCGGCATCCTGGTGGACGATGCCATCGTGGTGGTGGAAAACGTCGAGCGGATCATGATGGAGGAAGGCCTGCCGCCGAAGGAGGCAACGCGCAAGGCGATGGGCCAGATCAGCGGTGCCATCATCGGCATTACCGTGGTGCTGGTGGCTGTGTTCCTGCCAATGGCCTTCATGAGCGGCTCGGTGGGCGTGATCTACCAGCAGTTCTCCATGTCCATGGCGGTGTCGATCCTGTTCTCGGCCTTCCTCGCCCTGAGCCTTACCCCGGCCCTCTGCGCCACCTTGTTAAAGCCAGTGGCCAAGGGCGAACAGCATGCGCGCCGCGGCCTGTATGGCTGGTTCAACCGGCGTTTCGAAGCCATGAGCGACGGATACCAGCGCTGGGTGGTGCAGGCCATCGCCCGTAGCGGCCGCTACCTGCTGGTCTACGCCCTGCTGTTCGCCGCGCTGGTGTTCAGCTTCGGGCAGTTGCCGTCATCGTTCCTGCCGACCGAGGACCAGGGCTACACCATCACCGACGTGCAGTTGCCGCCGGGCGCCAGCCGCGAGCGGACCGAGCAGGTGGCCGCGCAGATCGAGGAGCACAACGCTGCCGAACCCGGAGTGGGCGATACCACGGTGATTCTCGGTTTCAGCTTTTCCGGCAACGGGCAGAATGCGGCGCTGGTGTTCACCACGTTGAAAGACTGGTCGGAACGGGCAGCCGGTGACGCTGCAGCGGCCATCGCCGAGCGCGCCACCATGGCCTTCAGCCAGTTCAAGAATGTCATCGCCTACTCGGTGCTGCCGCCGCCGGTGGATGGCCTGGGCACCTCGACCGGTTTCGAATTTCGCCTGCAGGACCGCGGTGGCCTGGGCTATGCCCGGCTGATGGCGGCGCGCGACCAGTTGCTGGCCGCTGCGGAAAAAAGCCCGGTGTTGGTCAACGTGCGCGAGAGCGCCCTCGCGGAAAGCCCGCAGGTACAGCTGGAGATCGACCGCAAGCAGGCCAATGCGCTGGGTGTGTCCTTCGCCGATATCGGCACGGTGCTGAACACTGCGGTGGGTTCCAGCTACGTCAACGACTTCCCCAACCAGGGCCGCATGCAGCGCGTGGTGGTGCAAGCCGAGGGCGACAGCCGCAGCCAGGTCGAGGACCTGCTGCAGATCCATGTACGCAACAGCAACGGCAAGATGGTCCCGCTGGCAGCCTTCGCCAAGGCAAGCTGGGTATCCGGGCCGGTGCAACTGACCCGCTACAACGGCTATCCGGCGATTGCCGTGAGTGGCGAACCGGCACCAGGCTACAGTTCGGGCCAGGCCATGGCCGAGATCGAGGGACTGGTGGGTGGGCTGCCGCTGGGCTTCGGCCTGGAGTGGACCGGATTGTCCTTGCAGGAACGCTTGTCGGGTAGCCAGGCGCCATTGTTGATGGCCCTGTCGCTGCTGGTGGTGTTCCTCTGCCTGGCAGCCCTCTATGAAAGCTGGTCGATCCCGACCTCGGTGTTGCTGGTGGTACCGCTGGGAATCCTCGGCGCGGTGCTGGCCGTGACCCTGCGCGGCTTGCCCAACGACGTGTTTTTCAAGGTCGGCCTGATCACCCTGATCGGTCTGTCGGCGAAGAACGCCATCCTGATCATCGAATTCGCCAAGAGCCTGGTGGATGAAGGGCATGACCTGGTGGACGCGACGGTCCAGGCGGCACGCCTGCGCCTGCGACCGATCGTGATGACCTCGCTGGCGTTCATCCTCGGGGTGGTGCCGCTGGCCCTCGCGACCGGAGCCAGTTCGGCCAGCCAGCAGGCGATCGGCACCGGGGTGGTCGGCGGCATGCTCAGCGCGACCTTGGCGGTGGTGTTCGTGCCGGTGTTCTTCGTCGTGGTGATGCGGGTGACGGGGTATCAGAAGAAGAAAGCCGGGACTGAGGGGCCTGCGGGCGAAGTGAACTGTTGAAGATGTTGGCCAGCTCCCACAGGCGCCGCGTACCCTGTGGGAGCTGGCTTGCCAGCGATTAGGCCCTCAAGAACAACACAGTTGAAACCTGCCTGCCGCCCATGGGATGGTGCCACCCTCGTCCAGCCGGAAATCCCGCTCATGACCCTCGTCCCTCCCTGCTCCATCCTCATCCTCGCCGGCGGCCGCGGCCAGCGCATGGGCGAGCGGGACAAGGGGTTGCTGGAGTGGCGCGGCGAGCCGATGGTCGCCCATCTGCATCGCACCCTGCGCCCGCTGACCGACGACCTGATCATCTCCTGCAACCGCAATCTCGACCGCTACCGCCCCTATGCCGATACCCTGGTGCAGGATGCCGAAGGCGATTTCCCCGGCCCCTTCGCCGGTGTCCTCGCGGGCCTCGCGGTGGCACGGCACAACTGGTTGCTGGTGCTGGCCTGTGATGCACCGAAAGTCGATCGCCCCTTGCTGGAGTCGCTGCTGAAGCTGGCAACCGATGCGCATACGCCGGTAATGGTCCGCCAGGACGGCCACTGGCAACCCATGTTCAGCCTGATCCCGCGCGCACTTGCACCCACACTTTCAGCCGCCTGGGAAAGTGGCGAACGCAGTCTGTCGTGGGTGTTGCGCGGCGGGCCTTTGCTGGCCCTGGACTGTGCCGGGGACGATCCCCGACTGGCCAATTTCAATACGCCGGATTGCCTGGACGACGCCGCTTCAGCGCAATCGTGAGCGGATCTGTCGGCAGGTGTCGAGCATCTGCTGCATGTTGCCGGGCTCCAGGCCAAGCTTGCCGTTCATGCAATCGAGCAGTTGCGCGGCTTCTAGCTTGAGCGCCCTGCCCTTTTCGGTCAGCAGTACCTTGCGTCGACGGCGGTCGCCGGGGTCCAGGTAGACCGTGATGAAGCCGGCGTCGCTCAAGCGACGAATGATCGGCGTCAGGGTACCAAGGTCGAACAGGGTCACGGCACTCAGGGAACTGATGGACATGTCGTCCTCGCCCCACAGCCCGATCAGCACCAGCAATTGCGGGTAGGTCACGCCATGTCGGCGCAGCGGCTCGCCATAATCGCGAACCATGGCATTGGCCGTGGAGTACAGGGTGAAGCACAGCATTCTGTCGAAATCGAAGGTAGGTTCTTCCATAGGCGTCTCTCGTGCGGTGTTCATGCAGCCACCGCGGCTTGCTCGTAGCGTGCCCGGTTCCGCAGCAGAACCAGATCCACTGGCCTGCGACCCGTGCCGGGCATGGTTGTGGTGAGTGTTGCCCGCTTCCCGCGCGCCAGCCTCGGGCAGGCGCGGCACTCGCCCGGAAACAGGCGGTGCAGGGTCGTGGTCGGGAAGTGGGGGTACGGGCTGTTCATCCTTGATGTCCGGTGGCGATGCGACCCGGGATGCGGGGGGGCATACGATGCCGCGCGATGCTGTCCTTCGATGGCGCGGACAATGGCAGGCGTCCCGGGGCCTTGTCAGTGACTTCGCGGGCCAGATTAATGCGCAACGAGTCCATTACCGAAACACCCTTCATGGGTCGCCTCATTGGTTTGTGTAAAAAGTAAAGACGCAGTTGGTCGGAAATGTCTTGAAATGTGAACTGGATCCGATTTTTCCCAAGATTGCCCCATCCGAACGAATATAGCCAGTTGCCATTGCGGCGAATAAATGACGTCAAGAAACGGCGAAAGCCCGTCTGGGACGGGCTTTCGGGGTCATAGGGAATGACTCGGTGCGTTCAGCCCAGGCTATGCCAACTGCGCTTGTCCTTGGCTAGCAGATCGTCCGCTGCCGCCGGGCCATCTTCTCCGGCAGCGTAACTGTGCACCTCGCCAGCGTCTTTCCAGGCGTCGAGGAAGGGTTGCACCGCGCGCCAGCCGTTCTCGATATTGTCGGCACGCTGGAACAGGGTCTGGTCGCCGGTCAGGCAGTCGTAGATCAGGGTTTCGTAACCGGTGGCCGGCTGCATCCTGAAGAAGTCCTTGTAGGCGAAACCCAGGGCGATGGTTTCCATTTCCAGGGCAGGCCCAGGACGCTTGGCTTGCAGGTCGAACCACATGCCTTCGTTGGGCTGGATCTGGATTTTCAGGTAGTTGGGCTTGGGCCGTTCGGCATCGCTGTCGCGAAATTGCGCGTACGGTGCCGGCTTGAAACAGATGGCGATCTCGGTGTCGCGAACGCTCATGCGCTTGCCGGTACGCAAGTAGAACGGCACGCCTACCCAGCGCCAGTTGTCGATCATCACTTTCAGCGCCACGTAGGTTTCGGTCTGGCTGTCCGTCGCGACCCGCGGCTCCTGTCTATATCCCTTGAGCTTCCTGCGCCCTTGCTTGCCCTCGGTGTATTGACCGCGTACCGAGTTCTTCAAGGCCATGGCTTTGGACCAGGGACGAATTGCGCCAATGACCTTGGCCTTTTCGCTGCGCACCGCATCGGCGCCGAAGGCGGCCGGCGGCTCCATGGCCACCATCGCCAGCAACTGGAACAGGTGATTGGGCACCATGTCGCGCAAGGCTCCGGTGTGGTCGTAGAAGGCGCCGCGTTCTTCGACACCGACGGTTTCCGCCGCAGTGATCTGCACGTGATCGATGTAATGGTTGTTCCAGAATGCCTCGAACAGACCGTTGGAAAAACGGCTGACCAGGATGTTCTGCACCGTCTCCTTGCCCAGGTAGTGATCGATCCGGTAGATCTGCTTTTCGCTCATCACGCGCAGCAGGCTGGCGTTGAGCATCTCGGCGCTGGCGAGGTCGGAGCCGAACGGCTTTTCGATCACCACCCGGCGAAAACCCTCGGTTTCGCTGAGCAAGCCGGCGTCGCCGAGACGTTGAACCACATCGGTGAAAAACCGCGGCGCCGTGGCCAGGTAGAAGATCGCATTGCCGTTGCGCGACTTGCCGATCTGCTTGCCGATGGCCTGGTAGGTGGCCGCCTCGAGAAAATCTCCGGTCAGGTAGTCGATGCGCTTGGCCAGGCGCGCCCAGCGCTTCGGGTCGAAGCATTGCGCGCCTTCGCCGGAGCCCTTGTCGCGCTCGCGCATGAAGCCCTCCAGGCGCTGGACGAATTCGCTGGCGCTGGCCGGGTTGTGATCGACCCCGACGATGCGCAGGTTGTTGTCCAGCAGGCCGTCGCGACTCAGGTTGTACAAGGCCGGCATCAACAGGCGCTTGACCAGGTCGCCGCTGGCGCCGAACAGGAACAGGGTGCAGGGTGGCGCGGTTTCGACGTTGTACTGGTTCATTCAGGACGCTCGACATGGCCGCCGAAACCGAAGCGCATGGCCGACAACAGCTTGTCGCCATAGGTACCTTGCTGCTGGCGCGAGCGGAAACGGGCAAACAGTGCACTGCTCAGCACCGGCACCGGCACCGCCTGTTCGACGGCTGCATCGATGGTCCAGCGGCCCTCGCCACTGTCGGCCACGGCGCCGCTGTAATGCTCCAGGTGCGGGTCGGCCGCCAATGCGTCGGCGGTCAGGTCCAGCAGCCATGAGGTGACCACGCTGCCACGCCGCCAGACTTCGGCGATCTGCGCCAGGTCCAGCTCGTAGCGCTGGTCTGGCGGCAATTCCTCGCTGGCCTTGCTCCGCAGGATGTCGAAACCTTCGGCGTAGGCCTGCATCAAGCCGTACTCGATGCCATTGTGGATCATCTTGACGAAGTGCCCGGAACCGGCCGGGCCGGCATGGATATAGCCCTGCTCGGCGCGCCCCGGTTCGCCGCTGCGACCGCGGGTGCGAGGAATGCTGCCGATTCCCGGGGCCAGGCTGGCGAACAGCGGATCGAGGCGTTCGACCACTGCCTGCTCGCCGCCGATCATCATGCAATAGCCGCGCTCCAGGCCCCACACGCCACCCGAGGTGCCCACGTCGATGTAGTGCAGATGACGTTTTTTCAGCTCGCTGGCGCGGCGTATATCGTCCTTGTAGAAGCTGTTGCCACCATCGATCAGCACATCGCCGGCGTCCAGCAGGTCGGCCAGTTGCGCCAGGGTCTGCTCGGTCGGCTCGCCGGCGGGCAGCATTACCCAGATCGCCCTGGGCCTGGCCAGATGGCCGACCAGGGCTGGAAGATCATTCGCGCCCTGTGCGCCCTCGACCGCCAGCGCGTCGATCGCCGTCGGGTTGCGGTCGTTCACCACCACCTGGTGACCGTTGCGCATCAGCCGCCTTGCAATGTTGCCGCCCATGCGGCCCAGTCCCACGATTCCCAGTTGCATGTGCCGATGCTCCAGTCCGAGGCAGAAGTCCTCAAGGTTAGTCCAGCATGGGCGGCGATGGTTTCACGACGAACGGCGAGACAGCGGCCAATAAAAAAGTTCCCTTGGCGGAAAAAAGAATTCAGAATCCCGCCCCGTCAAGCGTCTACGCTTCAGTTGTGTGACAAGCCATTAGTGAGGTGCCCTATGCAAACCCTGATCTCGGCAGCCCCGCCCCAGACGCTCTACGTCTCGATCCGCCGTGACGAACTGCAGCGCCTGAAGCAGGAGCGCGACGCCCTCCAGGAACAGGTCGCGCAACTGAATCTTCTGTTACAACAGGCCAACACCCACAGCGCCGCGGCCACGCGCTAGGCGCAAATATTCCAAACATTTTTCCGATTTCCAGGGGCCCGGTGCGCCGCCAGACTGCGCGCCGGTGCTGACACACAGGGTGTCAGCCACATGCCGAGGCCCCTCGATGAAACGCGCCGTACTTGCCCTTCCCCTTCTCGCCTTGTTCGCCACCCAGGTTCACGCCGATGCTCCGATGTGCGCGAGTACCAGCGAGGCCGAGATCCTGGCCCTGTTCAACCAATGGAACGACAGCCTGCAAAGTGGCGACCCACGCCAGGTCGATGCGCTCTATGCGCCCGATGCCGTGCTGTTGCCCACCGTATCGGCGGTGCCGCGCCTCGATAGTGCGGCGCGCATCGATTACTTCGAGCACTTTCTCAATGACCAGCCCAAGGGCCGACTCGATACCCGGCATGTCCGGATCGCTTGCGACAGCGCCTTGCTCAGTGGCCTCTACACTTTCGACTTTGCCCGCACCGGTGCCCAGGTCGCTGCGCGCTATTCCTTCGCCTACACCTGGACCGGTGAGCGCTGGCTGATCAGCGCCCACCACTCCTCGGCCCTGCCAGCCAGTTGAAATCAGGCCAGCAGCACGCGGCCCCAGTACGCCGCACCTGCTGTCGCCAGCAACAACAGCATCCACGCTGACACGCGCGAAACCCACGCCCTGTAGCGTTGCGCCAGGGCGTGACGCATCAGGCCGATGTACAGGGCCAGTATCCCCAGGTCGACAAGCAGCCACAGCAAGGCCAGGAGGCCGATGCTGGTGCCGAAGGACCCGGTCACCGGAATGAACTGGGGAAACAGGGCAACGAAGAACAGGATGTCCTTGGGGTTGGAGATCCCGATCAGAAACCCCTGGCACCATCCATTGGCCTTCCGGGCAGGGCTTGACTCCCCCGCCCCGCAATCGCGCAGACCACTGAAGCCCAGCCAGCCGATGAACAGGCATCCCGCCAGGGCGCCCCACTGCAACAACTGCGGGCTCAACGCCAGGGCCCCCGCCAGTACGCCCGCCGCCGCCGCCACCAGCACCAGCGACGCCGCATTGGCGCCGAGCGCCGTACGAATTGCACTGGCGGTCCCGCTACGACTGGCCGCATCCACGACCAGCAGCACGACCGGCCCGGGTGTCGCGATCAACAGGACAATGGTGCCCAGATAAGCAATCAGCAAGGTGGTGTTCATCTCATATCCCGGATCCTTTGGTCGCGTGCATTCTGGTTAGTCGAAGGTCCCTTGAAAAACGCAAAATGCGCAGGCCTACTATGACTCCAGCTCATGATGGACTCTGTTCAGTGGCCGATCGCCTGCCTCCCCTCTACGCCCTGCGCGCCTTCGAAGTCGCGGCACGCTCCTGCTCCTTTACCCGTGCCGCCGACGAACTGGCCCTGACCCAGAGCGCGATCAGCCGGCATATCCGCAGCCTGGAAAGCCATCTCGGCTGTCGTCTGTTCGAACGCCAAGGGCCACGCTTGCGCCTGACCGATGTCGGGCAAAGCCTGGCAAGGCAGCTCAATGCCGGTTTCGGCCTGATCGAGCAAGCCTGCCAGCCGTTTCGCGACGGCGCCCGGCAACTGCGCCTCAAAGCTCCCTCGACACTGACCATGCACTGGTTGCTGGACTGCCTGGCGCTTTTTCGCCAGGAGCCGGAGCCGATCAGTGTGCAGCTCGCCAGTGTGTGGATGGATCAGGACAGCGTGGACTTTTCCGGCGAGCCCTACGATTGCGCGGTATTGCTGGGAGACGGCCGTTTCGGCGAACGGGTGAAATGCCGCTTGCTGTTCGAGGAGTGGCTGATTCCCATCTGTTCACCCTCTCTGCTGGGGGATCGGGCGTGGGACGCCGCGCATCTGGGCGAATCGCCGCTGGTGCATCCCTCGGCAGATCGACGTGACTGGCATCGCTGGCTGCAGGGCGCCGGCCTGGGCGCGCAGGTGCAGCTGGACCGCGGTATCTGTTTCGATACCCTGGACCAGGGCATGGGGGCGGCAATGGCCGGGCATGGCATATCGATCGGGGACCTGGCGCTAGTTGGCCGGCATGTACGCGACGGGCGCCTGGCGCTGCCGTTCAAGCAGGCGGTGGCAACCGGGGACGGCTATTACCTGGTGTGGCCGCAAGGCAGTGCCTGGGAGCCTGCAGTGCAGAGGCTGGGGGACTTTCTGCTGGAACACCGCCCGGAGTCGGCATCGGTACAAGAACCCGGGTAACATGCCCTCATGCAAATCGACCTCTTCACCCCAGCGCCAACAAGCGCACCGCAATGGCTCGGCCAGCAGGTCGCCCTGTTGCCGGGTTTCGCCCTTGACCGGGTCGAACTCCTGCTGCCTGCCTTGCGCCAGATCGTCCTCGCTGCCCCATTTCGCAACATGATCACGCCTGGCGGCCGGACCATCGCCGTGCGCGTAACCAACTGCGGCGAGCTGGGCTGGATCAGCGATCAGCGGGGCTACCGCTACAGCCCCGTAGACCCGCTCAGCGGCCAGCCCTGGCCAGCGCTGCCACCCGTATTCATCGACCTGGCCCAGGCCGCTGCGCAGGCAGCCGGCTTTGCCGATTTCATCCCGGACGCCTGCCTGATCAACAGCTACCTGCCAGGCAATCGCCTGACCCTGCACCAGGACCGCAATGAACGTGACTTCAGCCAGCCAATCGTTTCGGTATCCCTCGGCCTGCCCGCTACCTTTCTCCTCGGCGGTCATGAACGGGCCGAGCGCACCCAGAAAGTCGGCCTGCAACACGGCGATGTGCTGGTCTGGGGCGGTGAAGACCGCCTGCGCTTCCATGGAATCCTTCCACTGAAGGACGGCACTCACCCGGTGCTGGGGTCGCGCCGGATCAACTTCACTCTGCGCAAGGCCGGTTGATGACCATTCGCCCTGCCCGTCCCGACGATGCCGTGGTGCTTCCCGCCATAGAGCGCTCGGCGGCACAGTCGTTCGCTGCGATCGCCCACCTCGCCTGGCTGGCCAGCCATGAGGTGCTCGGCGTCGAGCAGCACCTGGCCTTTATCGCCAATGGCCTGCACTGGGTGGCGGTGGATGATGAGGATCGCCCCGAGGGCTTCCTGTGTGCGAGCGCGCAGGGGCACGCGCTTCATATCGAGGAACTGTCGGTTGCCCGAAGCAGCCAGGGACGAGGCTTGGGGCGTGAGCTGATCACGCACGTCCAGGATAAGGCCGCCGCCGCAGGCTTCCAGGCCTTGACCCTGACCACCTTTGCCGACGTGCCCTGGAATGCACCCTTCTATGCCCGGTTGGGCTTCGAACGCGTGGGCGCGCATCAAACCAGCGACTTTCTTCGCCAGCAGTTGCAGCATGAGCACGCGCTCGGGCTGCCGGGGCGCTGCGCCATGGTCAAGCGCCTGTAGCCGTTACGCCTGGGTAGATTGCTGCTGCGTCGCACGCAGTGCTTCGATGCCGGCTTGCAGGTCCTTCACCTGGCTGGCCAATTGCAGCCGTTCGGCGTCGACCTGTACCAGTTGCACCGCCTGATCCTGCATCTGCCGCTGCAATTCGTCCCGGGCGCCCTGGGACTGGGCCAGGTTGGCGCTCAGGGTGCGGGTTTCGAGCACCTGCTGTTCACACTGGTCCTTGAGCTGCTGGATTTCGCGCTGGATATGGCGCGCCTCCACCAGCAAGCGTTCGTTGTCACGGTTAAGCCGAGTGGTTTCGTCCTGCTTGACGATCAGCGTCTGCTGCAATTGGCGCAGCTCGACCTGCAACTGCTGCACCTGGGCTTCGTGGCGGCGCTGATCCTGCTCGCGTTGTTCGCGACTGGCGCTGCGGTAATGTTCAAGGGCATCACGCGCATGCTGATGCTTGTCTTCCAGCGAAGCGATCTGTTCGTCCTTGTCGGCCAGGCGCACGTTCAACTCGCCCACCGCCTGGCTTAGCGTGGCATTGCGCGTGTGCTCGCTCTGCAAGGTGCTGCGCGTGGTCGCCAGTTCGGCGGACTCGGCCGCCAGCGCCGCGCCCTGGATCTGCAACTGCTGCTGCGCCGCAGCCAGTGCCTGCTGGCTTTCCTGCAACTGCGCCTTGAGCGCTGTGGTTTCTACATCGAAAGATTTCTGCGCCTCATCGATCTTCGCATCGCTTTCTTCTTTGAGTTGCTCGGCCAGTTGGCGCACCAGCCCGCTGATGGACTCGCTCAGGTCCGGCACGCTGGTGGTGGCGGGCGGCTTCTGGATGTCCAGTTCCTTCAGGTACCGATGAATGGTGGTTTTCGAACCGGTATTTCCCAGTTCAATGCGCACCGCATCGATGCTCGGGTGCTCTCCCCGGGCAAGGATCGCCTGGCGAGCCTTGTGCACTACCGCCTTGTTGATACCACCACGCGCCATATTGCATTTTCCTGCGATTTCATAATGTGGTACGTATCATGTACTTACATACTAATTTGGTCAATTTGTAAATTATGAATTTTTCAAATTAAAGATCAAATAATCACGAATTATCAGATGTCAGAGTGTTTTTGGTCGTGCCGAAGCGCGCAAAGGGTGTACCTGCGTGTCCTGCAGCCCGTCCGGCGAGATGCGCTGTTTTTACAAGCGTCCACGCTCATCGCTGCACAACACTCGCGGCTCCCACTGCTCTGGAGCCGCGAAATGCGCTTTATCTACGCCCCGCTGTTTTTCTTCGTGTTCATCTGCGCCGCCGTGATCATCGTCACCATGAGCGGCGGCTTCGTCTGGCTGCTACCGCTGCTGCTGGTGGCGATCGGCATCAGCGCCTTCTGCGAATGGCGCTGGCCTTACCGCGACCGATGGAACCGCGACCATGGCGACCGCCTGCGCGACGTGCTCCATGCCAGCGTCAATGAATCCTTGAATGTCCTCAGCATCGCGGCGATTCCGCTGATCGCTCCCTGGCTCCCCGATCTCGGCATCTGGCCCACGCATTGGCCGCTGGGCCTGCAATTGCTGCTGGCGATCCCGATTGCCGATCTCGGCATCACCCTGGTCCATTACGCCAGCCATCGTTCGGCGCTGTTATGGCGGCTGCATGCAGTGCATCACAGCGTCGCCCGCATGTACGGCTTCAATGGCTTGATGAAACATCCGCTGCACCAGTTGCTGGAGGCCCTGGGCGGCACCCTGCCCCTGCTGCTCTGCGGCATGCCCCAGGACGTCACGGCACTGCTGGCGTTCAGCATTGCCATCCAGTTGCTGTTGCAGCACAGCAACGTGGACATGCGCCTGGGCGTGTTGCGTCATGTATTCGCCTGGGCGCCGCTGCATCGCCTGCATCATCTGAAATACGGCCATCATGGCGATGTGAATTTCGCCCTGTTCTTTGCGTTCTGGGATCGGCTGCTGGGGACGGCACTCTACCTGCCGGACTATGAGCTGGCGGACGACGACCTGGGCATCGGAGATCAGCCGGATTACCCGTCGGGCTACGCTGCACAGTTGCGTCAGCCGTTCAGCGCTACCCAGGCCAGCCATCCGCCGGCCGTGTTGCCGGCGGGCCTGCGCGATGCGCTAGCCGATTACGCGGAGCGTTAAGTGACGCAGGTTGCGATCAGCGCGGATACCGAAGTGCTGGCGAATGCTGCGGGAAAGATGGGCGGAGTCGGCGAAACCGGCGGTAGCCCCGGCATCGGTCAGGCTGTAGCCCGACAGCGCGAGTTGCAGGGCGAAGCGCAGGCGTTGCCAGAGCACCAGGCGACGTACCGACAAACCCAGTTCGCCGGTGAACAGGCGTTCCAGCTGGCTGAGGGACAGCGCCGCTTCCCGGGCGATCTCGGCGGCTGGCAACGCATCGGCATCAAGTTGGCGAATGCGCAGCAGGGCCTTGGCCAGGCGCGGCTGCAAGGGGCGGCGTGGCAACGTGGCTAGTGCTGCGATCAAACGTTCGGCGTCCGGCCCGGTTTGCCTACAGAGCTGACGCAATTCGGGCAGGTCGAAGGCCAGTGGCTCGGCGTAGAGGGTCAGGGTGGGCTGGCCGGTCGCAATGATTGCATGGGGCTGGCCCGAGGTGATGGACAGCACCGGGCCGCGCGCAGGGACACCGTCAATCAGGGCCTCGACTTCGCAGCTGCGGGCGATCAGCAGTTGGTGCGGGTAGTGGGCATGGACGCCGGTCTCGCCTGCGCTGCCGGCGATCAGGCAGTAGTCGGTGGCCAGCCAGAGCTGGCCTTGCCAGGGTTTGGGCATGGGGGCTCCATGGGTGGCTTGGTGGGCAGAGTAGCACTGGAGATCGTGCATTGGCTTTCAGGACCTCATCGCTGGCAAGCCAGCTCCCACAGTGTACTGAGCTGCGCCGCCACACCTCCCCCATGTCACGCACAGTCAAACCCGCTGACACGCAGGCTCAAGACTTGCCTACCGATCGTTAGCAACACTTCCCTCCATTGCTCCGCACGCCATACCGGCGGCGCAGAGCCCTTCACCTGTCCTCGCCGACAACCAGAACAACACCCGCCGTACACGAGATCGTGCCATGACTACGAAAATCGACTTCATCTACCTTTCCGAGCAGGACATGATCCGCGCCGGCGTTACCGATATGCCGGCCTGCGTCGACACCATGGAGGAAATGTTCGGGCTGCTGTATCGGGGCGATTACCGTATGGCCGGGCCGAACAACGATTCCCACGGGGCGATGATCACCTTCCCGGAGCATTCGCCCTTCCCGGACATGCCCAAGCCCACCGCCGACCGGCGCATGATGGCCATGCCTGCCTACCTCGGCGGCAACTTCCGCACCTCCGGCTGCAAATGGTATGGCTCGAACATCGCCAACCGCGAAAAGGGCCTGCCCCGTTCGATCCTGATGTTCACCCTCAACGATGCCGACAGCGGCGCGCCGCTGGCCTACATGTCGGCCAACCTGCTCTCGGCCTACCGCACCGGGGCGATCCCGGGCGTCGGCGCACGCCACCTGGCGCGCAAGGATTCCAGGGTCATCGGCCTGCTCGGCCCCGGCGTGATGGGCAAGACCACCGTCGCCGCGTTCATGGCCGCCTGCCCGCAGGTGGACACCATCAAGATCAAGGGCCGCGGCCAGCGCAGCCTTGACAGCTTCATCACCTGGGTCGAGCAGACCTACCCGCAGATCACCACCATTCGCATCGTCGACAGCCTGGAAGAGGTGGTGCGCGATTCCGACCTGGTCACCTACTGCAGCACCGGCGAAGTCGGCGACCCGAGCACCTACCCGCTGGTCCGCCGCGAGTGGGTCAAGCCCGGCGCCTTCCTGGCCATGCCGGCGCCGTGCAGCATCGATGCCGGCATGGAGCAGGACGACATCCGCAAGGTGGTGGACAACACCGGCCTGTACGAGGCCTGGTTCGAGGAACTGCCCAAGCCTGCACACAACCATGTGCCGCTGGTGGGCGTGCGCTTCATGGACATGATCGCCGAGGGCTCGCTGCAGGCCGGGCAAGTGGAAGACATCGGCAAGATCGTCGCCGGCGACGCCCCGGGCCGCCTGAATGACGAGGAAATCATCCTGATGTCGGTTGGCGGCATGCCGGTCGAGGACCTGGCCTGGGGCACCGTGGTGTACCGCAAGGCCGTGGAGCTTGGCATTGGCGTGAAGCTCAACCTGTGGGACGAACCGGTCCTGCGCTGATACCCCTTCCCTGATAACGAGGATTTCCCCATGACCCGCATCATCAAAGTCAAAAGCGGCTCCATCTTCGAGGAAAAGGCCAGCTACTCGCGGCTGGTTGCCGTCGATAACTGGATCCATGTGTCCAATACCGCCGGGCGCAACCCGGACACCAAGCTGATTCCGGAAGACGTGATCGAGCAGGCCGAACAGGTCTTCGACAACATCGAGCGGGCCCTGGCCGCAGTCGATGCGACCCTTGCCGACGTGGTCTGCTCCCGCGTGTTCATCCAGGACCCGGCCGACGTGCCCAGGGTCATGGACTACATCGGTACCCGGTTCCGCGGTATCGACCCGGCCTGCACCGCGACCTGCCCTCCCCTGGGCTCCACGGTCTACAAGGTGGAGCTGGAGGTCACCGCCTATCGCGGCGCCTCGCAAGCCGAAGTCGTGCAGATCAATCTCGGCCAGTAACGTCCTCTATAGAGCCTCGCCCATGTCGCCCAGCATCGACCCCGTACAAACCAGCCAGCAACTGCCCGCCGCTACCGGCGTGGTGATCATCGGCGCCGGCATCATCGGCCTGACCGCCGCCCTGACCCTCGCCGAGCGCGGAATCCCGGTAGTGGTCGTGGAAAAAGGCCGGATCGCCGGCGAGCAGTCGTCGCGCAACCTCGGCTGGGTGCGCAAGACCAGCCGCCATGCCGATGACATCCCGCTGGCCCTGGCCGCAGATCGCCTGTGGACAGGGATGCCGGAACGGGTCGGTGCCGACGTGGGCTACCGTCAAGCCGGCATCATGTTCATCGCGCGCAACGAGGCGCAGATGGCCATGCATGCCAACTGGCTGAAGACCGTCGCGCACCTGGATCTCGACAGCCGCCTGCTCGGCAGTCGGGAAATCGCCGAGATGGTGCCTGGCGGCAAGGGCAACTGGGCCGGCGGGATCTTCACCGCGTCCGACGCCCGCGCCGAACCGACCCTGGCCTCCAGCGCCATCGCCAGGGCGGCGATGGCCAAGGGCGCGGTCATCGTCGAGCACTGTGCGGTGCGCAGCCTGGTCACCTCGGCCGGCAGGGTCAGCGGTGTGCTGACCGAGCGCGGCGAAATCCGTTGCGACCAGGTTTTGCTGGCCGGTGGCCTATGGTCGCGGCGTTTTCTCGGCAACCATGGCGTAGACCTGCCGACCTTGCCGTTGACCTGCTCGGTGCTGCGTACCGAACCTATGGAAGGCCCCACCGGGATCGCCGTCGGCGCCCCGGACTTCTCCTTCCGCAAGCACAAGGACGGTGGATTCATCATCACCCAACGCGGCAAGCTGGACGCCTTCCTCACCCTCGACCACCTGCTGCTGGGCCGGCGCTACCTGCCACAGCTCAAGGCCCAGCGCGATTTCCTGAAGATTTCCCTGGGCAAGTATTTCCTCGATGACCTGAAGCTGGCCCGACACTGGAAAGCTGGCGAGGTCAGCCCTTTCGAAAAGGTCCGGGTGCAGGATCCGGCGGCCAATGAAACGCTCAATGGCGATGCCCTGCGCAACCTGCGCGCCGCCTGGCCGGTGTTCGAACAGGCGCGGGTCGCCCAGAGCTGGGCCGGCACCATCGATGTCACCCCGGATTCAAATCCGGTGATCGGCCCGGTCACGGCCATTCCCGGCCTGACCCTGGCCACCGGTTTCTCAGGCCATGGTTTCGGTACTTCGCCCGCTGCGGGCCATCTTGCGGCCGACCTGGTGTCCGGAAATACCCCGATCATCGATCCGGCGCCCTACCGCTTCGAGCGCCTGGCCTGAGTGTTCACGCCGTGCCCTAGGGAATAGCGCTAGGGCCCTGGCGTAAGGGGCTGAATCGAATCACTCATTTGAAACATTCATTCATCAATAAGGGGTAACCTTGGGGAACGATGTCTAACTGACATCATCGAAGAAAGGCGCCAGCGCATCGGTCCGTCACGACAAGGTCCGACGCTGCGTGACCTGGCGGTCGTCCGGTGACTGCCAGCTTTTTCCCAAGGAGTACCCATGCAGTTCAGGCAAATGAAAATCGGCAAGCGGGCCGCCAGCATGTTCACCCTGCTCGGCCTGTTGGTTCTGGCCCTCGGCCTGGTGTCGTTGTACGAGACCCGGCAGATGGACAAGGCCTCTTCGGAGATCCGCGAAACCTGGCTGCCCTCGGTGGTCGCCATGGGCCAGGTCGGCACCGACCTGAACCGTATCCGCGCCATCACCATGCGCAGCCTGCTCGAAGACCAGCCGCAGATCCGCGCGGCGACCCTCCAGCGCGCCGAGCAGCTCAACCAGGCCTTGCAAAAGCCGCTGGACGACTATGAAAAGACCATTTTCGAAGCTAGGGATCGCACGCTGTTCGATACCTTCATGAGCGCCCGCGAGCGCTACAACAGCATCCAGGCCAGCGTGACCGATGCGGTGATCAACAACCGCATGGACAATGCCCGGCAATTGATCAACGGCCCCTTGGCCGACGCCACCGACGCCATGCAAGGCAGCCTGCGCGAACTGGTCAAATACAACGTCGACGGTGCCGATCAGGCAGCCCAACGCAGCGCCGATGCCGCCGAGGAATCCTTCCTGCTGATCACCCTGGTCCTGGTGGTGATCATGCTCGCCCTGGCCGCCATCGCCACCTTGCTGACGCGCAGCATCGTCGTGCCCCTGGCCGACGCCGTGGCTGTGGCCGAACGGGTCGCGACCGGCGACCTGACCAAGGACATCCAGGTCGTGGGCAAGGACGAGCCGGCGCTGCTGCTGGGTGCCCTGGGCCGCATGCAAACCAGCCTGCGCTCGACCCTGGCACGCATCAGCGCCTCATCCGACCAACTCGCGTCGGCCTCGGAAGAGCTGCATTCGGTTACCGAGGACACCAGCCGTGGCCTGCATCAACAGAGCGCGGAAATCGAACAGGCCGCCACTGCGGTCAACCAGATGACCGCCGCCGTGGAGGAAGTGGCGAACAATGCGGTGAGCACCGCCGATGCGTCCAAGGGCGCCGACCAGACCACCCGCGACGGGCGCGACCAGGTCAACCAGGCCTTGCAATCGATCCGCGCACTGGTCAGCGAAGTGACCAGCACGGCGGGCGACATCGAACAACTGGCGGCCAGCGCCAATGAAATCAGCCGGGTGCTGGATGTGATCGGTTCCATTGCCGGGCAAACCAATCTGCTCGCCCTCAACGCCGCCATCGAGGCTGCCCGCGCCGGCGAAGCAGGCCGCGGCTTCGCCGTGGTCGCGGATGAGGTACGAGCGTTGGCGCACCGCACCCAGGAGTCCACCGGCGAGATCGAACAGATGATCGCCGACATCCAAAGCGGCACCGAACGTGCGGTCGGTGCCATGCGCAGCAGTCAGGGACGAGCCAGTGGCACCCTGGACATCGCCCAGGCCGCCGGCGAGGCACTGGAACTGATCGCCGAGGCCATCGCCTCGATCAACCAGCGCAACCTGGTGATCGCCAGCGCGTCCGAGGAACAGGCCCAGGTGGCCCGGGAAGTGGACCGCAACCTGGTCAATATCCGCGACCTGTCGATGCAAACCTCGGCCGGGGCCAACCAGACCAGTGCCGCAGCACAGGACCTGTCGCGGCTGGCGGTGGAACTGAACGCGATGGTGGCGCAGTTCAAGGTCTGAAGGTTGACGTCCAACCCTGTGGGAGCTGGCTTGCCAGCGATGAGGCCAGACCTGACAACATACTGGTCAATGCCGGCCAAATCGCTGGCAAGCCAGCTCCCACAAGGTTCCTCGGTGCATTCACTATCCGATTTCGGCAAACCCTGCTTCCGGTAACCGGCGACGGAGCAAAACTTGCTTCATCAGCACTTTCCCGCAAAACGGTTACCGAAATGCCCAGCAGCGTTCTGCACCACCAGACCCTGGATATCGAGGAGCACGCCAAGCGTCTGGCCGGTTGGCAGTTGCGCTATGACCAGCTCACCCCCGGGCGTTTCGCCGGCCAACTGAGCGAGCTGCGCCTGGACCGTATGCAACTGGTCCGCGACCGGGCCAACCAGGCCATGGTCAAGAACGGCTCGACCTGGCCCGGAGCGGTCAGTTTCAGCATGCCCCTCGATGCCCACTCCGGAGATTTCCACTGCGCCGGCCATGCCATCAGCGGCCAGAACCTGCTGGTGGCACGCGGACAGAACCTGCCCGAACTGCGTGCCCCGGCCGGGCTCGACCTGCTCAGCGTCAGCATCGACGAAACGCTGCTTGAACAGACGCTGCACCAGCAACGGCACAGCTTCGACCTGGATGCCCTGCCACGCTGCTACCGCCTGCAGGAAGGTGGCAGCCAGACGGGCCTTATCGAGCTGTTCCAGGGGCTGTTCGCCGAAAACGCCCTGCAGGCGTCATTGCTGGGGCACCAGGCCATCCGCGACGGCATCCGCGATACCGTGCTGATGCACCTGCTCGACCTCGTCGACCAGGACGCTGTCCAGCCCCTGCCGCCGAGCGCCCGCAAGCGCATGGTCGACCGCGCCCGCGAGGTGCTGCTGGCCACGCCGGACAATCCACCCTCCATCGTCGAACTGTGCAACCGTATCGGCGCCAGCCGGCGCAAACTGCAGTACTGCTTCCAGGAAACCCTCGGTATCAATCCCCTCGCCTATCTGCGCGCCCTGCGCCTCAATGCCGTGCACCGCGCCCTGCTCGAAGACCACCCTGCACCGGTACAGGACGTCGCTGCCCACTGGGGTTTCTGGCACCTGAGCCGCTTCGCCAGCGACTATCGCCAGTTGTTCGGCGAGCTGCCTTCGGAAACCCGCCGGCGCAACCGCGGTTGTGCCGATTCCGGATAACCCGCCAGCGGTCCCCGGCCCCAGCATCGAGGCACAACAACGCCAACGACCGGGGATCATCATGTTCACCAGACCGACCACAGCGCTGCTCGCGCTGTGCCTTAGCAGCAGCGCCATGGCCGTGGAAAACGGCTCGCCCACCACACCCAATGGTGTCTACGACTTCGGCGCCGGCTTCACGCCACCACCCACTCCGACAGGCACCTTCGGCCTGCGTACCGCCTTCTACTCCGCCAATCGCCTGATGGATGGCGACGGCCACAAGGCGCCCGTGGACTTCTCCATCGACGTGCTGTCGATCGGGGCCTTCTACGGCCGCATGACCGAGCATGAACTGTTCGGCGCCCGCTACGGCTTCGCCGCCGTAATGCCGTTCTTCAGCATGAGCGCCTCGCTGGACGTACCGACGCCTTTCGGCACCTTGTCCCGGGACGCCCGGGTGTTCCGCCAGGCCGACGCCCAGTTGATTCCGCTGATCCTGCAATGGACCCCGGCGCCGAACCTGGGCATCAACGCGCAACTGCAGATCCAGGCGCCGACGGGCGACTACGACAAGGATCGCTTGGTCTCCCCGGGCCTTAACCACTGGACCTTCTCGCCGATCCTCAATGCCACCTGGATCAGTCCGACCGGCCTGGAGCTGTCGTCGAGCTTCGAGGTGGACATCAACACCCGCAACCACGCGACCGACTACCGCAACGGCGTCGAGTACCGTCATGAGTTCGCCGTCGGTCAGCACGTCGGCCCCTGGACCCTGGGCATCGGCGGCTACTACTACCGCCAGTTGAGCGACGACGATGCGCCAAATCTCACCGGTGGCAACCGCGCCCGGGTGCTGGCCGTGGGGCCGGCAATCGGGTGGTTCAAGCCGGGGATGCCGCCGGTCTGGTTGCATGCCTACAAGGAATTCGACGCGGTCAACCGCGCCGAGGGCTACACCGTCGCCCTGCGCTTAGCCCACAGTTTCTGAGGATCCGACCATGCATGCACACATCCCCCGGGTGGGCCGCGAAGGCACCGTACTGGTACTCGGCAGCAGCCTGACGATCATGGGCGCGGTGATGGTCGCGCCGATCCTGCCACGGCTGGCGGCCGAATTCGGGCCGGTCACGGCCCATGCCGAAGCCCTGGTTCCGCTGGCAATCACCGGCCCGGCGCTGGCCATCGCCCTGTGCGCGCCTTTGGCCGGCTGGATTGCCGACCGGGTCGGGCGCAAAGCCCTGTTGATCGTCGCCACCGTGCTCTATGCATTGTTCGGCGTCTTGCCGGCGCTGCTTGACGACCTGCCTTCCATCGTCGCCAGCCGCCTGCTGTTCGGGTGTGCCGAGGCGGCGATCATGACCTGCTGCGCCGCCTTGATCGCCGATTACTGGAAGGGTGAACAGCGCCTGCGCATGATCAACTACCAGGTGGTCAGCATCGGCCTGGTCGGCGCGCTGTTCTTCGTGATCGGCGGCGCGGCGGGCGAGCATGGCTGGCGCACGCCCTTCTATCTCTACCTGCTGCCGCTGCTGCTGGTCCCGGCGATGCTGCGCTGGTTGTGGGAGCCGCAGCGACAGGCGCACGCCGGGCCGGACGATCCGGCGCGCAGCGCCATCCCCAGCATAGCCCTGGGCTACCTGCTGATCTTTTTCGGCATGGCGCTGAACTTCATCGTACCGGTGCAGGCACCAGCCTTGCTGGTGAGCATCGGCGTCAACTCCAGCACCCTGATCGGCCTGGCTGCCGGGCTGGGGCTGCTGGCCAGCCTGGCCGGTTCGCTGCTGTGGCCGCTGGTGCGCAGCTACCTGGGCATTCGCGGCGGCAATGCCCTGCTACTCGTCCTGCTGGCCGCCGGCCTGTGGTGGCTGGGCGCTGCACGCAGTTACGCCGACGTGCTCTGGGCCGTGCTGATCCACGGGGTCGGTGCTGGCCTGCTGGTGCCCAATGCCATGGCGCCGGTAATGAACGCCCTCAGCGCTCGAGCCCGGGGCCGCGGCCTTGGCGGCTTCACCGCCTGCCTTTATCTGGGCCAGTTCGCCAGTCCGCTGCTGGTCATGGCCCTCGGTGCCGATCTGCGCGGCGCCCTTCACTGGCTGGCCTTCGCCAGTCTTGCCGGCGCCCTGGCCTGGGGCCTTGGCGCAACCCTGACCCGCTCCGACGCTTCCTCAACTGCCCAATGATCCGGACATCACCATGCACGACATTCAAGCCCTGATGGACCAACACGACGCCACCGGCCTGGCCGGTCTGATCCATGATCGAGAGATCAGCCGCGAGGAACTGCTGGAGGCTGCCATAGCCCGCCTCGAACAGGTCGAACCGCAACTCAACGCTGTCGCCGAAAGGCTCTATGACAGCGCCCGCTGCGCAGCCCCCGTGGACGGAGCGTTCTCTGGCGTGCCGACCCTGGTCAAGGACCTGTTCTCGCCCCTGCGCGAGGCGCGGATGAGCAACGGCTCCCTGGCGCTGGGCGAAGCGCGCCCGGGTCTCGACGATGCGCTGGTCGGCCGCCTGCGCGAGGCCGGTTGCCAGTTTATCGGGACCAGCACCTCGCCAGAGTTCGGCACGTCCTACACCACCGAATCGACCCGTTTCGGCGCCACCCGCAATCCGTGGGATACCCGGCGCAGCGCCGGCGGCTCCAGTGGCGGTGCGGCAGCGCTGGTCGCGGCGCGGGTGGTGCCCTTCGCCCATGGCAACGATGGCGGCGGCTCGTTGCGCGTGCCGGCCTCCTGCTGCGGCGTGTTCGGGCTCAAGCCCAGTCGCGGGCGCATGCCCAGCGGTCCGCTGGTGGGTGAAGGCTGGGCCGGGATGGGCACACCCCATGCGATCACCCTGTCGGTGCGCGACAGCGCCGCCTTGCTGGATATCACCGCCGGCGCGGATCTCGGCGCGCCTTATGCCGCGCCCTGGCAGGACATGCCCTTCGTCGACACCCTGCACCAGCCGCTGCGGCCGTTGCGCATCGCCCTGGTGGAGCACCTGGCACCCTGGACCAGCAGCCCGCAAGCCCTGGCGGCGGTACGGCATGCCGCGCGCTTGTGCGAATCACTCGGCCATAGGGTCGAACCGGCGCAGTTGCCGGTGCAGCCCCTGGCGTTTCTCGACCAGGTGTTCGATGTGATCGGGGCCAGTACCCGCAGCTATGTCGACCTGCTGGGTGAGCTGCGCGGCCGGCCCGTGGCGCTGGAAGAACTGGAGCCGCGAACGCGGATCATCCTGCGGGAAAAAGGCGGGATCAGTGGTGCGCAGTATTCGGCGGCGGTGGCAGGGATTCATGCGCTGGGGCGGCAGCTTGCCGGCTTTCTGCAGGACTACGACCTGATCCTGACGCCGACCTTGACCCGCGAGCCGCCGCTGATCGGCAGTCTCGACCGCTTCGACGACAGCCTCGATCTCGCCACCTTGATCGATGACTTCCACAGCTATTCGCCGTTCACCGCGCTGTTCAATGCCAGCGGCCAGCCGGCGATGTCGGTGCCGCTGTACTGGACGCCGGAAGGATTGCCGATCGGGGCGCATTTTGCCGGGCGCTTTGCCGAGGAAGGGACATTGCTGGGGCTGGCGGCGCAGTTGGAGCGTGTACAGCCGTGGCGTGACAGGGTACCGCTGGTCAACGCCCGGGAGATTGCAGGCTGGTAACGAGGATGGGCAATCACTACCATCGCGGGCCTGTTCCTTGAGTCCGCATCCATGCACTTCACCTCAAGCACCCGCAAGAACCTTGCCCGCTGGCTGCTGCGCGTTGTCGCCGACCGCAGCCTGCCCCGGCGCGAGATGCGCCAGCCCTTGCACATCGTGGTTCCGCGCTGGGATGCCAAGCTGGGCGATGCCATCGTCTCGTCGTTCTTCTTCCGCGAGGCACGCAAGCTGGGGGCACGTGTCACGGTGCTGACGGTGGCGGAACTGGTGGATCTGCACCGCATCGATCTCGGCGTCGAGCGAGTCATCACGATAGAGGCAAAGCCCTCGCTCAGGCGACTTGTGGCCCTGGCGCGGGAACTCGGCCCCGTGGATGCCCTTGTGCACCTGGTCGAACGTATCCAGCCGGCGGAGCTGCTGTTCATCCGCCTGCTGCAACCGGTCCGGGTCTACTCGCTGGATGACCCGCTGCGTTGCGTCAACCGCAAGCTGGGTAGCGCCACTGCGCAGTTGCCGGTAGCCGAGCGTTTCGCCCGGGTCCTGGCCGACCTGGGTGCTTGCGGGATCGACCGGCGCTACGTCGTGCCGCTGCCAAAGCGGCCGGTTGATGACGGTAGTGTGCGGGTGTTGTTCAATCCCTATGCCAGCCGTGCAGACAAGAGCCTCGGCTTCGACAGGGCGCTGGCGCTGGCACGAGCCCTGGCCGACGCCTGGCCGGACGTTGCCATCGGCATCCTGTGCAGTCCGCAAACCCGTACCGAGGCGGCGCGGTTGGCTGATGCCGTCGCGTGCTGCAGGGTACGGGCAATGATCGAACTCGATACCCCGCAGCTTGTCGCCGGCGCGATCCAGCAGGCGCTCGCAGTCGTGAGCGTCGATACTGCGATCGTGCACATTGCGGTGGGCCTGCAGGTGCCGCTGGTGGCGATCTATCCGTTGACGGGAGATGCCTTCAATCCGTGGTTGCCACCCGGGTCGCCTTTGGTCCGGGTGGTCTTCAGCCGCCAGGACCCCGGACATTACCAGCGTAGCGGACGCAAGGACATGAATGCGTTCAGCGATGCCGAGGTACTCGGCAGCCTGGCTGCGATAATGCCCCAGGTGACCATTACCCCAGCCCCTCGCTCTCTCCCAACCAATAACCACGGTCCTTCTCGATATGCAGGAACAACCGGGCCAGCAGGGTCCCGCCATCGAGAAACTCCTCCACTGACTGCTCCTTCACCGCCGTGCGCTTGAACCAGGTGTTGTAAAGCTTGAGCGCACTCACATCCCGGCGCAGGAAGTCTTCCACTGCGATGTCCGTGCGCCGCATTACTTCGCACCCGGCGAAGTTGTACAGCGGCCGGTATCCCGGATCGAACAGGCTTGCAGGAATCGGCACCAGCGCCTGCGGATGCCGGGCAACGATGTCCTTGATCCCGCCCGGATTGCCCCAGGCGTGGATCTGCCGCGCCAGCCCGGCACCCAGCGCCTCGGCCAGCAGCGGATTGCCCGGTCGCGCAGCGAACAGGCATTCGCTGTGCCAGTGCAGGCGCCTGCCCAGGCCGCGAGGGAACAAAACCGGGGTGGGATCGCGCAACAGCAGGCTGTCGGCATCGATCCACACACCACCGTGTTCATGCACATAAGCCATGCGGATGAAGTCGCTTTTCGCCACGATGGCCTCGATGCCCTTGTCCATGCTGAAGGCCAGCGGCTCGAAGCCCCAGGTGCGAGACAGGATCGCCGGGTCGACCCGTTGCTGAACGCTGTCCGGGTTCAGCAAGGTGAAGCGCTCGCCCAACGCGCGTCGAAGGGACACCAGGGCCAGCGCGATCCACGGCGGCATGCACTGCCCGACGGCTGTTTCCCAATAGCTGACGTAGTTCAACGACATGACATGCCGTTGGCGTCCAACGCGCCCGCTTCGGTGAGATAGTGCCGCAGCAACAGCAACGATGGCCGGCACTCGGCCTGGCGCAGGAACTCGTTGCCCAGCGCGGCCTTGTACAGGCGCAGCCAGGCGCCAACCGGCACCCTTGGCAGGAACGCCGGCAACTGCGGGTAGTTGCTGGCCGAGAACAGCAAGCGCAGGGTGCGCAGGATCGGCTGGTAGTCCGGGTTGCCCAGCAGGCGGACCAGGTTGTCATCCAGGCAACGGCTGATGACCTGCATGTTCAGGCGCTCCTCGACGGTGGCGTCGCGCAGGGCGACACGCGGGTCGATGGCCACCGGGTACAGCGCCTGGAAAGAGCGGGCGCCGGCCAGCAGGGATTCGCGCAGGACCTTGTCGGCGGTCGAGCCCGTCACCAGTACATCGTCGCCGAAGATCACATGCACCCCGCTCCAGCGGTAGAAATTCTCCGCCGGGATCACATGGTCCTGCACCAGGTTGACCCGCTCGCGCTCCTCGGTGCTCAGGCTCGCGTAGTTCTCGCAGGGCGGCGCGATGCGCGGCAACTTGACGTTGATCACGGTGGGCAAGTCCCGGTGCGCCAACTGCAGGTTGATCTCCTCCACCACCAGGTCGTAGAGCACGTTGGCCGTGGACGGCACATTGCGCCAGCCGGTGGTCATCAACACCACGTTTTCATCCTCGGCCCGTGCCTGGTGGAACAGCCGTGACCAATGCGAGCCAGGGTCGTCAAGCTGCTGCGTCAGGTAGTCGATCAGCAGGTCGGCCAGGTGGCGGATATCGGCCAGGCTGCCGTACTTGGCACGGCTGTAGATGGCCGCCAGCGGCGCCGCATCCTCGCCGCTGGCCATGTGCCGGAAGCCACCCGCGCTATCAGGACCCAGGTAGTTCAGGGCATGGCCGCCGAACACCGCGACATAGCCGTCCATATCGATCAGGCCCTGCTCCAGCAAGTCGCTGGCGAAGGCCCGCAAGCCGCCATTGACATCATGCGGGCTGGGCCAGACCAGGGCTTCTTCGTAACGCGCCAGTTTTTCGCGGGCTGGCGCGGCTGCGAAGGTTTTCCAGTCGTTTACGGGATGAGTCACAGGACAGTCCTTGTTCCGGTGGCAGGCGCCGGGTTGAAAAAATCCAGGGGCAGGTCGATGCGTCGCCGCCCTTCGAAATAACAGACGCGCTCCAGCCCCAGGGGCCGCAGTTCATCCAGCAATGGGCGGATACCAGCCCCGGCGTCTGCCGGATCATGGGCATCGGAGCCAATGGTGAAGGCTGCGCCGCTGGCAATCAGTTGCGGTAGGATCCCACGTGACGGGTAGTTCCACACACCCTGCACCTCCGTGCTCGAACCCGGCGCCAGGCTGGACTTGCGCAGGCCCGAGGCATTCAGCTCATAGGCCACGCCATGCCTGGCGAACAGCGGCAGCAACGGCTCCATGCGGCGCTGCACCTCGTCCTCGGGCACTGCACGCAGAAGCGTGTCGGCATGCCCCACGGCATCGAATAGCCCGCATTCCAGCAGCTCGTGCAAGTGCGCGAAATAGCGGTCGAGAAAGGCCTTGCCGGCCAGCCGTGGCAATTCCCAGACCTTGGCCAAAGGCTCTCCGGGCAACTCGACGTAGTGGATCGAGCCGATGGCGAAGTCCAGGTCGTAGCGATCCAGCAGGCCGCGGTTATAGGCCTGCGCACCCGGCATATGGTCGAACTCCAGGCCGCGCAGGATGCGGATCTGCCCCTGGTAAGCCTGGCGCGCCCGCTCGATATCGGCGAAATAGCGGTCCAGTTCGGACTCCAGCAAGCGGTTGTCGCGGTCAACCGTGAACGGCGCATGGTCGGTGATGGTAAGGATCTTCACCCCGGCAGCAATGGAGGCGCGCACCAGTTCATCCACGGTGCCCACGGCGTGCTTGGAGTAGAACGTGTGGCTATGGGAGTCGATCATGCGGGCACCATGCGTTCCAGAAGGCCATCGTGGTGGGCCAGCTCCCTCACCAGCCAGTACGGGTTGTTCGCCTTGCGCAGGATGGCGTGTACCGGTTCCAGACCGTCGAGCCGCGCCAGCAGTTCCTTCAGCGGCTGGCTGTACAGCGCCCGGACCAATGGCGTTTCGCGGATATGGGTGGCCAGGTGCTCCCAGCGGATCCGGTCGAAATGGATATTGCCCAGGCGCTGGTGCTCGATGCCATACAGGTACACATCGCCGTTGGGCTTCACCGTCAGGTCCATGCCGTTGGCCTGGGGCGGCGGATTGAGGCTGCCGAGGGTGAAGCGCTTGTTGACCTTGGCCTCGATGGCCTCGATGTAGCCGTGCAGGTCCAGGTAACCGGGCGGCGTGTCCGCCGCTGGATGGACCAGGTTCTTGTAGTCGATGCCGAAACGCAGCTCGCCAACCTGCAGCACATCCTCCAGCTCGTTGCGCGAAACCACGGTTGCCTCGAGCCCCCAGCGGGCCAGCTCGTCCACCAGGAAGTCGCGGGTGAAGCGGCGATCGGTGTCGATCGAGCGGAACGAAAAGCTCAGTCCGGCCGGCTGCTGCTTGCGCAGGTAATCGAGGCTGAAACCATGGGCCCGCCATTTGACCTGGGCGATGTGGTGGCTGTCCGAGCTGAGGCGGATATTGCAAGTGTCGCCGTTGCCGACCACGATGCGATTGGTAGTGTCGTAGAACGCCGCCATCCTGTCGTGGGGGAAGAAGCCGCTGGTGATGAATTCGAAGGCTTTGCCGCCCTCGGAAAGTTCGAGGATCTCGTGGAAGACCCGGGCGTTGTTCAATGGCTCGCCCTCGCCGCTGATGGAGATGCGCTTGACCTCGGGCGCATTGATCAACGCCGCAAGGTTGCTCCGGGCCAGGGTCGACAACTCCATGCTCATGCCCGATCTGTGCTTGTCGGCATACATGCAGAAAGCGCAGCCAATCCCGCAAATCTGGGTGATATCGATGTACAGCAGGTGTCCTTGCAGATCCATCTTGTCTGACTCGTTAGGGCCTGCGGCTGGCGCAGGCGGGATGATGAGGGAATTCAGCAAGGCACCAGCACCTGGAGCTGCGGGACCTGCACCGAGTCACGGTGCAGCAGTGCATGCAGCACCCGCTGCTCGCGGACGACCGCCATGTCGGGAAACTCGCCGAAGTGGTCGTTGCTGATGACGTAGGTCTCGGCATCGAACTCGGCCGCTGCCAGGACCGGATGGTCCGCACCGACCGTGCGTGGCATGACCAGCACCCGAGCCTGAGGAAAAGCCGACTGCAACGCGCTGTCAGTAAGGCCGAGCTGGCTACGGATGCCCGGGTCGAACACCAGGGTGACACCGTAGTTCAAGGCCAGTCGGGGAATCAGCGCGCGCAGCGCATCCAGCCCGATGAAACGCTGCTTGCCGCCCTCTTCGTTGAAGTAGCAAAGGTTGTTGCCATCCACCACCAGGTTGCGGATTTCGTTGTCCAGCAGACGGACGATATCGCGCAGGCGGCGCTTGAGCTTTTCTTCGTCGCGCAACAGCTTTCGCTGCTGGCCCTGGCGATCCCTGAGGACCCGGTCCGGGCTGCCCTGACCATTGCCGAAGCGCTCCTCGCAGCGGGCATGAATAATGGCCCGCTCGCGCCCTGTTGCCGCATTGGCCAGCGCATCGATATAGCACTCGGCATCGACGATATCGGTTTCCAGGGCCTGCAACTGGTCATGGGCGGTTTTCCAGTAGCGGAACACTTCGCCCGCCGCCGCTTCCCAGCGTTCGCTGGCCTGACGGACCTCTTCGCTAACACCCTGCAGGCGATGCAGTTCCTCGCTCATCAGGACGATCGTGGATCTGGCCTGCAGCGAATCGAATGCACGGTAGCGCTGCAGATCGGCCAGCAAGCGCAGCTCCAGGCGCTCGCTGTCGTCCAGGCCGCTGGCCAGGCCTTTGCGTCGCTGCTCCAGCTGGCGCAGGCGAACCTCCACCGTGTCGACCTGGCGCTTGGCAACGCTACGCTCGCTGGAGAACCAGTGCAGCGGCGACCAGCCCGCCTCTGCGGTACCGCGGGCCTGGGTCAGCTCACTGCGGGCGGCGCTCAGGCCGGCCTCGACCTGGGCGAGTTGCTCGCGCAGCACCTGTCCGTCGCGCTGCACCTTGGCCAGGCGGGAATGATTGGTTTCCTGGTCGAAGCTGTCGAACCAGTCGATCTCGGCCTGCAGGTGCTGGATATTCGAGGCTTTCTGCTCGGCCTCGCGCTTGAGGGAAGCCAGGCGCTGGGCATGATGGTTTTTGTACATGATCGTCACTCCTGTTCGATCCGTTGGCTCAGGACGCGGGCTGCGCGGCGCACTTGCCCGAGGCATGCACGGCCTTGGCCGCCAGGTTCAGGGCGACCACCGTCGCTGCGCCGGCGGCGAAGCAGATGACATTGGTCAGGAGAAACTCAAGCGGGGAAATCACCGGGTTCATAGTCAGGCTCCTTGCTGTTGATCGCGGTATCAGGCGCCCAGGCGCATACCGCATTTGCCGCAGAAATTGGCATCGGTCGCGACCTCCGCGTGGCAGCCGGGACAGGTGGACTTGAGCATCATCTTCTGGCGCATATGGCCGATCTGGATCACGCAGGGCACGGTGACCCGGTAGGCCGGGCTGGCCAGGTCGAAGGCGGTCCAGATGCCGGTGATGGCCCAGCCGAGCGGGCCGGCCAGTACCGCCAGACCGCGCCCCAGGGTACTGGAGCCGGCCAGCATCACGCCGCGTCCGAGGAGGCTGGTCATGGTCGCGCTGGCCACCACCGCCGCCAGGTTGTAGGAGGCCACGCCCGAGCTGCCCAGCGACGCGAGTCCGGCTGCCAGGGCTGCTGGCCCCATGCCGGGGCGGTAGCTCATGCCACCGAGGGACTCGAACAGGGTGCTGCGGTCCTGCTCGCTCATTTTTTCCAGGGACTGTGCGAAAACCTTGGTAATGACCGCCATCTCCATTTCCGCGCAGGAGGTTTTCGCCTTGGCCTCGGCCCCCACGTGGCCGGCCACGTCGGACAGCAGTTCGCGGTAGGCCACGCCACTGCCGCCGCGGAACAGGTTGACCAGCGAGTTGCCGCCAAAGCGGGTAAGCTCCTCGGCCAGGATCCCCCGAGCGGTTTCGTCGGCACCGCATTCCTTGGCGGCGGTCAGTTGTCGACACACCGACGAGGACAGGGAAATCCGGCCCTTGCCGCTATCGGTGATTACATCGATCAGCAGGCCGACATCGTCGCTGCTGGCACTCATCAAGACATCGGCAAGATCGGGATCGTGGATGATCGGCATTGTCGGGTTCCTCAGGATTGCGGGGTGCAGGAAGGGTCGTGCGGAGTGTTCTGGCCGACCAACGCACCGGCGATGGCGGCCAGGACCTTGCGTGTAGCGGGATTCGATATTTCGCGCAGCATCAGGGCATCGAGCGTGTGGCTGGCGCGTCGGCGCCACTCGTCGCGGGCCAAAAGACGGGCAACTTCCGGTGAGGCGCCAAGGCCCCAGGGGCGCTGGTCAGGATGGACCTTGCACTCGCGCAGGACCTTGACCACCGGATTGCTCGCCTGCAAACGCTCTTCTTCCTCGAGCTTGTGGGCCGCAGCCAGGTAGTACTCGCTGTTGCTCACGGCATTGGCCAGAAGCGACCAGTCCTGGGGACGCATCAGCAGAAAAGCCGGCGGTACGCCCAGGGCCTCGGCGAGCCGGTCGAGGGTATCGAGGTCCGGGTTGGCCGCAGGGGTTTTCAGGGCGCGGAGCGTGCTGCGGGCGATTCCGGTATCGCGTTGCATCTGTACCGAGGAAAACGGACCGGGAGCATCGGGGTCACGCTCGGTCTCGCGCTGCGCGCCGGCCACGGCGAGCACGGCGGACAGGTTGCGACTGAAGTATTGGCCCAGGGAATCAGGTGGGAGTTTTGAGTTGCCGGTGTTCATCGCCATCATCTCGCCATTAGATGGTGGCACTTTAACCGCGAGCGGCCCTATTCGATAAACAAAATGGATCACATGCACTCCATGCTATTAATTGACTGGAGCTCGCATGATCCACCCTATAGTTCAGTCAACGGCCAGAGCCCGATCCACCAGCACCTGCAGCCTGTTCCGGGAGCAGCGCTCGACCCGTGCCTCGACCCCGTAGACACGGGCCAGTATTCCCGGCTCCAGTACCTCCTGGGGTGTTCCACAGGCGACCACCTGTCCCTGATGCAGCACCACCAGCCAGTCGGCATGACTCGCTGCCAGGTTGATGTCGTGCAGTACGGCCACTGCCAGCAACCGACGCTCCAGGACCCGCTCGCGCACGGCATCCATCACCCGCAATTGGTAATGCAGGTCCAATGCACTGGTCGGCTCGTCCAGCAGCAATACCCGAGGGTTGCGCGCCAGCAATTGGGCCAGGGCGACCAACTGACGCTGCCCGCCGGAAAGACTGTCCAGGGGATACTCCGCCAGGTGCTCGATGCCCAGTCGCCGCAACGCCTCGTAGGCAGTGCCGAGCAGGTCCTCGCTGCCACTGACGCGCAATGCGGCGACGATGCTCTCCAGCACTCCCAGGGCGATCCCCGGCGGCAGTTGTTGTGGCATGTAGGCCAGGCGCCGGGACCGCTCGGCGAAGCTCAGTCGCGAGACGTCCTCGCCCTCCAGGCTGACCCGCCCCTTCATCCGCTCCAGTCCGGCGAGGGCCCGCAGCAAAGTGGATTTCCCCGCGCCATTGGGCCCGATCAGCGCGACCAGGCTGCCGGCGGGCAGGTCCGGCAGGCTCAGGTCGCGGATGACCGAACGGGCGCCATAGGCGACGGACAGTGTGTCGATCGACAAGCTCACGGTTTTCTCCCCCGACGGAACACCAACACCACGAATACCGGTACGCCGACCAATGCCGTGACAATGCCCACCGGCACGATGACGCCGGGCAGGATCAGCTTGCTGGCAATGGACGACAGCGATAGCAGCAAGGCACCGACAAGGGCACTGGCCGGCAGCAGGAAACGCTGGTCTTCACCCACCAGCAGGCGGGCGATGTGGGGCCCGACCAGACCGATGAAACCGATGGTGCCGACGAAGGCCACGGCCGTGGCCGAGAGCAGGCTGATACGCAACAGCGAGGCGAGACGCAGACGCCTGGTATCGACGCCGAAACTGCGCGCCCGGTCCTCGCCCAGGCGCAACAGGGTCAGGGCCGGTGCGGCGCGCAGGGAAAACGGCAGGAGCACGGCCAGTACCACGGCCAGGATGCCCAGTTTTTGCCAATCGGCCCGTGCCAGGCTGCCGAGGGTCCAGAACACCAGTTGTTGCAGCACGTCCTCGGTAGCCAGCAGTTGCAGCAGCGAGACCAGCGCATTGCAACTGAACACCAGGGCAATACCGAACAGCACCAGGCTCTCCACCCCTGCCCCGCGCAAACGGGCCATGGCCTGCAACAGCAGCACCGAAAGGCAGGCAAAGACGAAGGCCATGACCGTGATCTGCACGCTCGGCTCGATCCAGGCAACACCCAGCGGATAGGCGATCGCCAGCGACGCGCCCAGCGCTGCGGACGAAGACACCCCGAGGGTAAAGGGACTGGCCAGCGGATTATCGAGGATCGCCTGCATCTCGGCACCGGCCAGGGCCAGCGCGGCGCCCACCAGCACTGCCATCAGCGAATATGGCAGGCGTACGTTCCAGATGATCACCCGGTCGGTGGCGCTGAGCATCGACGGGGTGAAGATCCCCTCGAGCAAGCGCCCCAGGCCCATGCCCGAGGCGCCGCTGGCCAGGTCACCAAGGACCGACAGGCCGAGCAACAGGGCCAGACCGATCACCAACCCGGCCCGCCGCCACAGCAGACGACGGTAGCGCTGGGTGGCCAGGGCCACCCCCGCCTGTGCCATGGCGGTCATTGGGCGTCGATCCAGTACTGACCATCCAGGCCGACCTTCAGCAGTCCATTGATTTCGGCCATGGTCGCCCGGGGGTCCAGGTCGGCGAACTGCTGCGGGTGGATCCAGCGTGCCAGGGCTTCCACCGCGAGGATATTGAACGGCGAGTTATAGAAGTCATGCCACAGGCCATGGGCCTGGCCGGCCTGGATCGGGCGCAACGGCGCGAACTCGGGACGTGCGGTGATCTTCGCAAGGCTGTCGCGGGCGGTCTGCTCGCTCACACCTGCGCCCAGCAGCACGCCGGGGGCGCGGTTGCCGGTGGCGATATACACGTCCGGGTCGGCCTTGAGCACGTACTCGACGCTGACATCCCCCAGCGCGCCGGGAACCACGGCGGCACCAATGTTATGTCCGCCGACGGCCTCGACCACGCTGCCCAGGCCACTCTTGCCGGTGGTATGCCCCGGTGCCTGCCAGACACCCGGCAGCAGTTCCAGGAAGACCCTGGGCCGTTGCATGTCATTGAAGGCCGCCACGCGCTCGGTGATCTTCGCCAGATGGCGATCATAAAGGCTCAGGTATTGCCGGGCCTGGGCTTCGCGGCCGAGCAAGGTACCCAGCGCTTCCAGGCTGACCCGGGTATTGCGGATCGGGTGCACGCGGAAATCGATGAACAGCACCGGGATCCCGGCCTTTTCCAGCAGGTCGGCCACCGGGCTGTGCTGGGTCGGGCCTTCGCCGGCGATGCTGAAGATCGCCAGGTCGGGTTTCAGGGCCAGGATCTGCTCGGCGCTGACGCTCTGTTCAGAGGCCTGGCCAATCAAAGGCAGCTTGGTGATCTGCGGGTACAGCTTGGCGTAGACCTCGTAGGTGTGCGGGTCGAGCAGGCGCATATCGTTCTGCCAGCCGACTACGCGCTGGAACGGGTTATCGCGGTCAAGCAAGGCCAGGGCGAAGAACAGCCGGCCCTCGCCGAGGACAATGCGTTGCGGCGCATGCTCGACCTGGACCTTGCGTCCGAGCACGTCGGTGACTTCGACGGCGCTGGCGCTTTGGCACAGGCCGAGAAGCAGGAGCAAGCAGGATAGAAGTCGGATCACGTAAAGCCTCCTCAGTTAAAAACAAAATTCGCCAGGCTCACGCCGCCCCCTGTAGGAGCTGCCTGCGATGGAGCGCGTCAGCGGTCCCAAAACCTGCCACGCCGTATATCTGGATAACTGCGGTCTGGCAGGCGCCGAATCCGTAATCGAACAAGGCGTCGATCCGTGCTGGATGGTTGTGGGACCGCTTCGCGTTCCATCGCAAGCAAGCCAGCTCCTACAGGCGGGTGCGGCGCTTTCAGGTATCGCCCCAGCGGCGCAGCAGGTTGTGGTAGACGCCGGTCAATTCGAGCAGCGAGCCCTGGTCGGCGCCCTGCCCGCTCAGGCGCTGGATCGCCACGTCCATGTCCAGTAGCAGGCTGCGCAGGCTGTCCTCGCGCACCAGGCTTTCGATCCAAAAGAACGCAGCGATGCGCTCGCCACGGGTCACCGGCTCGACCCGGTGCAGGCTGCTGCCCGGGTACAGCACCAGGTGCCCGGCCGGCAGCTTTACGCTGCGCTCGCCAAAGGTGTCGCGGATCACCAACTCGCCGCCGTCGTAGCTGTCCGGCTCGGCCAGGAACAGGGTCGCCGAGAGGTCGGTACGCACCCGTTCGCGCACGCCCTTGATGCCGCGAATGGCGTTGTCGACGTGGAAGCCGAAGCCTTCGCCGCCGCCATAACGGTTGAACAAGGGCGGATAGATGCGCTTGGGCAACGCCGCCGACATGAACAGCGGGTTGTCCGAGAGGCGCCGCAGGATCAGGTCCCCCAGTTGCCGGGCAACCGGGTTGTCCTCGTCGAGCTGGCGATTGCGCTTGGCCTGGGCCGACTGCACGCCAGCGGTGGCCTTGCCGTCGATCCAGGGTTGCGCCAACAGTTGTTGCCGCAGGTCGTCCAGCTCGGCGGCGCTGAACAGCCGGTCGATTTCGATCAGCATCAGAAGCTGTAGTCCACGCTGGCGGTCAGGGTCCGGCCGGCACCCGGTACGCCGTACAGCTGGAAGCCGTCGAGCGAGGCGCCGACGCGGCTGTAGTAGAACTTGTTGAACAGGTTACTGACGTTGAGGTTGACCGTGGTCTGGCTGTCCACCTTGTAGCGCGCGGCCACACTGTGCAGCCAGTAGGACGGGGCCTTCTCGTGGTCCCGGGTGTAAAGGGTGTACACCCCGGACGGGCCATTGGCGTAGCTGCTGTTGTTGTTCAGGCCACCGACATACTTGTTGTCGCTGTAGCGGCGCCGGCCCACATAGTCTGCGCCGTAGCTGACACCGAGCCTGTCGGTGAGCTGGTAGCTGGTCCACAGGTTGGCGGTCAGGTCGGGAACGTTCTTGGCTTCCTCGCCCTTGTTGGCACCCTTGGTCTGGCGGCTCTTCAGCGCCGAGAAGCCGGCGTAGGCCGACCAGCGCGCGGTGATATCGCCTTGCAGACCCAGCTCCACGCCATCGACGCGCTTGGCCGGCAGCGCCCGCACTGGCGAGGTTTCGCCTTCGCTGTATTCCCAACTGTCTTCCAGCTCGGTACGGAAGATCGCGGCAGTCAGGTTCAGGCTGTCATCGAACAGCTCCCACTTGGTCCCGATCTCGTAGGTCCTGGACCTGGCCGGCTTGTAGTCCTCGACGCTGGCCGCGCCGTAGATCTGGTTGTTGGTGGTAGCGCCAATCGCCGAAGGCTGCGCTGCCTCGCTGTAGGACACATAGAGGCTGCCGTTGGGCTGCGGCTTGTAGACCACGCCGGCACGCCCGCCGATGGCGTCGTCGCGGCTGCTGCTGTTACCGGTGGCGCGAGTACTCTCGGCTTCCCAACGGTCGTAACGCAGGGCCAGCAGCAGTTGCCATTGCGGATCGAGGGTCAGGGTGTCGGATGCGTAGATCGCGGCGTTCTTCACCACGCTGCGCGGATCGCCATAACCCTTGTCGGTGTAGGTCGAGGCAAAGTGATGAGCTGGATCGGACAGGTCGAAGAACATCGAGCCATCCGGCACTTCCATGGTCTTGTGCAAGCCGCCGTAGGACTCGCGGTACAGCTCGAGGCCGGTTACCGCATCGTGATGGATGCCGCCGGTATCCAGCTTGAAACGCAGGTCGGTCTGGTTGTCGAAGATCTCGTAGCGCTTGGACAGGCCGAAGTCGCTGCCGCGCAGGATGCCGTAGCCGGTGCCGTTGCTGTTGGCGTATTGGGTGTAGGCGTTGATGCCATTGACCGGGCTCAACGGGCCGAGGCCGACATAACCAAGGCTGGCGCAACGGCTGCCGGTGCAGGTGCGGCTGCCGTCGGCATTGGCAGAGACGAAGCGGGCCGGCGACAGCACCGCCCAGTTGTCGGTCTGCTGCCAGCGCAACTGGTTGCGCAGGGTCACGTCATCGTTGAAGTCGTGTTCGACCAGGCCGGTCAGGGAGCGGGTTTCGGTGCGCTGGGTGTACAGGTCGGAATCGCCGTACCAGGCGTCGCGGGACACGCCAGGCATGCGCTTGCCATCGGTGCCGCGCTGGATCGGCACGCCGCCGTCCGGGGTGTTCTTGTCCTTCTGGTAGAAGGCATCCAGCCAGACCCGGGTGTCGGTACCCAGGCCGAAGCCCACGGACGTGGCGAAGCCCCAGCGTTCGTAGTCCACCTCGTCGCGTTCGGACACGGCGTTGTAGTGCTTCATCAGGTTGACCCGCACCGCCGTGGTCTCGTTGAGTTGCCGATTGACGTCGGCGGTCAGGCGCTTGTACTCGTCGGAGCCAATGCCAGCGGAGAGCTGGCCGGAATCACCGAGGTGGGCGCGCTTGCTCACCAGATTGACGCTGCCGCCCACCGCCGACACGCCGGACTCCACGGAACCGGTGCCCTTGAATACTTCCGCCTGCTCCAGGTTGAAGGTGTCGTTGCGGCTGGACATGCCGGCGTCACGCACACCGTCGACGGTCAAGCTCTGCTCGGCGGCGAAACCGCGGATGGAAAACAGATCCCCCCAGCCAAGGTTGCCCTCACCGGACATGAAGGTGATGCCCGGCACATTGCGCAGGACATCCTGCAGGCTCTGGGCGTTCTGCTCTTCCAGGACAGCCTTGGGCACCACGGTGATGCTTTGTGGCGCATCCAGCAGCGGCGTGGTGATCTTGCTGGAGGTGACTTCATCGACCTTGTAGGCCGATTGCTTGCCGGTGACGTTGGTGGCCGGCAGTTCGAGTGCCAGGTCATCGGCGTGCGCCGCTGGCAGGCAGGTGCTGAACACCAGGCCGACAGCAGGCGCCAGGGTAGCGGGCAAGCGCTGGGAGAGAGCGAAGGACATCGGGGATTTCCTTAAACTGAATCAGTCGCATTTGTATCGGCGGATTCTATCCATGCGTCTGACGGCACTCCTTGCGCAAATGTAATGCTTCACCCTCTTCCGTCGGTTCCAACACATTCCATTACATTTGCCTGGTCCGCCCGGTGTAAAGTCCGCCAATTCCACTTGAGAAGCATTCCGATGTCCGTCCCCGAGCATATCCTGATCGTCGATGACGACGCCGAGATCCGCCAGTTGCTCTCCACCTACCTGGAGGAAGCCGGGTTTCGCACTTCGATAGCGGCCGATGGTCGGGAAATGCGCCGGCGTCTCGATGACCAGTTGATCGACCTGGTGGTGCTCGACCTTATGCTTCCCGGCGAGGATGGCTTGAGCCTGTGTCGCGACCTGCGGGTGCGCAGCAACATACCGGTGATCATGCTCACCGCCCGGGGCACCCTGGTGGACCGCATCGTCGGCCTGGAAATGGGCGCCGACGACTACCTCGGCAAACCTTTCGATCCCCGTGAACTGCTGGCCAGGATCAAGGTGGTGTTGCGCCGTACCAATGCGTTTCCGCAGCGGGCGCGGATGGACGATGTTCGTTACCTGGCCTTTGCCGGCTGGCAGCTGGATACCAGCAACCGCCAGTTGCGCTCGCCGCAGGGTCTGGTGATCAGCCTTGGCAGCTCGGATTTCCGCCTGTTGCGTCTGCTGTTGCAGCACCCGAACCGACCGCTGAGCCGTGATTTCCTGCTCAACCATGTGTTCGATCGCGAACGCACGCCCTACGACCGCAGCATCGACGTGTGCATCAGCCGCCTGCGCCAGCACTTCAACGACGACGCCCGCCAGGGCGGCGCGCTGATCCGCACGGTACGCAACGAGGGCTACATGCTGAGCGTGGACAAGGTTGTCAGCGAATGAGGCAGTTATGGCCGCGTTCGCTGCAAGGTCGCCTGGTGCTGATCCTGGTGGGCGGCATGCTGGTCTCGCAGTTGCTGACCAGCAGCATCTGGCACGAGGTGCGCCAGACCCAGGTCCTGGAAATCCCCCTGCGCCTTGCGGCCGGGCGTATCGCCGATGTGTTGCAGGTGGCGCGGCAGCATCCGCAGCAACTGGAGGCGGTACTCGACGGTTTCGAATCTTCGCGCTGGCAGCGCCTGGAAGAAGTACCGGACCAGGCCGATATCGACCCCCTGTATGAAACCCTGCTGCGCCGGCTGGTCGCCGAACGCCTGGGCCAGCCGGCATCGATCCATGTGCTGGGCCTGGAGTTGCTGGCAGCCAATGACACCCCGGCAGGCCCATCGACCCTGTTCGACGGCGAGCAGGCCCGGGTGCGCCTGCGCTTCTCCATGCATATCCCGGACGGCCGCACCCTGTATTTCCAGGCCACGGAAAGCCAGGGCTGGAGTAGCGGCTCGATCAGTTCGCTGGTGTTCGACTACATCCTGCGCATCTACCTGGTGCGGATTCTCGCGGTAGTGCTGGTGGCCCTGCTCGCCGTGCGCCTGGCCCTGCGTCCGCTCAAGCAGATGGCCGCTGCGGCCGAGGCACTGGGGCGGGATATCCATCGCCCGCCGCTGAGCCTGGATGGACCGCAGGAAGTGCGGCAGGCGGCGCAGGCCTTCAATGCCATGCAGCGCCGGCTGATCGACAGCATCGCCGAGCGCACGCGGTTCTTTGCCGCTGTGTCCCATGATCTGCGCACGCCGATCACCCGCATGCGCCTGCGGGCGGAGATGCTGCCGGAAGAGCACCTGCGCCAGCGTTTTCGCGATGACCTGGGGCATATGCAGGAGATGGTCACGGCCAGTCTCGATTTCCTGCGCAATGCCGAGCTGGAGCCTGCGCGGGAGCCGGTGGCGATCGATGCGTTATTGCAGGGGTTGCAGGCGGATTTCGAGGATCTGGGCGGGGAACTGCGAATTCATGGCAGCGCCCGGCCGTTGCTGGCCCACCCGGGAGGACTGAGGCGCTGTTTGCAGAACCTGCTGGACAACGCCCGCAGGCATGCGCCGGGGCCGGTGGATATCGAGGTGGTCGATGAGGCGCAGCGGTTGTTGATCAAGGTCGGCGATCGTGGGCCGGGGATCGGGGCGGAACATCGCCGGCGGGTGTTCGAGCATTTCTACCAGGTGGATCCGTCGCGCAGCAGTGGCGGTCACGGACTGGGGTTGAGCATTGCGGCGAATATCGCCCGTGGACATGGCGGGTCGCTGGAAATGGCGGAGCGGCAGGGTGGTGGGCTTTGGGTAATACTGGAATTGCCGCGCTGATTTTCCGGGCCTCATCGCTGGCAAGCCAGCTCCCACAGGTTCTCTGTGCGCCTGAGTGGGAGCTGGCTTGCCAGCGATGAGGCCTTGGAAAACACCGCAGGATCCGGCTTAATGCCCACCTCCTCACCCGGGCACACCCATGCTTTCCAGCTGGCGCATCCACATCCTCCTGCTCGCAGGCTTCGCAGTGCTGTTCAACCTGCTGGCCATGCCGCTCGACCGTGCCCTGCGCCGTGCCAGCCCGATCGATGAGTCGCTGATCCTCGGCAGCTTCTGCACCCTCCACGGCGTGCAGAGCCTGCCCAACTCCCTGCTGGCCGAGCTCAAGGCCCAATTGCCCGACCTCGGCGAGCAATCGTCCGGCAAAGTGCAAAGCGGTGATTGCTGCTGCGGCCATGCCGGCCAGTCCGCCTTGCCGGGCGACTATTTCAGGCATCTGTTCCCGCGCTACTGGCCTGAAAGCCTGCTGCTCGGCCAGAACCCTCCGTTGCCCTTGCCCCGGGAGCAATGGCCAAGACTCAACCCCCGCGCCTCCCCCGCTTTCCTTGCCGTGATCTGACATCGCCCGCGCCCGGACGGCGCGTGCCTCTCGAATCCGTACAGGAAGCTTTTGCATGTTTCGCCTGACCTCCCTGGCGCTGCTGATCGGCGGCGCCTCGACCTGCGTCCTTGCCCAGGACGCCAGCCTCACCCTGCCTGCCAGCACCATTTCCGCCGAGGGCGAGGTGCCTGCCGAAGGTACCCGCCTCAACCTCGACAAGCCCGCTGAAGCCGGTTCGCGCCTGAACCTGACGCCACGGGAAAATCCTGCCTCGGTCGCCGTCGCCGATCGCGCCACCATGGAGCGCATCGGCGCGCGCACCTTCCAGGACGCGGCCAATGCCCTGCCGGGGGTGAACGCTTCGGCGCCGCCCGGCTGGGGCGGCTATGTGTCCTATCGCGGCTTCAACGGTGCGCAGATCGCCCAGTTGTTCAACGGCATCAATCTGCAATACGGCGCCGCCGCACGCCCCGTGGGCGCGTGGATCTATGACCGCGTCGAACTGCTCGGCGGCCCTTCGTCCTTCCTTAACGGCAGCGGCGCGGTGGGCGGCAGCCTGAACATGGTGACCCGGCTGGCCGACCGGAGCGAAGACCGCGTCGAAGGCCGTATCAGCTACGGTCGCTACGACACCCTAGAAACCGCCTTTGGCATCAACCAGGCGCTCAACGAAGGCGACGGCCCGCGCCACTATGCCCGCCTCGACTACAGCCGCACGGGCAGCAACGGCTACATCGACCGCCAGGAAAACAACGCGGGCAACCTGGCTTTCTCCCTGCTCAGCGACTTCAACGAGCGGCTGTCCCACACCCTGGCCATCGAGTACCTGGAAGAACAGGAAGACAGCCCCTACTGGGGCTCGCCGGTGCTGCGCCCGCTGAGCGGCGAGCTGCATATCGACCGGCACGATCGCTTCGCCAACTACAACGTCGAGGACGGCCGCTACGAGCAGCGTACCCGCTGGCTGCGTTCCATCACCGAGTACCGCTTCGATGACGCGACCCGGCTGCGCAACACCTTCTACCACTACAACGGCCAGCGCGATTACCGCAACCTCGAGGTCTACCGCTACACCGCCGATAACAGCGCGGTGCTGCGTTCCGGAGGCTATCGCCAGCGGCACGACCAGGAGGTCAATGGCAACCGCCTGGAACTGACCCGTCAGGACCAGCTATTCGGCTTGCCCAGCGACTGGGCTTTCGGCCTGGACTACAACCGCAACCAGCAGACCAACTACCCGCTGTCCATCGGTGGCACCTTCGACACGGTGACGCCGGGCAACTACCAGCCCGGACATTTCCTCGATATACCCGGCATGGCTGCGCCCCGGCGCAAGGGCCGCAGCACCTGGACCGACACCCGTTCGGCCTTCGTCGAAAACCGTACCCGCCTTAGCGAACGCCTGGCCTTGGTCAGCGCCCTGCGCTACGACCACCTGGACTTCGAAGTGCGCGACCATGTCGTCGGCACTGGCCTGGAGCGGCGCTGGGATGCCCTGACCGGCCGCCTCGGCCTGGTCTATGACCTGAGCGAAAGCCTCAGCCTTTACAGCCAGTTCAGCACCTCGGCCGAACCACCGGGCGGCACCCTGACCAGCGCCTCCATCGCCCAGGTCCGTGATATGGACCTGAGCAGCGGCCGGCAGATCGAGGCGGGCAGCAAGTTCGACTTCCTCGACGGCCGCGGCAGCGCCACGGCGGCGGTGTATCGCATCGTGCGCAAGAATATCTCGGTGCCCTCCTCGACCCTGGCCAACGTCACTGAGCAGGCCGGGCAACAGACCTCCACCGGGGTCGAACTGGCGGCCTCGTTCAAGATCACCCCGCAACTGCTGGCGGCGGGCAACTTCGCCTGGGTGCGGGCGGAGTACAACGAGTTCAACGAGAGCGTGGCTGGCGTGGTGTATTCACGGGAAGGCAAGACGCCGGTGAACATCCCCGAGCGCACCGCCAACCTGTGGCTGACCTGGGATTTCGCCCCGGGCTGGCAGGTAGGGGCCGACGCGCGCTATGTGGCGTCAGTGTATGCCGACACGGCGAACAGCATGTGGGTGCCGTCCTACACCCTGTACGGGTTGTCCATGAGCCACGACCTGGACCGGCACACCAAGGTCAGTGCACGCCTGCGCAACCTGACCGACGAGGTGTACGCGCGGTTTATCCACCAGAGCAATACCCAGTACTACCTGGGTGAGCCGAGAAGTCTTGAGGTGGCGGTGGACTGGCGGTTCTGAGCAGAGGGATTCAGAACGCGGGACGGTTTTCCGGGGATGTGTCAGGACCGACAAAGGTGAAAAAGCTGGCTACAGTCATTTTGATATCACTCAGTCGTCCTACGGATTCACGGAGGAACCATGCACGCAAAGCATCTGATGGCCTTGATCACCCTGGGTGCGGCCCTTATAGGCTGCACTTCCACGGAACGGGTCATGACGCCCTATGAAGAAGAACTGGCCGTCGATAGTCCGAACGCGGTGAATTTTCATAGCATGCTGTATTTCCCTTCTGGAACAGCGTTGCACTACCCGGGCTATGTGGTGGCACTGGAGAAAAGTCCGCAGGCCATCATCGGGGGCCCAAAATTCAATCCACGAGCTTCATTTCTCGATGCCAATGCCTCGTACTTCAAGGGCGAAGATGGCAGCTACAACACTACCCGCGAACATATCGAACGTTTCCAGGGCTCGGACTGGAAGGCCATGTTCGTGTCACACATCCTGAAGAACGATATTTACCAGGACACCAGCGTCAGTTACTTCGCCAAGAGTCATTGTTTCGTCTACAACGCCTACGCGGCACGGCGCTTGGCCGGCACGAGCACCGACCATGATTTGCGCAAAATCAGCGATTGGAACGCCTGTAAAACATCAATGAATCTGGAGGAGCATCCGGTCAGGCTCAATCAACTCTACGAATACGGCAGGCCTGCCCTCGATGCCCTGCAACTGAACCTGATACAGGATCTGCGTGGTGACCGTTATACCCACGTACTGATCGTGGTAATGGGTTGGAACACTGCCCAGGATGAGGCGATCCGCAATATCAACGACATCACCGGCAACCTGATGGCCGCAGCCGAAGAAGCCCGCGGCGCGCAAATCAACGACCTGGCCACCAGCCCGAAGCCCGAGAAAGTTTCCAAGAGCCGTTTCCGGCCACTGGTGATCGGGGTGACCTGGCCTTCGTTCTGGACCAATTCGTTTACCAATTTCTTCAGCTACGGAAACAAGGCGAACGACGCCGACGAAATCGGGCTGTCCTGGCTCAATAAGTTGATCAACCAGACCGTACCCAACGCCCTCGACGCGTCCGGGAGCCAGGCCCGGGTCGTCGCCATCGGCCACAGCTTCGGTGCCCGGGCCATGACCCGGGCCTTGTTCAGCTCGCCCGCACTGGATCCGGGTTCGGATGGCCCCAAAAGCCGTGTCGACCTGGCGATCGGTCTGCAAGGCGCCGTCAGCATCAATCGCTTCATGCCGGGAAAAGGTATCGAGGGCGCGCCGTACCGCGACTTCGCAAAACTCGGCAAGACCCATATTGCCCTGACCGCGTCGCAATATGACGGCGCTGCCGGAGGCCGGGTGTTCTGGTACGACCCGTCCGGCTCGATCAAGTCCTGGCACCTGGCCTGCGACGGCCGCGATGCCCAGATGGCCGCGACCTTCGACTGCCTTAACGCCAGCGATACCTCGGCATCGCCCGGAGGTGGCTTCAGCCTTTGCAAGGCCGGCGACGACCGCTGCAGCACGACGCCGGTCAGCCAGGGCAAGGTCAGCTATATCGACGCCTCGAACGGGATTACCCAGTTCAACTCGCCCGGCTCCGGCGGTGGCGCGCACAGCGATATCTACCGCTTGCCCATGGGCAGGCTGTTATGGCGGCTCGTGGAGGAGTACGCTCTGGCGCCATGAACAAGATCGACCACTACCTCCAGGCCGCCGTGCGCGACAACACGCGGCGCAGCTACCGCGCCGCCGTCGAGCATTTCGAGGTGACCTGGGGCGGCTTCCTGCCGGCCACGGCAGACAGCATCGCCCGCTACCTGGCTGATTTCGCCGCGGAGCATTCGCTCAACACCCTGCGCCAACGCCTGGCGGCGCTGGGGCAATGGCATGTCAGCCAGGGTTTTCCCGACCCGACCAAGGCGCCGCTGGTACGACAGATGCTCAAGGGTATACGTGCCATGCACCCGGTGCAGGAGCGCCAGGCCACGGCACTGACCCTGGAGCATCTGCAGCGCACCATCAGCCATCTTGAACAGCAGGCGCTGTTTGCCCAGCGTGAGCACTGCCTGCCCGACCTGCTGCGCGCGCGGCGTGATGCAGCGCTGCTGCTGATCGGTTTCTGGCGCGGATTCCGTGGCGACGAGCTGGCGCGGCTGCGGGTCGAGCATATCCAGGCCCTGGCCGGTGGCGGCATGCAGCTGTACCTGCCACAGAGCAAGGGCGATCGCCAGGGGCGCGGCGTTACCCATCGGATGCCGGCATTGAAGAGCCTATGCCCGGTACAGGCGTATCTGGAGTGGATCACGGTAGCCGGGATCGCCCGTGGGCCGGTGTTCCGCAAGCTGGACCGCTGGGGCAATCTTGGTGAGGAGGCGCTGAACAGCGGAAGCCTGATTGCCCTGCTGCGCCGGATCTTCGCCGGCGCCGGATTGCCGGCCGAAACCTACAGCGCCCACTCGCTGCGACGCGGCTTTGCCACCTGGGCCAGCAGCAACGGCTGGGATACCAAGGCGCTGATGAGCCATGTGGGCTGGCGGGATGTGAAGTCGGCGCTGCGCTATGTGGATGCCAGCGCTTCGTTCGGGGAGCTGGCCTTGCCGGTACCCTCTGAGCCAAAACAGATCAATTGAACCTGCCGGCCTCATCGCTGGCAAGCCAGCTCCCACAGGGACCGCGTGCACCGCCGAACCCTGTGGAAGCCGGCTTGCCGGCGATGAAGGCACCCACAGGTTCAGCGGGGGTCAGCGACCTGCCACAAACGCACGATATCGCCGGCCCGTTCCGCCAGTAATTGCGCGGCATTGCCACACGCCTGCTGCAAGGTCATCGGCCCGTTGGCGATGGCGAAGGCGGCATCGATGCCATGGCCGTACAACGCTTGGTAACCCTCACCCAGCGTTCCGGCCAGCACCACCACCGGCACACCATGGCGCTTGGCGATCCGCGCGACGCCGAACGGCGTCTTTCCGCGCAGGGTCTGGGCATCGAACCGGCCTTCGCCGGTAATCACCAGGTCAGCGCCCTGCACCGCCGCCTCCAGACCGGCCAGTTCGGCCACTACTTCGATTCCCGGACGGAACTGCGCATCGAAAAACGCCTTGGCCGCGAAACCCATGCCGCCTGCAGCACCGCACCCGGGGAAGTCACGCACATCACGGCCCAGCAATTGTGCGCAGTGATCGGCGAAATGCCCCAGCGCGTGGTCCAGCAGTTGCACCTGCTCGGGGCTGGCGCCCTTTTGCGGGCCAAAGATCGCCGAGGCGCCGTTGCTGCCGCACAGCGGGTTGTCGACATCGGCGGCGACCTCCAGGCGTACCCCGGCCAGGCGCGGATCGAGCTGGCTGGCATCGATACGGCCGACATTGCACAGCGCCAGGCCGCCTTCTTCCAGTTCCGCACCCTGGGCGTCGTAGGTGCGCAAGCCAAGGGCACGTAGCATGCCGCTGCCAGCATCGTTTGTAGCGCTGCCGCCAATGGCCAGGATGATCCGCTCGGCACCGGCGTCCAGCGCTGCGCCGATCAATTGACCGGTGCCGTAGGTGCTCGTGCGGCAGGCATCGCGCGCGCTCGGTTCGAGCAGTTGCAGACCGCTGGCCTGGGCCATCTCGATGATCGCGGTACGGGACTCGGCGAGCCAGCCCCAGTGGGCAGTCACTTCGCGGCCCAGCGGACCGCGCACGCTCAGGCGGCGTTGCTCACCGTGGCAGGCCGCGACGATCGCTTCCATGGTGCCCTCACCGCCGTCGGCCATGGGGCAGCAGACTACCTCGGCATGCGGCAATACCCCGTCAATGCCCTGGGCGATGGCCGCGGCAACCCCCTCGGCGCTGAGGCTGTCCTTGAACGAGTCGGGGGCGATGACGATCTTCATGTGGGGCTCCTGTTGCAGATGCCTGCATGCTGCCAGTTGTCAGGCTGGCTCGCTTCTGTCGCCTGCACAAGTCGGGGTGTGGGTTGTTTGGTCAGTTGGACAATGCAGCGGGACCTGTGGGAGCTGGCTTGCCAGCGATGAGGCCCTTAAGAACGACAACTATTCGGCAGGCAACAACTGCAACCCGAGGTACAGACTCAACATCCCCTCCAGTCTCAACGGATCCACCCCGCTCAACTCACCGATCCGTTCCAGCCGGTACCTCAGGCTGTTGCGATGGATGCCCAGCGCCTCGGCACACGCCTGGCTCTGTCCGTCATGGCTGCACCAGGCGCGTAGGGTGGCCAGCAGTTGCCCGCTGACATCCTTGGCACGAATGCGCTGCAAAGGTTCGAGCAACTCGTCCAGGGCGTCATCCTGGCGATGACGCCAAAGCAGGGCCGGCAGGCGATAGCGGCTCAGGCTCAGCAACTGTTCACCGGGCAGCACCTCTCGCCCGTAGGCCAGCAGGTCGCGCACCCGGCGATAGCCCCGGCGCAGCTTTTCTACGCTGTCCGCAACCCCGCCCAGCGCCAGGCGCTGCACCTGCCAGCCCTGGATGCGCAAGCGCTCCAGCAGCCTGGCTTCGTCCAGCGCCAGTCCGGCAGGGCGACACCAGAGCAGCGAATGACGCGCCGGGCTGACGCACCAGCTGTCCGGGTAGCGCTGCATCAACCACACCGCCAGGGCCTCCGCGCCCTGCCCTTCATCCAGTTCGAACAGGCACGGCACTCGCGGCAGCTGCGGCTTGAGGCCCAACTGCCGGGCTTCATCCACCAGGCGCGGGGCATCGCCACTGCCGCCCAGCAGCAGGGCCAGCAGATCGTCGCAGCGCTGCCGCCGCCATTGCTGCTCCACCTGGAGGTGACGCTGGGCCAGGAGCATTTCCGCGGTCATCCGTACCAGTTCGGCATAGGTGCGCAGTTGCGCAGGCTCCCCGGTGATGCCGAGCACGCCGATCAGCCGGCCATCGAGCATCAACGGCAGGTTGACGCCGGGCTGCACGCCCTTCAGGCACTTGGCCGCTTCACTGTCGATCTCGACGATGCGCTCGTTGGCCAGCACCAGTTGCGCGCCTTCGTGGCGGGTGTTGATGCGCTGGGCCTCGCCGCTGCCTAGAATCAAGCCCTGGCTGTCCATGACGTTGACGTTCCAGGGGAGGATGGCCATCGCCCGGTCGACGATATCCTGCGCCAGGTCATGGTCCAGTTCGAACATTGGGGGTTCCTTGCAGGTCCACAGGTTGGTCGGCGGCACAGCCAGGCGCCGCGAATGCTGTGCAAAAGCACAAAGACAGGCATCCCGCGCTCGTCGAGACTTTTCACCAGCGCCCGCCTCGACGCGGGATGCCGCACAACCATAACAACAGAGAGAGAATCATGTCATCCAGCCCTGCCCCTGACCAAGGCCACGGCATCGACCGCGACGCGCTGTACCGGCGCATCACCCTGCGGTTGATCCCGTTCATTTTCGTCTGCTACCTGTTCAACTATCTCGACCGGGTCAACGTCGGCTTCGCCAAGTTGCAGATGCTCGACGCGCTGAACTTCAGCGAGACCATCTACGGCCTCGGCGCCGGGATCTTCTTCATCGGCTACGTGCTCTGCGGCCTGCCCAGCAACCTGGCGCTGAACAAATTCGGCCCGCGGCGCTGGATCGCGCTGATGATGATCACCTGGGGCACGCTCTCCACCTGCCTGCTGTTCGTCACCACGCCGACCCAGTTCTACGTGCTGCGCCTGTTCACCGGTGCCGCCGAGGCCGGCTTCTTCCCCGGGATCGTGCTGTACCTCTCGCAGTGGTTCCCCGGCCAGCGGCGCGGGCGGATCATGGCGCTGTTCATGTCGGCCATCCCGGTGTCGGGGTTGCTTGGCGGGCCCTTCTCCGGCTGGATCCTTAACCATTTCGCGGCCGGGCAAGGCGGCCTGGCCGGCTGGCAGTGGATGTTCCTGATCCAGGGCTTGCCGACGGTGGTGCTGGGGTGCCTGGCCGTGTTCCTGCTCAGCGACAGCTTTGCCAAGGCCGGCTGGCTCAGCGCAGCCGAGCGCCAGGCGGTGGCCGATGACCTTGCCGCCGATGCCGCCGGCAAGCCGAAGACCGTCAGCGACAGCTTGCTTTCGGTGCTGACCAACCCGCTGATCTGGACCTTCGGTTTCGTGTATTTCTGCATCCAAAGCGGCGTCTACGCCATCAACTTCTGGCTGCCCTCGATCATCAAGAACCTCGGTTTCAGCGACGCCCTGCTGATCGGCTGGCTGAGCGCCATTCCTTACCTGCTGGCGGGCGTGTTCATGCTGCTGGTGGGCCGCTCGGCAGACCTGCGCAACGAACGGCGCTGGCACTTGGTGGTACCGATGCTGATGGGCGCCCTCGGCCTGCTGATCGCGGTGAACTTCGCCCATAGCCCGGTGATCGCCATTCTCGGCCTGAGCATCGCGACCATGGGCGCACTGACCGGACTGCCGATGTTCTGGCCGATGCCGACCGCGCTGCTGACTGCCGGAACCGCGGTGGCTGGCCTGGCGATCATCAACTCGGTCGGGCAGATGGCCGGCTTCCTCAGCCCCTACCTGGTGGGCTTCATCAAGGACCAGACCGGCTCGACCGATGCCGCGCTGTATTCGCTGGCGGGGTTGATCGTGTTTGGTAGCCTGGTGGCGTTGCGGGTTTCGCGGCAGCGTTGAGTCATCAAGCCTGTTGGGGGCTGGGCGGGCCTCATCGCTGGCAAGCCAGCTCCCACAGGGTTCAGCGGTGACACCACAAATTTGCAGTCAGCCTTTCCCACCTGTACAAAAGTCCCTTCCACCTGACGCGAAGGGATTTCCGACCATGATCTACCGTCCACTGGGCCGCAGCGGCCTGCAAGTCTCCGCCCTGACCCTGGGCAGCATGATGTTCGGCGAGCAGACCAGCACCGAAGAATCGCTGCGCATCATCGACAAGGCCTGGGACCAGGGCATCAACTTCATCGACACCGCCGACGTCTACAACGGCGGGCGCTCGGAAGAGATCGTCGGCGAAGGCATCGCCGCCCACCGTCATGACTGGATCCTCGCGACCAAGGTCGGCTACGGCCCGGCGGACGGGGTGCCGAACCGCAGTGGTCTGTCGCGCAAGCACATCTTCAATGCCATCGAAGCCAGCCTGACCCGCCTGGGTACCGACTACATCGACATCTATTACCTGCACCGCGAAGACCACGCCACCCCGCTGGACGTCACGGTCTCGGCCATCGGCGAGCTGCTGCGCCAAGGCAAGATCCGCCATTGGGGCGTGTCCAACTTCCGCGGCTGGCGCATCGCCGAAATCTGCAACCTGGCCGAACGCCTCGGCGTGCCGAAGCCGGTGGTCAGCCAGCCGCTGTACAACATCGTCAACCGCCAGGCCGAACCGGAACAATTGACGGCTGCGGCGTACCACGGCCTCGGCGTGGTGCCCTTCAGCCCCTTGGCCCGCGGGGTACTCAGCGGCAAGTACGCACCCAACGTCGAACCCGAGGCCGGCAGCCGCGCAGCGCGCCAGGACAAGCGCATCCTCGAGGTGGAATGGCGCGCCGAGTCCCTGGCCATCGCCCAGAAGATCCACGCCTATACCGAAGCCAAGGGCGTGGGCATGGTCGAGTTCGCCATCGCCTGGGTGCTGAACAACCAGTCGGTCAGCTCGGCCATCGTCGGCCCGCGCACCGAGGCGCAGTGGGACACCTACGGCGGCGCGTTGCAGGTGAAGATCAGCGCCGAGGACGAAGCCTTCATCGATTCCCTGGTCACCCCGGGCCATGCCTCGACCCCGGGCTTCAACGATGTCGCCCACTTCGTCAGCGGGCGTGCAGCACGCTGAGTTCGTTACCGAGCAGGTGGCTGATGGCGGCCTTTAGCTTCATCGGCCGCACCGGCTTGTGCATCAGGGTATGGCCCAGCTCGCGCACCTGCTGCTTCAATTCGTTGCTGTAGTTGGCGGTGATCATCAGCGCCGGCAGGGGTGAGACCCGCCGCGCGTTGATCGCCGCCACCGCGTCCAGGCCATTGCGATCGTTGTCCAGGTGATAGTCGACGATCAGCAACCCGGTTTCCTGCGCGGGCAACTGTCCGGCCAGTTCCTCTTCGTTCAGCGCGGTATTGACCCGGCAGCCCCACTGCTCCAGCAAGGTCCGCATGCCGGCGCAGATCGCCGCATCGTTATCCAGCACCCAGATCCGCGCCCCTTCCAGACGCTCCAGCGACGGCATCGGCTCCGGCACCGTGACCAGGGCCTGGGGCGGCTGGCGGCTGAGCGGCACCTCGATGGCGAACACCGAGCCCTTGCCCGGCGTCGAGCGCAACTGGATGCGATGGCCGAGAATCCCGGCAATCTTCTCGACGATGGCCAGGCCTAGCCCCAGGCCCCGGTCCTGGTCGGGCCGCTGGGAGTCGCCGCGCTTGAACTCCTGGAAGATTTCCTCGCGCTTGTCCGGGGCGATGCCGATGCCGGTGTCCCAGACTTCGATCCACAGGCGCCCCGCCCGGCGCCGGCAGCCCAGCAGCAGGCGCCCGCTCGGTGTGTAGCGAATGGCATTGCTCAGCAGGTTGCGCAGGATCCGCGCTAGCAGTTGCATATCGCTGCGCACCCGCAGGCGGGTCGGCACATAGTCCAGGCGCAGGCCCTCGCTGGCGGCGGTGGCGGAATATTCAGCGGCGAGATTGTCGAGCAGGTCGCTGACGGCGAAGGTGGCGATATCGGCCTTGATCACCCCGGCGTCCAGCTTGGAAATATCCACCAGGGTGCCGAGCAGGCTTTCTACATCGTCGAGCGCATTGCTGACGTTGCGCACCAGCGCCGGGCTGTCGCTCTGCTCCTGCAAGGCGCTGGTGAACAGGCGTGCGGCGTTCAGCGGCTGCAGCAGGTCATGGCTGACGGCGGCAAGGAACTTGGTTTTCGACAGGTTGGCCTGCTCGGCTTCCTGCTTGGCATCGCGCAGCCGCGACTCGGCACGGCGGCGCTCCTCGATCTCGCGCAGCAACTGCTGGTTGAGCTGGGTCAGCTCGGCGGTGCGCTCGCGTACCCGCAGCTCCAGGTGTTGGTAGGCCTGGTGCAGCGCCTCGGCGGTCCGCCGGCGCTCGGTGATATCGCGGATCATCACGAAGATCCCCACCACCTCGCCGCTGGGCAGGCGATTGGGCACATAGGAGCGCAGCATGTAGCGTTCCTGGCCATGGGCGTTGGTTTCGGCGAACTCGAAGGTCACGGCCTCGCCGGCCAGGGCCTGGGCGATATAGCTTTCCAGGCGCTGGTAATGCTCGGCGCTGTGCACGTCGCGCAGGCGCTGGCCGAGCATCGCCTCGTGGGGCCAGCAATACCATTGTTCATAGACCTTGTTGGTGAACTCATAGACCAGGTCGGCATTCAGGTAGGCGATCAGCGCCGGCACCTGGTCGGTGATCAGGCGTATCCAGCGCTCGCTCTCGCTCAGCGCTTCGGCATGCTGGTAGCGCTCGGTGATGTCGGTGAAGGTATTGACGAAGCCACCGGTGGGCAGCGGGTGCGTGCGGATCTCCAGCATGCGCCCGTCATACAGGCGTTGCTCCAGCTCGCGCAGCGGCCGGCCGTTGGCATCGCGGCTGGCGGGGGTCAGCAGGTCCAGCTCGCTGTCGCCGATGACGTCGGCAAACTGTCGGTGCGCGGCGATGGGCGCCAGGCCGCTGAGTTCGAGAAAACGCCGGTTCCACAGCTCAAGCACGCCATCGGCATTGACCATGGCAACGCCCTGGGACAGGTTGTCCACGGCACGTTGCAGCAAGTGCGACTTCTGCGCCACGGCCTGCTCGCGGCGCTGGGTTTCGCTGTGCTTGACCTCGGTGATATCGGTCAGCAACACCACGCGCCCGCCGCCTTGGGTCGGGCGTTCGGAAACCTGCAGCCAGCGGCCGTCACGCAACCGGTAAAGCAGGTTTTCGTCGTTGATGCTGCGCGGCTCCTCGGTAAACAAGCCGGTACGCAGCATCAACCGGCGCACCTCCGAAAGGTGCATGCCGCTGATGATACGGATCCGGCTATTGGCCCAGAGCGCCTTGAAACGCTGGTTGAACAAGACGATGCGCAGGTCGGCGTCGAACAGCACGAAGGCATCCGAGATGCTCTCGATCGCATCCACCAGGTATTGATGAGCGGTTTCCGCGCGGTGGCGGGCGTCGCTGAGCAGGTGGTTGCTCGCCTTCAATTCGGCCATGGCCTGGTTCAGCGCGTCGGTGCGCTCGCGCACCTGCTCGGCCAGCACCACCGAGTGCTGGAACGCCGCATAGGAATCGTCAGGGCGCGCCGCACCGGATTCCAGGCGCTCGATCAGCGCTGCGTTGATCCGGCCGAGCTTGTGGTTTTCATGACGCAGTTGCGCGATCAGCGCCTGGGCTTCAGTCGAATCGGCGGGCACGGGAACGTCCGATGGCAACGCCGGTGAAGGTCTGGTTGATGTGCATGCCATTGAACTGTTCCCCGTAGGTGTTGAACCCCACCACCGCATGCCGGCGCAGGATCGCTTCGACCTGGGCTTTTTCCGGCTGGCCTTCCAGCTCCAGGCGGCGCAGGAAACAGTCGCAGCCGATGGTCAGGACCAGCGTGCCAAGCCGCTCGCAAAGGCCGTCGAACAGCGCGTTCAAATTGGGCACCAGCGGCCCCGGATGCATGGCGGTAAGGACGATGCCGTTTTCCACGGCGCAATAGAAACTCAGGCTCAGGTCGTCGTGGACCTGCTGGATCGCCCGCACGTAGTAGCGCTCGTTGATGCGCACCGCCAGCGGATGGGCAGCGAAGGTGCGCTGGTCGATCTGCGCCACTGGCACGCCGAGCAACTGTGCATAGGCCAGGGCGGCGGGCTCGGCATTGAGTTCGTAGACCCGGCGCAGGGCGCGGTCGGCGCGGGTTACCACGAGCTTTTCCTCGCGGGGCTGGATGTGATGGGTGGTGAACACCTCGAAGTCCAGCCAGGTGTTGACCAGCAGCACCACCGCCGCACCGCTGTGGAAGGCGCCGTCGTAGTAGACGTGGGTATGGTCCAGGTAGTTGTCGTCGCCGGCCGAGCCGCCGAAATGGGGAATATCGCCAAGGGCCGCGTTAAGGGCGGCAAGCAGCATTTCCTCGCGGCTCGACAGGCCATCGAGCAGGGTCAGGGCGAAGCTGTGGCCCTTGATCGGCGCCAGGGTGTTGCCGCGGCATTCGTTGACCAGGCGCTCGACGCAGCGCTGGGCGTCGATCAGGGTGAAATCGTGGATCGGCGCGATCAGCTCGGCGGCGATGGAGAAATGCCGGTGATCGAAACCCAGGGCAGTGATGCACCCGCGACCATAGCCTTCCGGGGTGATTTCCCCGGCGCTGGTGCAACCGGCCAGGCGGATCCCGCCGAGGCTTTGCTGCAGGGCCTCGGCCAGGGCTGGAAGGTCGTACTCGGCGGAGCAGAAGAACAGCACGAAGCCCAGGTGCGGGTGCATCAGTTGCCGGGCGAGGTCCTGGGCGGCCTCTTCGGCGACCACGGCGCGGGACACGGCACTGAGAACGCCTTCGGCGTTGGACTGCGGCATGGCAGCCTCCAGCGTTTTAATGGATGTATGGCGCAATTCTAGGGGGCGGCGGGAGGGGCTCGAATGCTACTTGGGTAGTGGGTGGTGGTGGCATTGGTTGTAGATTGTGAATGTGTGGTGTTGCTGATGGCCCTATCGCTGGCAAGCCAGCTCCCACAGGTCCAGCGGTGCACGCGGTCACTGTGGGAGCTGGCTTGCCAGCGATAGGGCCCGAAAGGCCACCGCAAGACAGGGCTCTTGAGCCGGCAGGATGCGCCTTGCCGACCGAAAGGCCCCGCCCAGCGATGGTGGGGTTCACCAGGTGAGCACGGCACCCAGGGCCAGGGTGTCGGTGTCTTCGTTCTGTGCATCGCCGTGATGGCCGTCGATCTCGAACTGGTTGTACTCGGCCACCAGCTTGAGGTTGTCGTTGATGTCGTGGAACAACGCGATGCCGCGGGTTTCATAGTCCGCGCCGGTGTTCACCGCGCCGTTGCCGTCGTCCTTGGTCTTGCCATAGGACAGCGCCAGGCGGTTCTTGCCGAACTTGTACGAGCCCTGCACCAGGTAGCCCTTGCTGTCCACCTCGCGCAGGGTCGCTTCGCCGGCATTGTTGGTGAAGAACGGGTTGATGCCCTTGGCGGTGAAACCCGAGCCGGTCAGGGAGAAGGCGCCCATCTTGGCCTGCACGCCATAGCCCAAGCCCTTGGAGGTGACGCTGTCGACGTTGTGGTCGGTGTTGTCGGAGGTCTGGTAGCTGCCGTTGATCCAGCTATAGATCTGCGCGCCACCAAGGTCGAACTGGTAGGTGATCTCGCTCTCGGTACGCGGGTTCTTCTGGTAGGCCTTGCCCACCGCGCTGTCGTCGTTGGTGTCCACCGGGTCGAGGACGCCCACGGCGATGCGCAGGCCATCCATCACCGGGGTGCGGTAGGTGATTTGCGCCGACGGGAACGGGTACGGATAACCGCTGCCGATGTTGCCGAACGACACCCCGCCGCCATCCACCAGGCCCAGGGTGTCGCTGACCTGCCCGTAGCCGGCCAGCAGTTCGTCGAGCAGGATGTTGGAGCGGGCGAACAGGCCGAAGTCCTTGCCGATCAGCACTTCGCCCCACTCGGGATTGGCTACGGTGCCGTAGAACTGGCGCACGTCGATGGCGGTGTCGGTGCCGTTCTGCTCGCTATCGTTGATGGTGACCCAGAACGAGGCGCGGCCGCCGAGCTTGAGGTCGCCCATCTGCTTGGTCATGTTGAAGCCGAGGGTGTTGGGCAGGAAGCCCATCTTGATCCGCGATTGACGGCGGTCGTACTGCTCGCCGGCGCGGTCGATATCGCTGTTGACGTAGAAGGCGTTGACGTAGCCATCGGTGGAGAAAGTCGTTTCATCCTTGTCGTACAGCATGATTTCCGCCTGGGCCAGCGGGGCGAGCCCGACGCTGGCGAGGCCGGCCAACAGCGGCAGGAAACGGGCATTGGCATTCTTATTGTTGTGCATGACGCTCTCCGCGAACGGTGGGGACGGTTGTCGGAGCCGATTATCGAAAGCCCGGACGCCCTGCCCTACGCTGCCTTGGACGCGGATTCGCGGTGCTTTGGCCGCGGCCATGGGCCGGGCGGTCGAGGGAACTAAGCCCCTGTGCGGGCGGGTCACAAGGCTAAAGTGTCGAGTGCGGGGCCCAAGGTCGGGGTTGCCCATGCAAATTTGCAGATTGGCCTTGCAGTTTTGTCGATTGAGCTTGGCAAATTTGCACTGCTACGATCCGGGCGATCCTTGGCCAACATTCCACGCCTCGATAATTCATGTGGAAAATCAATAACAAAGCAGGGAGACAGCGATGACTGCGCCAGCTTCGACTACCGATACTTCTCACGCGCAAACCGCTCAGGTCCTTTCCGAAGTCCGCAACCATATCGGCCACTTGACCCTCAACCGCCCCGCCGGCCTCAACGCCCTTACCCTGCAGATGGTCCGCGACCTGCGCCGGCACCTGGAGGCCTGGGCGGCGGATGCCGATATCCATGCCGTGGTCTTGCGCGGCGAAGGCCCGAAGGGCTTCTGCGCCGGCGGCGATATCCGCTCGCTGTACGACAGCTACAAGAGCGGTGCCACCCTGCACCATGATTTCTTCGTCGAGGAGTACGACCTCGACCTGTTCATTCATCACTACCGCAAGCCCATCGTCTGCCTGATGGACGGTTTTACCCTGGGTGGCGGCATGGGCCTGGCCCAGGGCGCCGAACTGCGCGTGGTCACCGAGCGCAGCCGCTTGGCCATGCCGGAGGTGGGCATCGGTTACTTCCCGGATGTCGGCGGCAGCTACTTCCTCTCGCGGGTGCCGGGTGAACTGGGCACCTACCTGGGCGTGACCGGTGTGCAAATCCAGGCCGCGGACGCGCTGTATTGCGGGCTGGCCGACTGGTACCTGGAGAGCGACAAACTGGACGATCTGGACCGGGCGCTCGATCGGTTGAGCTGGGGTGAATACCCACTGAAGGACCTGCAAGGCGCCCTCGCCCGCCTCGGTAGCCAGACCCTGGCCAACCCGCCATTGGCCGACCTGCGCCCGGCCATCGATCACTTCTTCGCCTTGGCCGATATCGCCGGCATTCTCGAGCAATTGCGCACGGTGAACGTCGCCGACAGCCATGAATGGGCGCTGAAAACCGCCGACCTGATGGAAAGCCGCTCGCCGCTGGGCATGGCGGTCACCCTTGAGCTGCTGCGCCGCGGGCGCGGCCTGTCGCTGGAGGACTGCTTCAGGATGGAGCTGCACCTGGACCAGCAGTGGTTCGAGCATGGCGACCTGATGGAGGGCGTGCGCGCCCTGCTCATCGACAAGGACAAACAGCCGCGCTGGAACCCACCGACCGTCGCAGGCCTGGACCGCCAGCGCGTCGACCAATTCTTCGAAGGCCTCTGAGAGCCGGAGCACCGCTATGCAAGACCTGGAACTGACTGAAGAACAGACCATGATCCGCGACATGGCCCGCGACTTCGCCCGCAACGAAATCGCGCCCCATGCCCAGGCCTGGGAAAAGGCCGGCTGGATCGACAACGAGGTGGTGCGCAAGATGGGCGAGCTGGGCCTGCTCGGCATGGTCGCGCCGGAAGAATGGGGCGGCAGCTACACCGACTACGTGGCCTATGCCCTGGCCGTGGAAGAAATCGCCGCCGGTGACGGTGCCACCGGGGCGATGATGAGCATTCACAACTCGGTGGGCTGTGGCCCGCTGCTGGCCTACGGCAACGCTGAACAGCAACAGGCCTGGCTGCCGCGCCTGGCCAGCGGCGAAGTGATCGGCTGCTTTTGCCTCACCGAACCGCAGGCCGGCTCCGAAGCGCACAACCTGCGCACCCGTGCCGAACTGCAGGACGGCCACTGGGTGATCAATGGTGCCAAGCAGTTCGTCAGCAACGCCCGCCGCGCCGGCCTGGCCATCGTCTTCGCCGTAACCGACCCGGAACTGGGCAAGAAAGGCCTGTCGGCGTTCCTGGTACCCACTGACAACCCCGGCTTCGTGGTCGATCGCAGCGAGCACAAGATGGGCATCAAGGCGTCCGACACCTGCGCCGTGACCCTGAACGACTGCCGGATCCCCGAGGCCAACCTGCTGGGCGAGCGCGGCAAGGGCCTGGCCATCGCCCTGTCCAACCTCGAAGGCGGGCGCATCGGTATCGCCGCCCAGGCGCTGGGCATCGCCCGCGCCGCCTTCGAAGCGGCACTGGTGTACTCCCGCGAGCGCATCCAGTTCGGCAAGCCGATCAACGAACACCAGAGCATCGCCAACCTGCTGGCGGACATGCAGGTGCAGATCAATGCCGCACGCCTGCTGATCCTCCACGCCGCACGCTTGCGCACGGCCGGCAAACCGTGCCTGAGCGAAGCCTCGCAAGCCAAGCTGTTCGCCTCGGAAATGGCCGAGCGGGTGTGCTCCATGGCGATCCAGGTGCATGGCGGGTACGGGTATCTGGAGGATTACCCGGTGGAGAAGTATTACCGGGATGCGCGGATCACGCAGATCTACGAGGGCTCCAGCGAGATCCAGCGCATGTTGATTGCCCGGGAATTGAGGAACTATCCGTTGTAAGTGCGGCTCCCACAGGTTCAGGTCGCTGCGAACCCTGTGGGAGCTGGCTTGCCAGCGATGAGGCCTCCAGCTACCCCACCTTCCTGGTCGTGCACCGCTCAGTCAGCATCGCGGCCAGTGAACGTCACCCGCGCGGTTCCCTTTGGCGGGGCGATGACACCGTAAACGTTCTGGGTACCGTGGCAGATGACCCGCACATGGGTCGCCTGGAAGGACTGCGGTACGTTGAAGTGGAAGCGGTTTAATTCATTAGTGTTCAAACGGGTGCCGTGAAGCACGAAGTACAGACGTTCGTTCTTGGCATTACTGATCCACGCATAGCATCGAGCGGCGTCAACCTCCGCAGCGCTGGCAGCCGGATGAACAACCCCGTAGGCGCAATGCAGGGCTGGGTAAGCGATTCCGGCCCGCTGCAGGTCGGGATCGTAGAAGCCAACCAGCGTAGTGGCTGGCACACCGATCTGCTGCGGGTGGCCAGCGACATGCTCGGGAAAGTCGTCATACGGCTCCCAGGCCCTGCCATCCGAGACGAAATTCAGCACATCGCCCTTTTTCAGTTGCAGGGTGGTGCCGTTTAAATGAAGCGTGGTCTCGTAGGTTGCCTGGTGAATGATGCGCACGCCTTTCCCTCGATTGGCGGTTTCCGGAATGGGCAGGAAGATCTCTGCAGCCCAATGCCCGTCGAAAATATCCACTTCCACCCGCTGGAAACTTCTCAGCAATGGCATAAGCCCGCCCTGACCCGCCTCTTCGGGGGCGGCACGATACAACTCGCCCCACTCGACCATGTTTTTGCGGCCTTCATCCCACTTCATATAGCCGGTCGAGGATGTCTTGCTGAACACCGCCTTGCCCTCGATGAAGCCCTGCGCGATCTTCATGCTGTACGGGGTGAGCATGGTGTAGCGGTTGGTGTCAGGGTACAGCGGGTAACCGTCCGCCATGGTGTCCTTGCCGAAGGAATGGCCATGGAAGGGCTGTTCACATCGGCCACTCTGGCACGTCGGCACGCCGGTTATGGCTTTTTCGAAATTGGGCAGGAAGACGTTCCTGTCGCTGTCCCAGCCCCAAGTCGAATTCGGTGAAAAGGCGGCGCGGTGGATGGACCCATCGAAGCCGCCGGGGTAGTGATTGATTCCGAAGTTATGCCCTAGCTCATGGCTGAACTCGTTCCCGTCGCAACCATACAGCGTCACGATGCTGCCTCCACCGGAAAGACCGTGCACTACACGGCCATTGCTGTAGTTGCCCACCGAGCTGTGCGCCGTCAGCTGCGCCACTACCCAATGTCGGTTGAGCCCGTCTTCGCCACTGCCGGGTGAGCTGTGCACGCCAACGGCCGCGTTATTGATTCCCAGGGAGATCAGCTCCTTGCCGATGCGTTGGCGCAGATCACCGCCATGCACATCGCCCTTTTCCGCGGAGTGGTCGGTGTAGTGGGTGCCGTCGGCCATTTCAATGACCTCGCAGTGCACCGGCTCGTACTGGTTGACGATCAGGCGAGAGCACGGAATGGTCTGGTAGTACTGGCGTTGCAGCTCATCGGTGAAATCATCGATGAACACGCGTTGGTTGGGAGTGAGCATGCCGATATCGATGGTGTTGAGCAGCAGCTCGCCAGCGGCGCCGACATCCGGGGAATAGCTGCCTTCACGTCCCAGTGCCTTGAAATCGAGCCTTAGACCCGGCATCACGAAGCGATCAGGCAGGAAGACGGACCAGTACCAACTGCTATAGACGATCCTGGCATACTCGTCATCGCTGGAGCGCTCGGTGACGGGCGGCACATATTCGGGCTTCCCCATCTGGAGTTCCTGATCACCGACCCACACTTGCACGCGGTCAACATAGAGGCCATCGAGGTTCGTCGGTTTGAACAACACCAAGGTATGGCGGTTCGCCACAAGCCGGGGTTTGAATTCGTCGGGAATCGGCTCGTTGGGCTGGGGCAGCGTCGAAGCCTGGGCGAAGACCACCGCCCCCTCGAGGTTGCCTCCGGTCAGGTTGTTTCGCGCTACGGCCTGGTTGAAATACAGCGGGGTCTTGACGGTAGACATGTTGATACGCCTCCTGGGCGGATAGGACGTCGAACGTGGTCAATCACAGTCAAAAAACCTCCCGGCTGGATCAGTCCCGGCCAGTGAACGTCACCCGCGCAATCCCCTCGGGCGGGTCTATCCCCCGCGAGGCGTTCTGGGTGTCGGCGCAGTAGACCGCGATGTAGGTGGCCTTGAACGCCTGCGGAATGTTCAGGTGCAGGCGGTTGAGTTCGCCCGGATTGACCCGGCTGTTGCGCAACGGGAAGTACAATCGCTCGTCTTGCGCATTGGTCACCATGGCATAGGCGTGCAACTTCAGGGAGATCTCCTCGGGAACGCCGGGATAGGTCATGCCCCAGGCACAATGCAACGCCGGGTAGATAATGCCGGCGCGCCCCAGCTCCGGATCGTAGTAGCCGAGCACAGTGGTGACCGGAACCCCCACCTGCTCCGGCTGGCCGGCGACGTTCACGGAGAAGTCCTCGACCCGGGTCCAGGTGCCGTCCATTTCGTAGTTCAGGAAATCGCCCTTTTTCACCGTTACGCGGGTGCCATTGACATGCAGCACGCTGTCGGCCGCCGCCGTGCTCAGGATGCGTACGCCCCGCAGCCTGTCGGTCGTCGCGGGCAGGTGGATGTCGGCGGCCCAGTGCCCCTCGCCCAGGTCTACCTCGATCCGTTTGAACCGCTTGAGCAGCTCGGTCATCGAGGCCAGGTCCAGTTCATCCACCCCGGCGCGGTGCAGTTCGCCCCACTGCAACATGGCCTTTTGCTGTTCGTTCCATTTCAAATGGCCGGTGGTCGAAGTGGTACTGAAGATTGCATTGTTCTCCAGATAGCTCTGGATGGTCTTCAGGCTCCAGGGGGTGAACTGGGTGTAGCGATTGACCGAGGGATAGTGGGCATAGCCACTGGACATGGAATCGCGACCGAACGGATGGCCATGGAATGGCGGCTCGCAGGTGCCACTCTGGCAGGTATCTTCACCGCTGCGGCTCTTGAGGAAATTGGGCACGAACACGTTCTTGTCGCTGTCCCAGCCCCAGGCCGAGTTGGTGCCCCGGGCTGCGCGATGCACCGAACCGGCGAAGCCGCCGGGATGATGGGACAGGCCATAGTGATGGCCGAATTCATGGCTCAGTTCGTTGCTGGCGATGTATCCCAGCGTCACCATCCCGCCGCCGCCCGAGCCGCCATGCATCACCACGCCGTTGCGGTAGTTGCCGACCGATGTGTGCGCCGTCACCAAGGCGATCACCATGTGCTTGTTCAGGCCGCTCTCGCCGCTGCCGGGCGAGGAATGAATGCCCTGGCTGGCATTGTTGATGCCCAGGCACACCAGTTCCTTGCCGATGCGCTGGCGCAGGTCACCAGCGTGCCAGGTGCCTTCATCCTGCGAGCGCTCCAGGTACAAGGTGCCGTCGGCCATCTCGATGAACTGGAAGTGCATCGGCTCGTACTGGTTGACGATCAGGCGGCTGCACGGAAGGGTCTGGAAGTACTCGCGATGCAGTTGGGTGATGAACTCGTCGGTAAACTTGCGCCGGTTCGGGGTGAGCATGCCGATATCGATGGTGTTGACCAGCATCTCGCCTGGCGCACCGACATCGGCGTCGGCGAAGGTCCCCGAGCTGGCCCCGGCCCTGAACACCAGGTCCATGCCGGCAACCACATGCTGCCAGGGCAGGACCGCGCTCCAGAAGTTCTCGCCGTAGACGATGCGGCCATACTCGGCGTCGCTGTCACGCTCGGCGATCGGCGGCAATTGCTCCGGCGGCGCCATGGCCAGGGTGAAGTTGCCGACACTCAGCTGGATACCCTCGGCAGCGTCAATGACACTGACGGGTTTGAACATCACCAGGGTATCGCGCAGGCCGGTCAGGCGCGGCTGCACATCGCCGGCAATCGGCGAACTGCGCGACGGCAGCACCGAGACCTGAGCGAACAGGACACTGCCCTTGAGCTCGCCGACCAGGTCGTTGCCCAGCTCGCGGTCGTTGAAATACAGCGGGGATTGGCTGCTGGACATGGTGACGGGCCTCGTGGAGGAAAGACATGGCTGTACGAGGCCCATTCGAACACCGGTGGGAAAAGCCAACAACTGACAGAAATATCAGGTACCCGGGCTCGGGATACCTGCTTCCTTTTGCCCGGGATCCTGCGCATGGTCAGCCTGTTCAACGCCGGCCCGACTGGTAATATCCCGCGCCAATGAACAAAGGCCCCGCCATGAACGGCGTCCCGGTTCCAGCCCGCCGGACGCCACTCGACACTGCGGGCCTCACTCCCCCGACAAAGGACTCCACCATGGCTCGCCTGGCCGTACTCGCCTTTGCAAGCGCACTCGCCCTCATCCCCACCCAACCGGCCCTGGCCGTGGATGCCAGTGCAGGCAGCTTCACCGTCACCCAGCGCTGCGAAGCCTTCCAGTCCTTCAAGAACCAGACCAATCCCGGAGGGGTGTCCGTGCAACCGGGACGCTCGTACGCCATTGCCGAGGTCAACCGCGAAGCCTACCAGTGGGTCCGGATCGATGTCGGCGGCGGCAGGAAGGACCTGCGCTGGGTCGCCGTCGAGTGCGGCCGGGTCGAGGGGCTGCAAATTGCCCAGCCAGGCGCGCGTGCCTGCAGCGTTGCCGACCAGTACGACAGCCACGTGCTGGCGCTAACCTGGCAGCCGGGGTTCTGCGAGCACGACCGCAACGGGCCGGGCAAGCCGGAATGCCAGGCCATGGGCAAAGGCGAGCTGAAGGTCGATCACTTCACCCTGCACGGCCTGTGGCCGAACAAGCAGGCCTGCGGCATCGACTACGGCAGTTGCGCCGGCCCGGCGCTGGAACTGGACCAGGCTACGGTGGACTACATCAAGCCGTGGATGCCCAACTTCCACTACGACACCCGGTTCGGCAACCACGAATGGAAGAAACACGGCGTCTGCCAGACCGCCATGGACGATGACCAATACTTCAGGCTCGCGGTGGACCTGGTGAAATCCTTCAACGACTCGCCCGCCGGCGCCTACATCCGCGAAAATGCCGGCGGCTCGGTGTCGAGGACGCAGTTCTATGAAAAGCTGGCGGACGAGCATGGCAACAAGGCCGCCGCCAACAACTTCCAGCTGATCTGCACAGGGGATTACCTGAAAGAGGTCCGGGTCGCGCTGCCCAGGGACTTCAAGGGCGAACGCAGCTTGAAGGGCGTGCTCGGCCAGGATTTCCTCGCCGAGCGCAGGAGCGCCCGCAGCGAGTGTCGTGGCGAGCGGATCCGGATCGAGGCCAGTGGGATGGCGGGGTAATGAGGTGCCGACGAAAGGGGCACTTGGCCCCTTCGTGGCGGGCAATCCGCTTATTTGAACAGGTCCTCTCGCCCCGGCATGTCCATGCCGACCAACGACCTTATTTCCGTTTCGCTGACCTTCGGTGGAATGAACTTCTGAACCAACACATTGGGGCCCGTGTAGAAATCCAGGGTGTATCCCAGCAAATCGAACAACGAGTCATCGAACTGGCGAACCGTGCCCTTGTACAGGTTGCGGGTGGTGGAACTGATCTGTTGCTTGAAACCACCGCTCAAGAACAATCCTCCCGCAGCCTCCGTACCGTTGTTCAGGTAGGCTGCCTTGAACGCATCGAACTTACCGGCAGCCTTCGCCTCGTCCATGTTCTGGATCAACTGGGTCAGGGCCTTGGCCCGTGCCTGCTGGGCAAGCCGCAGTTCACTGGGCACCGTGGGCCACTTCACCGGAACCTTGGACAGCGACCCGCCCCGAGCACGGAACCAGTTGCGCGGAAGCCCCTTTATACCGTGGAGGCCCATGGAGATCCCGGCTGCCGCGCTGGCGATACCGAACGCCTGTCCCCAGGCTTCCAGCGTCCTGGAGAGTTGGGGATCACTTTCCGCAATGATGATCGAGGCCACATCGAAGGCGAAGGAAATCGCAGCCAGGGCCGTGGTCGCGACCGCCAGTAGCATCGAGGTGCCCGCAGTGAATGGCGCCAGCAGCACTCCCACCGCACCTGCCACGATACGGAACGCCATGCTCTGGATGCCTGGCGCATTGCTCCAGCGCGAATACTGGGCGACCACCGCCCGGCCACTGGGGTCTGCGTTATTGACCGGATCGGCATTGCCGAACACATAGCCTCCGGCACCGCCGATACCGAACGGGCTGTTGCTGTCGCGAGAGAGGAACCGGCACAGGGCCGGGTCGTACAGGCGATAGCCATTGCCCAGGTGATATAGCCCCAGACTGTTCAACGGTTCGCCCTTGAAACCCAGCCAGTTGGTCGCTTTCGTGCCGGAATAACGCTTGCCATAAGGTTCGTAGCGGAAATAGGTAATGGCCTTGGTCGCCAGATCGATGCTGGCGAACACCGTACCGTTGGCATCGCGCAGTTCGAAGGAACGGCTTTCGCTGCTGTCGGTGATGGCGTCCTGCAGCAGGCAGGCACGGCTTTCGTTACGTACGATGAGCGAGCGCTTCTTGAAACTGGCACCTGTCGTGCTATCCGTCTGCACCAGCGCATACACGCAATCACCCCGATAGTGGTAGGTGTCCGTCTTGTTGCCGATACTGCCGCCGCGTACCCGGCCCTCCTTGTCATAGCTGAAGGTGTACTTGGTCTTGTCGCCGTCGGTGGAATAGGTGTTGACCTGGCCGTTGCCGTGGTAGCCAAGCCTGCGGGTGCCCTCGATAGTCAGCCGCCCGGTGTTGTCGTGGGTAAACGCGGTGCCGAGGGCCGTGGCCGGCACTGCGAGACTGGTCTTCTGGGTGACGACATTGTTCAGCACACCGGGCTTGTAGTCATCGAGATAGAACAGGTCACTGTTGCCGCTGGATGAGTTGGCGTGGCTGAGTGCGTTGCCCAGTGCATCGTAGGTCCAGGTATCGGTCCTGGAGGACGGGCCGATCCACTTGGTCAAGCGCAGGGTCTTGTCGTACTCGTAGCTGTTGACCTCCTGCTCGGTGACCGTGACGACCTGTTTTGCATCGGTCTTCGCCGATTTCAACGTGCTTTTGCTCAGGCGCCCGTCCCCGAGCAAGGTGCGGTCCAGGGTCAGGGTATCAACCCCTGGGCAGGTAAAGGTGCGCTTGGTTTCCTGCCCTAGCCCGTCATAGGTGTAGGCCACTGTCATCACCAGGTTGGCGGACTTCACGGCAGTGATGGTTTCGCTGGTCAGCAGTCCGTTGTCGGCATAGGTCCAGGTGCAGATGCAGTGGTCGCTCTTCGACCTGGTCAGGCGGTCGAAGAAATCGTACTCGTAGGTCGTCACCGCGCCGGTCAGGTCAGTGAATTTCAGTACCCGCCCGCCGGTGCTGAACTCCAGGGTGGACGTCTCGGTGCCCAGTTTCTGCGAGTGGATCCGCTTTGCCTTGTCGGGATCACCGGAGTAGTCGCTCAGAGCAGTAGGGCCGGTCACTGCGATCTTGCGCGTCGCGGTGGTCGAAGCGCCGTTGTAGCTGAACTCGATGGTGTGGTCATTGATCGTCTGGCTGGAAGCACGCCCGAGCATATCGACGCTCTGCCTGCCCAGCTTGACCGCACTCGCCGCACCGTTCTTGACATACGCCTCCCCTGCGATCGGAGCCAGCGTGGCAGGGTCGTAGCTGTTTTCCAGGACAATGCCTTCGCGGGTGGTCTTCAGCAGCCGCCCTGCGCAATCGTATCTGTAGCTGATGGCACCACCGATCTTCGGCGTAACACTGATGAGCTGACCGTACTTGTCATAACCGTACTCGATCTTGTCCTGTTCGGTTTCCTTGTTGCCGCTCTCGACCTTGAGGTAACGGACCGACTTGACCTGCCCGTCGGCGGACATGATTTTCTCGATCTTGCAGCCTTCGCTGCCGGACTGGCTGTAGAGCTCGGTGAGGGTGCTCTTGTTGGCATTGAACTGACGGTCGATGCTGAACTTGCCCTGGGTGAAACGTTCGCCACGCACGCCCGGGGTCCGCTCCTGGATCACCTTGCCCAGTTCCTTGCCATCCTTGTCCTTCAGGAGGTTGGTTGTGGTGATCTTGCCGCTGACGTCATAGACGCGCTTGCTTTCTCGCTGGCTGATCCTGGCGTTGCCGGTGCCATAGTCGGTTTCCACGGTGCTGGTGATCCGGCCTTGGGTGTCGTAGGTCCAGCTGTGGGTTTCCAGGAAGCTGGTGGCGCCATTGGGCTTGAGGTGCTGGGACTTCCTGCGGCCGAGGATGTCGCGATCGATGCGCGTAGTGGCTCCGTCCTCGACCATCTCGTATTGCCAGACCAGGCCGCTGGCCAGGGTGCAGGTAGTCTTGCGCAGGTCGCTGCCGCCCTTGCTGAGCGTCTCGCTCTTCAGGTTGCCTTGCGGGTCGTAGGTTCGCACGGTCTTGTAGCCTTCGCTGTCCGTGCTCTCCAGCAGGCGACCGCTCAGGCGCGAGCGGGTCTGGCTGGAGGTGATGTCCGACTGTCCGGTCTGGGAAATGGTGGTGGTGATGGTCAGCTTGTTGGTATCGGCGGTGTCCACTTTATAGGTGTATTTGGTAGTGACCCGTGATGCTTCGTATACCCCCCAGACTCCGGCGGAGAGAACGATCTGCGCGACCGAGCTCGAACTGACCATGCCATAGCCTGGTTTGTCTTTCTCGGTGTGATACTCAAAGGTTTCCAGGGTCATGGAGGCACCTTTCTTCGAATTCAGCTTGAAGCCTTCGTTGTTGGCTTTGCTTTGCGCCTTGAGGCTGGCAGTCAGATCGTCGAGGGTTTTCTGGTAGGCCGGTTTTTCCTTGTCGCTCGCGGCCTTGATCTGGTCCTCCAGGCTTTTGGTGAAGGCCTTGGCTGCTTCGGTGGCCACGGCCAGTTGCTCTGCCTCCACATTGACTCTGCTGCAATCGGGCTGGAGTATGGTCAACTTATGTTTGGCCCTGACCCGACCGTCAACCTTGTCATAACCAAAAAAGGTCAGGCGTTGGGGTTCTTCTTTATCACCTACTTTACGAGAGACCAGTTCCGACTCAACCTCGCTGGAAAATGGCTTGTCACTACCACAGTGGCTTATATCCACAGGCAGGCTGAAAGCCTTTTTCGCATAATTGTTGACGGCTGGCGTCATGTGGACGGTCGTATCGATGCGCGTACCCCATGTCATGCCGCCGGAGCCGCCTACTGCGAAGACGGCTCCAACAACGTTTGCATAATCCAGCCCTTTGAAAAGACAACCGAAAAGGCTCCAGTCCTGGACTTTGGTTTCGGTTTCCGTAACCTTGAATTCCTGATAGTTGTTGTAATAGGTCAAGTCTGTTATTTCGCCGTTATCGACACGACGAACGGGATTGCCAACGGCATCAATCGTCAGGCTGCGCTGGTCGACAGAGACCTCTCCATCCCAGATACTGGTTTCTGAAATCACGGTCTTGGTCGCGGCATCCAGCCGATGGCTGCTTTGCTTGCAAGCAGGTGCCGTTGCAGTGCCGTGATTCTCGATAGACGACAGCCCATTGTACGGGGTATGGCCGCCTGGTAATAACCCACCAACGTTGTGGTATTACTCCCGTAGGTGTAATCGTGTACCAATGTATCCATTCCGCTGCCAGGCGAAATGGTATGGCGACGAACTTTATTATCACCGGTATAACTCAAGGACTCACAGCACCTTTCACAACTATCCACGCCGGCAAAGGGGTGCCGGTATTCAATATTTACTCCAGCCAGCTTGCCCGCACTATTCTGCTTTACGGTGTATTGGGTTTTTCCGGAAACACCATATCCATCTACCTCCAGCTTTGTCTCCAGATCGCTGGTTTTCTTCTTTGTGAACGTGAATGTTCTTTTTTCAGCGGGGTTTGCCGGGGATACAATTATTGATTCGGGAATGTCGGCATAAGTGCCGTCAGTCTTCAAGCCAGGCGCGATAAACCACTTGACCTGCACGACCGTTTCCGCGCCTCTTTTTATCTTCAGTAGTTTCCCCAGGGAGTATTCCAACTCCAAGCTCAATCCGGAGGGTGACTTGTACCTTACAAGGTCGACATTCATTGTTTTTTCGTCTTCCTTGTCCAGCTCGAATGTTTCAGCACTTCCATCCTTATAAGTCACTTCATACCCGGAGATGCCTTGGACATTTGATAAAGTTCCTGGAGACATCGCCGTAAACACAGGCTCAATCCTGAAATCCCCGCCGTTCAGCGACATCGATCCCGAACGGATACGCACAGTTCGCCCATCCCTGAGGACAAGGGAGAGTTCAGTATCCGCAACCGACCGTTTGATCGGGACGTAGCTGCTCGAATCGCCCAGCTTTACATAGACACCAACGTTCTCCTGATAGGAAATTCTGACTTTCAGGGGATCCTTGAAACCATCATCGGGAAACAGATCAACCACAGGGATCATCAATGTTCCGTTCCCGGTATTTGTATCAACGGTTATATGTTTTTTTGACTCAATACACTGTTCGAACAACTCCTTCGTCTCACTACTCATCCCCGGCAACGGCCAGGAAATCCCCGAGATGATCTGCATCTCCACTTCCAACCCGGACGCCTTGGGCACCCAGAAGAAGTTCACGTTGTTTTCGTGCCAAGGCTCCATCTCACCCTTCGTGGCGTTCTCCCGCCCGGCCCTGATGAACCTGCTGCGTTTATTGATCCTGCTGGCGAAGTCCTTGGCCCACAGTGCGTGGCTCAGCCGGCCGTCTTCCGGGATAAAGGCCATGGATTCCAGGATTCGCCCGGTTTTTTTACCCTTGACGACCAGCACCACCTGTTCGTTCTCGACCAGGGCCCGGTTACCAATGCACGCCCCCTTGTCGAAGTTCTTCAGGCTGACAAGGGTGGTGAAACAACGGACATTGTTCGCACATGACCAGATTTTGTTCGTATAGGTACTCGACGCCGGTACCGGCGCACCGTCCTTGTTGTTCGACCGGTCTCCCGCCATGACCAGCTCGGTCTTCTGGTTGATCAGCCTGGCCAGGTCGATCGCTACCGAACACTTGCCATTGCGGTTGTTGCCGGGGGTGAAGGTGAACTCGCGCAGGATGGCGTCGGTGGTGTCGTCCATCACATAGGCGCGGCAGGACTCGGTCACGCCCTGGTCACGCTCCGACGAGATATAACCCAGCTCCTTCATCTGGGTCTTTTCCCAGCCCACCTTCAGCTTCGAGCCCTTGGGCAGCCAGATCACGTTGGTGCTGGCATTCTCGGTCGGGTCGATGGTCTTGTTGGTGGCGTGCTTGACCCCGGCCTTGAGGAATCGGCTGTGGCCGTTGATATGTTTCGCCAGGTCCTTGGCCCATTGCGCTGCCGTGAGCCGCGCAGGATCCGGCGTGAAGGTCACGACCTCGCAGAAATTGCCCTTGCCTGCCGTGGATACGGTGACCACGATCCGGTCGGCCGCGGTCAGGCTGGCGGTGGCGGCGATGGTACTGCCCTGCTCCCAGTTATCCACGTGCAGCGCGGTAGTGAACATCCGTAGCTCGCCAAACTTCTGGTTGATGGCAGTGCTGGTCGCCGTCGCGTGAGCGGACGAGGCATTGATCTGCTTGGCCAACTCCGCCGGCCATTGGGCCTTGGTCAGGCTGTTCCTGGCCTTGGCGGCTTTCAGGGTAATGCGATCGAGCAACTTGTCGGACTTGTCATCGAAGACGAACAAGGAGATCTCCTCACCCTCGGCGGCATCGCGGTCAGCCGGGATCTTGCAGGCTTCCTTCACTTCGTCGACCAGCCAGGTCACGCTGAGGTCGGAGCTCTCCGGGGTCCAGATCCAGTTCAGGGTTTTGTCGGCAATGGGTGTGATCAGTTCACCGTCCTGTTTGCCGGCTCGAACGTAAAGGCTGGTGCGATTGATCTGCGCAGCGAAATCCTTGCTCCAGAACCCCGGGGTCAGGCGGCCGGCGGTCGGGGCGAAGATCACCGTTTCCAGAAGATCACCGACGCCGTTGCGCACGTTCATCCGTACCCGGGAGCTGGTAGTGAGGTCATAGGTCGGCTGCAGGGCCAGGCGCTTGGTGGTGCTCCAGTTGTTCTTGCTGACCACCGTGGTCACCACCTTCAGGGCGCGGGAGGTGACACCCCAGAATTTGTTGCCATCGCCGCTGTCGTCGATCTTCCAATCGAAGGTGGCGGTTTCCATGCCCGCGCGGATCAACGCCAGGTTGCCGTTGACATGCCGGCACAGGTCCATCACCCAGAGCAACTTACCGGTGTGCCCGCGTAGTGGCACGAAGGTGGTCTGTTCCAGCAGGGTCTTCAGGGTCCTGTCGAACACACTGACCGTGACCCGCTCGCCCTCGGCGAGGTCGCTGCCGGAATACACTTTGCCCAGGTCGGTCCAGTTACGTGATGGCATTTGCGCATGCTCCTCGGAAAAGCATCGGAGGGCAGCTGCGGGATGCAGCGTCGGGCCGACGCGGAAACCACAAGAAAGGGAGAGATGCGCTTAACGCTAGAGCGGGCCGGACACGCTCACAACTGACAGAAATATCAGGTGGGTGGTTATCCAGTGATGGTCGCGGGCAGGGCTTCTCGCGGTAATGAAGTGCGCCGCGGACCTGCTCCTATGGAACAGAACATAACTCCAAGATTTGCAACGATCTTGTGGGAGCGGGTTCACCCGCGATTATTGGAGTGGCTACACCACCGCAATTCCGGGTGCCCCCACAGGTACGCGCAGGAAGGAGTTATATCCCGCCCGCGCTGCCAAGGGCCGCAAAGCGGCCCCCTTCAGCAAGGACACCGACTATTTGAACAGCTCCTCCAGCCCCGGCAACGGCAACGCCACCAGCGATTTGATCTCGGTTTCACTGACCATCGGCGGGACGAACTTCTGCACGATCACATTAGGGCCGGTATACAGGTCCAGGATATGCCCCGGGAAATCGAGCAACGCGTCGTCGAACTTGCCGACGGTACCCTTGTACAGGTTCTTGGCTGCATTGCCTGCACGCCGGTGGAAGCGCGTATTGAGACCCAGGCCCGGGGCCACGCTGGCACCCACCATGCTCGGCTCGGCATCCATGTACATGGCACTGAGCGTCCGGGTTTTGCCTGCTGCCCTGGCATCCTGCACCAACATTTCGGTCAGTTCCTTCATAGCGCGCTGCGTTCCGGCGCTCAGCTGGCGGGTCGCCGAACCCAGCGGTTTCACCGGAGCCCGCGACGACGGTCCGCCCCGTGGGCGGAACCAGTTGCGCGGTATGCTCTTCCAGCCGTGAACGGTCATGGCGATGCCGGCGGCGGCCCCGGCGATGCCGAAGGCCTGGCCCCAGGCCTCCAGGGTCTTGGCCAGTTCCGGGTCGCTTTGCGAAACGATGATCGAGGCCACGTCGAAAGCGAAGGAAATCGCCGCCAGGGCTGTGGTGGCTACTACCAGCAGCATCGATGTACCCGCCGTGAATGGCGCCAGCACCACGCCAATAGCCCCGATCACGATACGGAACGCTGTGCTCTGGATCGCCGGCACCGTTCCCCAGCGGGAGTACTCGGCAACTACTTCGTGTCCGCTGGGGTCCTTGTAGTTCACCGGATCGCCGTTGCAGAACACATAGCCAGCGGCGCCACCGATACTGAACGGGGCCTTGCTGTCCCGGGTCAGGAAGCGGCCGAGGATGGGGTCATACAAGCGGTAGCCATTGCCAAGGTGGTATAGGCCAAGCGCATTGAACGGCTCTCCCTTGAAGCCAAGCCAGTTGTTTTCATGCTCACCTTCGTAACGCTCGCCATAGGGGCCGTAGCGGAAATAGGTGATGGACTTGGTCGCCAGGTCGACACTGGCAAAAACCGTGCCGCTGGCATCGCGCAATTCGAAGGACCGGCTGGCTGTGCCATCCCGGTCGGTGTCCTGCATCAGGCAGGAGGGGCTTTCATTGCGCAGTACATGGCTACGTTGCCTGGGGCTGGCGTTGGTATCGGAGTCGCTGACTTCCAGGGCGTATACTCTGTCGCCGCAGTAATGATAGGTATAAGTGAAGTCGCCATAGACGCCACCACGCACTCGCCCTTCCTTGTCATAGCTGAAGGTGAATAATTTGAATTTCTGTAAGGTGTCGATCTGTCCGTTGTCGTAATAGCTGTACCTACGTTTTAAGGAGTCTCTGATCGTCCGGCCGGCTTCGTCATACTCGCACTCGCTGCCAACATCCCCGACCGGCTCACTCTCGTTCGCCAGGAAGCCTTCGCTTTTTCTCAGTTGGTCTTTTTTCGTTTCGTCGTACTTAAAGGTTTCCGTGAAGTTAGCGACCGGGTCGATCTTCTTGGTCACGTTCCCTAATGCATCGTAGGTCCAGGTTCTCCAGCGTAATTGAAGCGATGGACGTTCGCGCTCGCTCTCGTCCCACTTACATAGCCGCAACGCATTGTCGTACTCGTAGGAGTCGGTGTACTTATCCTTGTCTGCTACCTTGAGCACGCTTTTTTTCAAGCGCCCGTCTCCAAGCAGCGTGCGATCCAGTTGCAGCCTGTCTACACCAGGGCAATCAAAGGTGCGCCGGATTTCCTGCCCAAGGCCGTCATAGGTATATCTCACGGTCATGGTCAGATTCTTCTCCTTCACCGCCGTGATGGTTTCCTGCCCCAGCAGGCCATTGCCGTGATAGGACCAGGTGCAGATGCAGTGCTCACTGCTGGACTTGATCAGGCGATTGGAGAAATCATACTCATAAGTGGTTTTCGCCCCCGTCAGGTCGGTGAAGCTGACGACCCGTCCACCGGTGCTGAAGACAACGGTGGAACTTTTGTTGCCAAGCTTCTGTGTCATCGTGCGGGTCTTCTTATCGTGGCTGGATTCATAGCCGCTCAATGCAGGGGGGCCGCTCACTGCGGTCTTGAGCGCTGCCTGGGTGGAAGCACCGGTGTACTTGAATTCGGTTTTCCGGCTGGCAACCGTCTGGTTGAGAGGACGCCCCAGCAAATCGACATCCTGCTTGCCCAGCTCGTATGCGTAGTCCCCACTTTTTACGGAGCTCTCGCCCGCCACCGGAGCAAGCGTGGTGGGCTCATAGGCGTTTTTGAAATGCACGCCGTCCCGGATCGTACTGCACAGGCGGCCGGCACTGTCGTACTTATAGGTGGTAGCAGCGCCAAACGTCGGCGTGACCTTGGTCAACTGGCCGTACCCGTCGTACTCGAAGTCCTGCTTGTCCTGCTCCGTTGCGGTATTCGCTTCGTCGATCGTCAGGTAGCGGACCGACTTCGTCAGCCCCTCGGGCGACATGGTGCGCTCGATCTTGCCGCTGTCCATCCCCTTGTAGGTGTAGAGCTCGGTCATGATGCGCTTGTTAGGGTTGTACTGGCGTTCCACGCTGAAGGCCGCCTGGACGAAACGCTCACCCCGCAGCAACGGCGTCTGCTCTTGGTAGATCTTGTCGACCGTCGCACCAGCCCCGTCCTTGAGCAGGTTGATGAGGGAAACCTTGCCCGTCAGTTCATCGTAATCCCGAGTACTTTCACGAATGGCGATCCTCGCGTCGTCAGGGCCGTAGTCGGTTTCCACGCAATTGGCGATGCGTCCCAGGGGGTCGTATGTCCAGCGCCTGGTTTCGAGGAACTTGCTGTCGGGCTTCACCGCCTCGGCCACCTTGCGACCGAGTACATCGAGCTCGATACGGGTGGTGATGCCGTCCTGGACCATGTCGTGTTGCCAGAGCAGGCCACGCACCAGGGTGCGGGTGGTTTTGCGGGTGGCGCCGCTGGGGTCGGTAACTGTCTCGCTGGTCAGGTTGCCTTGCGGATCATAGGTCCGCACGGTGACATTGCCCTCGGTGTCGGTACTGCCCAGCAGGCGTCCGGTGAGCCGCGAGCGGGTCTGGCTGGAGGTGATGCTGGTATCACCCTTGCGCGAGACCGTGGTGGTGATCGTCAGCCGGTTGGCATCAGTGGGGTCAACCGTGTACGCAAACTCGGTCTTGACCCGGGAAGACTCCACCAACTCTCCCGTAGAGTCGATCTGCACCGTCTCGGTGGACTTGACCGTGCCATAGCCCGGCTTGTCCACCTCGGTGTGGTACTCGTAGGTCTCCAGGGTCATTGAGGCCGTTTTCCAGCTATTGAGCTTGAGGCCCCGGGCGTTGGCCTCACTTTGCACCCTAAGACTGTAGGTCAGGTCCTTCAACATCTTTTCGAAAGCTGTTTTGGTCTCGCCTTCGGAGTCCGCGATCTGCTTCTTCAGGCTTTCGATGAAGGGTTTCGCGGCTGTTTCAGCGACCTTGTACTGCATTGCAGTGACATCGATCTCGGTGCAATCGGGCTGGAGAATCGTCAGCTTCTGCTTGGCACGGATCTGGCCAGCGACTTTGTCGTATCCGTAGAAAGTCAGGCGCTGGGGCACTTCCTTGTCGCCGATCCTGCGGCTGACCAACTCGGACTCCGCCTCGCCGGAGAAGGGTCGGCGACTGCCGCAATGGGTGATCTTCACCGGCAGGTTGAACGCAGTCTTCGCATAGTCATTGAGTGCCGGCGTCATACCGACCGTGCTGTCGATGCGTGTGCCCCAGGTCATTCCGCCCTTGCCGCCGATCGCGAATGCTGCACCGATACCACTGGCGTAATCGACGGGCATGAACAGACAGGCGAAGAAGCTCCAGTCCTGGACCTTGACCTCGGTCTCGGTGACGGTGAATTGCTGGTAATTGTTGTAATAGGTCCAGCGCGTGATTTCATCGTTTTTGATGCGTTCGACAGGATTACCGACGGCGTCCACGCTCAAGGTCTGGCGATCGACCAGAACATCGCCTTCCCAAATGCAGGTTTCGTTAATGACGCGGTTCTCCGTGGTGTCGAGTCGTTGGCTGCGTCGCTTGCTGTAGGGCGCTGCCGTGCTGCCATGGCTTTCGGCAACGGAGTGATGATCAAGAAACTCGAATTGACGCACGTAGCTCGTTCGGGGGGAAGCATTCTTGAAATAGCCGCTAAGCGTGGTCAAGGTTCCGCTGTAAATATATTCCTGAACGAGTGAATCCAAATCTCCACCTGGGGAGATGGTATGGCGACTGACTTTGTTCTCAAGGTATTCCAGGCTTTCTTGATAGAGACTTTTTTCGATGAATTCATTGTTATCGGCCACAACAGCGTATTGCTGCTCTATATCAATGCCAGTTAACATTCCAGAGCTATTTCGCGTTACCACATAAGACACTTTTGCGAGTGCTTTGTCTCCTTTTATCTCAAACTTTACTTCCTCCGACGAAGGCTGCACTGCAGTCAGCGAATATTCTATTTTTTCGGCAGGAACATCTGGAAAAATCGTTATTGCTTTGATCTTGTGCGAAATTTCCTGAACATCCCAAGAGGACGTATCTTTCTCCGAATCATCCTCAAACCACTCTACCTTCACTAGGGTATTGTTGATGGACTTTATCTCTTTCAGCTTAACCCCCTCATAAGCAAGTGACAGAGTCGCTCCTGAAGGGAGTGTGACTTTTTTAAGAATTAAAATATACCAAGCAGTGTGGACCTTGATAAAGTCATACCATTCAATCAATCCATCTTTATAGGTTATGCTCGCGTAAGGCCCAAAGGGGCTCTCAGGATATTCCTCATGTACGTCATACTTGAAGTCGCCACCATTGAATGGATCCGTTGACGGAGCGATCGTAATTTTTCGGCCGTCTCGCAAAGTCAAAATGTTCGTCCCTCGCATAAACTCCGCTCGACGAATTCCTTCGCCTAGTTGTATTTTCATACCTGAAAGCTTGTCGTATACCAGGGAGACTTTCAACGGATCTTTAAGGCTATCATCGGCATATAAGTCGACTACCGGGACCCGCAAGATTCCCTCCCCTGTCTGCGCATCCACCGTAATATACTTCTTCGCCTCCACACACTGCTCAAACAACTCCCGTGCCTCATTGCTCATCCCCGGCTTAGGCAAGGCAAACCCGGTGTAAACCAGCATCTCCACTTCCAGCCCCGAACCCTTGGGAATCCAGAACGAGTTCGCGTCCGCCTCGTACTTCGCCTGTATCCGATGATCATCCGGGTTTTCCCATCCGGCCCGGATGAACTTGCTGCGCTCGTTGACCTGGCCTGCCAGATCCCCGGACCACTTCGCCAGGCTCAGCCTGCCGTCCTCGGGGATGAAGGCCATGCTTTCAAGGATACGTCCGCTTTTAATGCCCTTGACGATCACCGTGACCTGCTCGTCCTCGAACAGGTCACGGTCACCGATGGCGCTGCCCTTGTCGAAGTTCAACATATCGTTCAGCGTCGTGAAGGCGCGGACGTTGCTGGCATGGCTCCAGATCTTGTTGGCGTGGAAGCTGGCTACCGGTGCCGGCATGGCATCGCCGTTTTTCTGCCCTGCCCTCACCAGTTCGGTGCGGCTGTTGACCAGTGCGGCCAGATCACTGGGTACCAAATAGCGGCCGATACGTCCCTCTTTGGGTGTAAAGGTCATCTCCCGCAGGACGGTATCGGTCGCATCGTCCAGCACCAAGGCCTTGCACGACTCGCTTTTCGCCAGGTCGTGTTCCAGGGAAATCGGCGCCAGTTCCTTCAGCTGGGTTTTCTCGAAGGTGACCTTCAGCTTCGAATCCTTGGGTATCCAGATCACGTTGTTGCTGACGTGCTCGGCGGGGACGATGGTTTTTTTCGTGGTGTCCTTGACCCCGGCCTTGAGGTACAGGCTGTGCCCGTTGATATAGGTTGCCAGGTCCGCGGCCCATTGGGTCGCGGCCAGCCGGGCGGGAGCGGGAGTGAAGGTTACCGCTTCACAGAAGTTGCCCCGGGCCGTCGTCGCTACCTTGACCACGATACGGTCGGCGGCGGTCAGCGCGGCGCTGGCGGCGATCGTGGTGCCCTGCACCCAGTTGTCCAGGTGCAGCGCGCTGGTGAACAGGCGCAACTCGGCGTATTTGCGGCTGATCGCGGTGGCCGAGGCCGTGGCATGGCCGGACGACGCATTGATCTGCTTGGCCAGCGCTGCCGGCCATTGGTCCTTGGCCAGGGTCTTGGTGCTGGCGCGGGCGGTCAGGACGATGCGGTCGAGGAAACGGTCGGCCTTGTCATCGAAGGCGAAGAAGGTGATGCGCTCGCCTTCCAGGGCATCGCGATCCACGGGGATCTTGCAGGCCTCCGCCAGCGTGTCGGTGGTCAAGGTCACGGTGAAAGCGGAGTTGGCGGGACTCCAGATCCAGTTCGAGGACTGCCCCTCGTCGGGACTGATCAGGCTGGTGTTGCCCGGGCTTTGCACGCCGGCCCGCAGATAAAGGCTGGTCTGGTTGATGTGGGTCGCCAGGTCCTTGCCGCACAGCCCGGCGGTATTGCGCCCGGACGCCGGGGTGAAGGTGATGGTTTCCAGCAGGTCGCCGACCTTGTTGCGCACATTGACCCGCAGTGCCGCGTTCGTGGCGACTGTCTGGGTGATGTCGATCTTCACCCGTTTGTCGCTGCTCCAGTTTTTGTTGCTCGCCACCGTGGTGACGACCTGGAGCTCGCGCGTGACCCAGGTCCAATACTTGTTCAGGTTAGCGCCATGCATAACGCCCCAGTTGTCGGCATCGTCCTTGGCGCCGGCGCGGATCAGCGCGAGGTGTGCATTGATATGCCGGCACATTTCCATTGGCCACAGGTGCTGCCCGGTGTGGCCCGGCTTGGGTACGAAGGTGGTCTGCTCAAGAAGCACCTGCAGGTCCTTGTCGAAGACACTGACGGTCACCCGCTCGCCCTCGGCCAGATCGCGTCCCGACCAGACCTCGCCCAGCTCCGTCGCGGTGTCCACCACGTCGATCACCCAGTCTTCGTCCTGCTCTTGCGACTCGATCGACCAACTCACCCTGAAATCGGCGTTGAACGGAATCCAGATCCAGTTTCGCAGGTGTTCCGCATAGGGCTTGATCAGGCTGCCTTCCTGGTGGCCTGCGCGCACATAACGGCTGGTCTTGTTGATCTCGAGCGCGAAATCCTTGCCGCAGAACCCGGGGGTATTACGTCCGGCGGTCGGCGTGAAGCTCACGGTCTCCAGCAGTTCCCCCTTCGAATTGTGAACCTTGAGTTCGAGGGTGGCATCCATCGGGACTTCCTGGGTGAGGCCGATGTTCAAGCGCTTGTCGGTGGTCCAGTTCTTATCGCTGGCGGTGGTGGTGATGACCTGCACCTCACGGTCAGTGATGTTCCAGAACTTGTTCATATATGAACTGCCCGGGATCTCCAGCTTGTTGCCTACCGGAACGCCGGCACGAATCATCTTCAATTGGGCATTGACCTGCGCGCACAGGTCCATCACCCAGGTGTATTGGCCCAGGCGGCCAGCCTTTGGCATGAAAGTGGTCTGCTCCAGTACGGTCTGCGTCGCCCTGTCGAACACGTTGACCGTGATCCGCTCGCCCTCGGCCAGGTCGCGACCCGACCAGACCTGGCCCAGCAACTGCAAGGAGGAGAGGTCGATCGACCAGCTCACGGTGAAATCAGCGTTGAACGGAATCCAGATCCAGTTCTCCAGGGCTTGCGGGTAGGGCTGGATCAGGGGCCCGCTATTGAAGCCTGCACGCACATAAAGGCTTTTCTTGTTGATCTCGATGGCGAAGTCCTTGCTGCAGAGCCCGGGCGTGGTACGCCCGGCGGTCGGCTTGAAGCGTACGGTCTCCAGCAATTTGCCATTGGCGTTATGCACCTTGAGCAGGAGGGTGGCACCGAGCAGGACCTCCTCGCGCAGGTCGATATGGACCCGCTTCGCGGTGGTCCAGTTCTTACCGTTGGCGGTGGTGGTAGTGACCTGCACCTCGCGATCAGAGACGTTCCAGAACTTGTTCAGATAGGAACTGCCCCGGATCTCCAGCTTGTCCCCCACCTGGACACCGGCACGGATCAGCTTCAACTGGGCATTGACCTGCTCGCACAGGTCCATTACCCAGGTGTACTGGTCCAGGCGCCCGGGCTTGGGCACGAAGGTGGTCTGCTCCAGCACGGCCTGCGTGGCCTTGTCGAACACATTGACGGTGACCCGCTCGCCTTCGGCCAGATTACGGCCTGACAAGACTTGACCCAGATCGATCAAGGAAGACAGGTCGATCGACCAGCTCACGGTGAAATCCGCGTTGAACGGCATCCAGATCCAGTTCTGCAAGTGTTCCGCATAGGGCTTGATCAGGGCTCCTTCCTTGTAACCTGCTCGCACATAGAGGCTGGTCTTGTTGATCTCGAGCGCGAAATCCTTGCCGCAGAAACCGGGGGTATTACGCCCGGCGGTCGGCTTGAAGCTTACGGTCTCCAGCAATTTGCCCTTGGCGTTGTGCACCTTGAGCTGGAGGGTGGCACCGAGCAGGACCTCCTCGCGCAGGTCAATAAGGACCCGCTTTTCGGTGGTCCAGTTGTTACCGTTGGCAGTGGTGGTGATGACCTGCACCTCACGCGGGGTGATGCCCCAGTATTTGTTGAGGTAACTGCTGTTGCGGATCACCCACTCGCCGTTGTCGCCGTCCCCGGCACGGATCAACTGCAGTTCGGCATTGATCTTCTCGCACAGGTCCATCACCCAGGTGTACTGGTCCAGGCGTCCAGCCTTGGGCACGAAGGTGATCTGTTCCAGTACGGTTTGTGTCGCCTTGTCGAACACACTCACCGTAACCCGCTCGCCTTCGGCCAGATCGCGGCCCGACCAGACTGGACCCAGTTCCGTCCAGCCTTGCGACTCGTCCACTGCCCAGGTCACGGTGAAATCGGCGTTGAAGGGTATCCAGATGAAGTTCGATCCTGGGTCCCAGAAGGGCTCGATCAGTTGGTTATTCTGCCTGCCCGCCCGCACATAGGCGCTTTTCTTGTTGATCTCGATCGCAAAGTCCTTGCCGCACAGGCCGCCGGTGTTGCGGCCCGGGCTCGCGACGAAGGTGATGGTTTCCAGCACGCGGCCCTTGGCGTTGCGCACGTCGAGGCGAAGGGTGGAACCGATCTTGATGGTCTGGGCAATGTCGATATTGACCCGCTTGTCGGTGCTCCAGTTGTTCTTGCGTGGCGCCGTGGTAATGACCTGCACATCCTTGTCGGTAATACCCCAGAACTTGTTGAGATAGCCGCTGTTCTGGATCTCCAGCTTGTCGCCCACCTGGACACCGGCACGGATCAGTTTCAACTGGGCATTGACCTGCGCGCACAGGTCCATCACCCAGGTGTATTGGTCCAGGCGCCCGGGCTTGGGCACGAAGGTGGTCTGCTCCAGCACGGTCTGCGTGGCCTTGTCGAACACGTTGACAGTGACCCGCTCGCCTTCGGCCAGATCGCGGCCCGACCAGACTTCGCCCAGATCGATCAGGGAAGACAGGTCGATCGACCAACTTACGGTGAAGTCCGCGTTGAATGGAATCCAGATGAAGTTCGATCCGGAGTCCCAGAAGGGCTCGATGAGTTGGCTATTCTGCCTGCCCGCCCGCACATAGGCGCTTTTCTTGTTGATCTCGATGGCGAAGTCCTTGCTGCAGAGCCCGGGCGTGGTACGCCCGGCGGTCGGCTTGAAGCTTACGGTCTCCAGCAATTTGCCCTTGGCGTTGTGCACCTTGAGCAGGAGGGTGGCACCGAGCAGGACTTCCTCGCTCAGGTCGATATGGACCCGCTTCGCGGTGGTCCAGTTGTCATAGCGTGCGGTCGTGGTGATGACCTGCACCTCGCGCGGGGTGATGCTCCAGTATTTGTTGAGGTAACCGCTGTTGCGGATCACCCACTCGCCGTTGTTGCCGTCCCCGGCACGGATCAACTGCAGTTCGGCATTGATCTTCTCGCACAGGTCCATCACCCAGGTGAACTGGTCCAGGCGCCCGGGCTTGGGCACGAAGGTGATCTGTTCCAGTACGGTTTGTGTCGCCTTGTCGAACACATTCACCGTAACCCGCTCGCCTTCGGCCAGATCCCGGCCCGACCAGACTTCGCCCAGTTCCGTCCAGCCTTGCGACTCGTCCACTGTGTAGGTCACGGTGAAATCGGCGTTGAAGGGTATCCAGATGAAGTTCGATCCGGGGTCCCAGAAGGGCTCGATCAGTTGGTTATTCTGTCTGCCCGCCCGCACAAAGGCGCTTTTCTCGTTGATCTGGATGGCGAAGTCCTTGCCGCACAGGCCGCCGGTGTTGCGGCCCGGGCTCGCGACGAAGGTGATGGTTTCCAGCACGCTGCCCTTGGCGTTGCGCACGTCGAGGCGAAGGGTGGAGCCGATCTTGATGATCTGGGCAATGTCGATATTGACCCGCTTCTCGGTGCTCCAGTTGTTCTTGCGAGGCGCCGTGGTAATGACCTGCACATCCTTGTCGGTAATACCCCAGAACTTGTTGAGATAGCCGCTGTTCTGGATCTCCAGCTTGTCGCCCACCTGGACACCGGCACGGATCAGCTTCAACTGGGCATTGACCTGCTCGCACAGGTCCATCACCCAGGTGTACTGGTCCAGGCGCCCGGGCTTGGGCACGAAGGTGGTCTGCTCCAGCACGGCCTGCGTGGCCTTGTCGAACACATTGACGGTGACCCGCTCGCCTTCGGCCAGATCGCGGCCCGACCAGACTTCGCCCAGATCTTTCCAACTAGAGCCCATTGCACACACTCCTCGGATAAGCATCGGAGGACGGCTGCGGAAGGCATCGTCGGGCCGACGCGGAAACCACAAGAAAGGGAGAGATGCGCTTAACGCTAGAGCGGGCCGGACAGGCTCACAACTGACAGAAATATCAGGTGGGTGGTTATACAGTGCCTGTGCGGGAAGGGCAGCGGCCTGCCGGTGCCCGTCACCGGATCGCTTCGCCCCAGGCCCGCTCAAGCAGGAACAGGAACATCTCTTCGGCGCTGGCGAACGACTTCCATACCGGCATGCCCACCATTTCAATAGCCTGGTAGTGCCCGGTACGGGTGTCGCATACGTAGAACTCTTCGTCGAGCTGCGCCAGGTACAGCAAGTTCTCGTCGAACAGGTCGCGACGGTCGCGGTTGGCATCGATCAGCGTTTGCTGGAACGGGAACCCGAGATGCCGGGCGGGCCAGATCGTCAGACCGTTGTGATTGACTCCGTCGGCCACCCCCCATACCTGCCGATACACGGCCGGCAATGGGCTGCCGAAGGCCTGGTCGAAGCGCATGAAGGTCTCTTCCACCACCGCAGGCGGGCAAGGCGGCGGACGCATCGGCTCAGGCAGGTAGTCGGTCATCAGGCGCACGTAGCGTTCGATACGGTCGTCGCTCATTTATAGATCTCGTAAAGCTGAATATTGGGTACCCGCTCCGAGACCCATTGGCGGCTCGGGTCCGGATAGATAAGGGCGCCCTGGGGTGGCAGCGGCATCACGGCGGTGACCATGTCCCCATAGGCGGTGGCATGGATCAATTTCTCCCCCGGGTTGTAGCGACCATGGACAGCGATATGCTCGATGTCGTTGCGCATCAGGATCAGGTTACTGAAGGCGTTGGTGCCCCCGTCATCCAGCGGCAACCGGTGATGGACCTCGTAGCCCGGTGGAACCTTGCCGTCCTTTTCCATCCTGTCGACGACGGCGGCGCTCAAGCCGGCATCAAGCAATTCCTGGCGGTGACTGAGCGCGACGCTCTTGAGCCATGCCGGCCTTACGCTATCGAATCTGGCGCGCTCGCTGGCATAAAGGGCTCGATCCAGCTTGCGGGTATAGGGGACTGCCTCGATGGTGAAGCCGTGCAACATGCACGCGCCTTTGGGGTGATAGACGATTGCAGCGTCCGCCAGGCCGCTTGCCTTGCGTGCATTGAACCAGTCCAGCAACTGATCGTTGGGTCGTTGCAGCGCGCTGGTGTTCGCCAGTTCCCGGGTGCGGGCCCTGAGGAACTCCTTGACGTTCACCAGCACCTGCTTCTGGCGAATCTGATCCAGTACGGCGTCGTAACCCGATTTCAGCAGCGCGGCCAGCTTGCCTGCGGTCCGGGGATAGGAAATCATGCAGGAACCTCCTTGTTGGTGAGAGGCCACAGTGTCAACCGTGAACCAAGATCGATGATCAGCGACTGCAGCGCCGGGCTCTGTTCAAGGTCGATACAGGGCCAGCCAGCCACCTCTGCTTCCTTCAGGGCGGGCTCCTGGGGGGACAGGTCGATCCACCAGCGCAGCAACAAGTCGCGTGATGCGGCAGCGATCCAGGTCTCCAGCCTTCCCTGTTGACTCAGCACGCGTAGACGCCGCGCCGCGCGCTGACGCCCGTCAAGCCGTTGCCAGGCGCGCCGATCCGGCGTTGCAAGGTGGTGATCCAGTTGCTCGCGAGCCTGCAGCAGCGCGTCGAAGTCGGCACCGAACGCCTTGGGATTCAAGCCCTCGGGTAGCTGTACCGTCTCCCAGCTATCGGCCACCGGCAAACTGCGCTCGGCCCTGGCCAGCGCCTCGTCGAGGCTTTCACCCTCGATTTCCAGAGCATCCAGCCAGTCCGCCAGCGCTGTCGCTTCGACACCCAGGGCACGCTGGCTGAAGCGCCTGAGGGTGGCACCAGCCAACCGCGGATCGCGCTCGATCGCCTCCAGGGCCAGTGCCAGGTCGCGGCTGAAATCGGCATCGACCTGGCCACCGGTTTCCTGCGACGCGCTCGCTGCCACCCGCTGCAGCAGCTTCTCCCCTGCGCTCGTCAGCACCAGGTGCGCATCCTCCACTTCGCAGTCGAGCAATTCACTGCCAAGCGCGCTTTCAATGCCCGATGCGTAGGTCGAAGGGCGCCCGACCTGTTCTGCTGCCATATCGTGCAGCAGTCGATCATAGCCATAGACCTCGCTGCCGGGGCGAATGACCGCGCGCCAGGTGGACGGGGTGCCGAGCAGGGCCTTGACCGGTGCACAGGCTGCGTCACCGTGCACCCGCCGCCCCTGCGCATCGAGCTGGCCGGTACCGAGCGCATCGATCGCCTCGCGCAATGCCGCCGGCAGCGCCTGGCCCGTCAGGCCCTCGAGACGGGCCTGGGCCATGACCTCCTCCGGCAGCAACAACCCCCAGCTGCCGTCCTCCCCGCTCGGATACAGCGGGTCCAGCCCCTGGATGCGCAAACGCACATCGGTTGCCGAAGGTTCAGCGCCGGTCCCCGCCACCAGGTCGATCACCGTCTCGACCAGTACCGGCCCTTCCGCCAGGGTCGCCACCGCGGCGCGCCAGACCAGCGAATACAGGGCCAGGTCTTGACCATCCATGCGCTCGGTGGCCAGCTCGGGCGTCAGCTGATAATCCAGCGGTTCGATCATCGGGTGCGCGCTATCGCTTGAAACCGCCATGTTCAGTCTCCTTCCTTGTCCGGCGCGCCGGCCGCTGCCACATGGCCTTCATACAGGCGTTGCAGGTGTTCCATTGCCACACCGGGCTCGACGTATCCGGCGCGCCAGGCCAGCGCCAGCAAGCCCGCTGTATCCAGGCCCGGATAGGCCGGCATCTGATGGATTTGTCGGCGGATGCTCATGGCGCGGATATGAGCCTGCCCCAGGCGCTCCTGGCAGGCGCTGGCATAGCCTTCGGCCTTTTCCGGTGCGACGGCGGCAATCTCCTGCGCAGCCGATGCGCTGTCCTTGGGCAGGATCACGGCTTCGACGGGCTGGGCGAAGTCCACGGGAATCTCAACCCGCACCCGTCTGGCAGTCTTGCGCGCCGAATGGCGCCTGACAAGGTCAAGAATCCCCAGTTGCAGGCGCCCCACTCCGGCGGCGTAGCCGGCCTCGCCCGCCTGGACACCCAGGCGGGCGGGGTATTCGACAGCGATAAGCGCATCGAGCAAGGCCCGTGTCAGCGCACTTTTCACCCTGCCGGCGTCCAGCCCTTGCCCCGCCTGGTCCCTGGCGTAACGGATGTCTTGCTCAAGCAGTGAATGGAAACGCATGCGACGGATCGCCGGTGCGCCCTGGATGTCAGCCGCAGCCACCTTCTCCTGCAGGATACGCAGCAGCTGCCAGGCGATCTGCTCGCCCTCGGTGTCCGGGTCGGTGGCCAGGTAAAGGCTTTGCAGGCCGGGCCACAGCCGTGCGACCCGGGCCAGGGTCTGCTCGGCGGGCGGGGTCAGGGCCTGCCACTGCGGTAATGCGGCGTCACGGATCGACCATTGCCGGGCGTCTGCCAGGCCGGTGATGTTGCCCTGGGTTGCGCACACCACCCATTCGATGGAATTGCCCAGTGCCTGATGAATGACCGCGCACTTTTTCGGCGACTCCACCAGTACCAGGTGCCGGCCATTCAGCCGTGAGCCCTGGTGCACCGTGGCGTGCCACAGGTAGTCGCTGGCCTTGAACGAGCGGGCCTGGTCGCTTGTCGGGTCCGGCAAAGCGCGAGCGTAGTCCACCGCGGCCTGGCTCATGGCCGTAATGAAGAGGTCCTTGGCGCGGGAAATCGCCACGTTGATCAGATTGCAGCCACGGTCATAGAACTGCGCCTGGGACGGCTGGCTCGACTCGACCATGGAGAACAGCACTACCGGTTTCTCCGCGCCCTGCAGGGAGTGCACGGTGTCGATGGTCATACCGTGATAGGGCTGGCTTTCGTCCTTGGGGTCGAAGCGCGGGAAGCCCCAGGCCGCCGCCATGGCCGCCTGCACCACCGATATCTGTCCGGTGAAGGGTGTGATCACCGCCACCACATCCTTCAAGCGCAGGCCCTTCTTGCCCTGGGGATCATAATGGCGAACCAGGGCCCCGGCGTTCTCCTTGATCCAGGCCGCTATCAGGGTCGCCTCCTGGCGGTTGCGCCGTGACCCACCGGGGTTGCGCGTGTCCACCGCATCCTCGACCACCAGGCAGGCCAGGCGCTTGAGCTCGGGGCGGAACAGGCTGGCCACTTCAGGTTCCTTTCGCGACGGTACCAGGGCACCGTGGTAGACCAGGTCGTTGCACACCTCGATGATCGGTTTCAGGCAGCGGTAGTGGTTGGTCAAGGTCAGGCCCTTGACCCCGAAGCGCGGGTCGCTCCAGGCCGATGCACGCTGGGCCATGCGCATCACACTGCCGTTGGACATCAGGTTGCCGGAATCGCCAAGCCGTTGCAGGGCACTGCGCTGGCTGTCATCCGCGGCCAGTTCGGTGTCGAGCCGATAGTGCCCGGCATGCACGCCATCGGCTGCGGCGCTGATCGACCAGACCGGTTCCAGTTGTTCTATATCACCGACCACAATCGCACGCCGGGCAAACAGGAACGGCGCGGCGCCGATTTCCGGGCTGCCCTGCCCGGCTTCGTCGACGATCAGCAGGTCGGCCTCGCCGAACAGGTAGCTGGAGGCGCCCTTGGCGAAGCCGGAGAGTTGGGCACGCATCAATTTAGGTACGGAGAACGCGGTGACCACGAAGACCGGGGCAAGCATGGCCAGGGTACGCAACTGCCGGGCGCTGGACGCCCGCCAGGCCGGGTCGTCCTTGCCCTGCTCACGCTCGTCGCGGCGGGCCAACAGGTAGCGACCTTCCCAATAGCGCGCCGCCAGATGAAACAAGCGCGAACGCACCTCGGTGTCGAGCAGGTCCTGGACACGCTTGACCAGTTGCCTGCGGCAGGCATCCAGGTCGTCATCGTCAATGGCATCCAGCAGCCATTCCTGCAGCGGGCTGTCATGCAAGTCGATACCGAACCGGTCGTCGATCTTCTCGCTGCTGATCGCCGCAGTGGCCAGCGCCTTGCGCAGGCTGGCATGGGCACCATGAGCGGCATCGCGATTACGCAGCCAGGCCTTGCGTTGCTGCTCGAGTGCCGCCTGTTCGATCTCGACGCAGCCATGCTGGAACTCGGCCCTGGCCAGTTCACGTTCCGCAGCGCTCAATTGCGTGCATACCCGCACGGCGCAGGCCTCCAGCAGGGCATCGTCCGGTAATGCCTGGGGATCATTGTCGAGCAGGTCAGCGCAACTGTCGCCCAGCAGCAACGACAGTTCCAACCCCAAAACGCGGCCCGCACGGACCTGCAATTCGCGGGATTCGTCCGCCAGGCGGCTAATCGCGACCAGGCGCGTCTGTTGCGGCGCCGAGGGGTCGAATTCGATGTCCAGCCCGGCCAGCCCGACCCGCAGGCTGGCCAGGTCCTTCTGCTCGCTGTCCCAACCCAGCTTGCGGGCGATGGCACTGCTCAGGCCAGGCCGGGGACGCGCCTGCCACTGCTCGATACCGGCAATGGCCTGCTTGAGCGCGTCGACCCTTGCCTGGCAGTGATCGAACAGAGCGCCGGCCTGCAACAGTGCCGGCGCACGATCTGTCCCGGACGGCACGACCAGAGCGAGACGATCAGGGGTTTGCCGGATCGCGGCGAGACGGCCTTTCTGCTGCCTTAACCGCGCAACCTGGCGCGCTACCCGCTCCAATGCCAGCGCACGGGTCGCCAGTTCGCTGTCCAGCAGATTCAGGCGCTGCTCCTGGTCGTCCGTCCACCCGGGCTCGAGGCTGAAGCGCGGCACACAGTCCAGCCACTGCTGCGCAGCCTTCTGCACGCCACCCATGGCGATCAAGTCTTCCAGCGCCCGGCGGTGCAAACGCAGAATTGCCTTGTCCAGGCTCAGACGCTGTCCGAAATGATCGCTGGCACAATCCAGCCAGGCGTTTTCCAGCAGCACAGGGTCAAAGGACTGCAAGCGCTCGCTGCACCCATGGAAGCTCCAGCTCTCGCCGGGATGAGCCCGATGGATGATCTGGAACGCGTCATGCCCGGCCTTCTTGCCGTCGTCTTCGTTCTTGCCGAGGCTTGCCGGCGCGTACCAGCCGTAGGAGGTCAATGCCGGCAACCAGCGGCTTTCCAGGGTGACACTGCTGTTGGCCAGACGCTCGCCCGTTTCGTCGAACAACGCCGGGCCGGGGGTTTCGTTGAAACTGGAAATGACGTTGGTCACCGCCTGGTTGGTCGCTGCGCAGGCAACGATCATCGGACATTCGGGATGTTCGCCAAGGCGGGCCAGCAACAAGGGCTTCACCCAGACACTGGCGATCACGCCGCGCAGCAGGCTGGTCTTGCCGGTGCCCGGGGGCCCATTGACCGCCAGCACGCCGCCATGACCGGTCTCGACCAGCGCCAGCAAGGCATCGCGCTGGGCGACGTCCAGGGGATAGGCACTGCGCTGGGCTGGCTGACGCTCGTCGCGGGAATCCATATGCCCGAAGTAGGACAGGATACGCCGGCCCTCGGTTGCCACCCTGGCCACATCGAAGCGTTGCTGTGGACCTCCGGCCAGGCTCGCGATGCTGTCGAAGAGCGCGCGCTGGCGCGGCTTCAGGTTCTTGGCTGAATCAAGAAAATGCCGGTAGGCGTTGCACACCGCGGCCGTCGCGCCGGTCACCGCGCTGGCGTCGACCAGGGTGAAGACGGCCTGCCACCTGGCGACCTGCCACACATGATCCGGGTTTTGTCCGCGCTTGCCGCTGCCCCGAGAGCGCGCGGCCAGCTCCTTGAAATGCGTCAGCCAGCCGACGACACCGGCCATGCCCTGGGCCGGCCACTTTTCCACGAGGGTATCGAAGGCCCGGTCCCAGAGTTGCAATGCGCCAGCCAGGTCGAGGGATCGGGCGGCACTGGCGAGATGTCGCTCGATCATCCGGTCAAGGTCCTCGACCTTTTCCAGCATCAGTCCGGGAATAGTCGCCGCCGGGCCCAGTTGCTGGCGATTGAACGCCGGAGCACTCTTGTCTGCCAGCTCCCAGCGATGGCCCGGGCCGCTCTTGTCACTGTGCTCCCGGGCCGCCAAAGGCAGGGCGGCGATCACCACCGGTGGCTTTTCCTGAGCACCCGGCGAGGCTGGCTTGTAGATCTTCAGCACCAGGGTGCGTACCGGCGGATTGCTTTCGTCCAGCTTGAGTTTTTCCATCGGCGTGTTGCGCAAGGCATCGTACACGGCACCTAGGCTGGTGAAATGTCGCTGCTTGCCAAGGCAGTTCTCCAGGTTGCCAAGCGAGTCGAACGCCGTGCTCTGCAGCCCCTCGATCCAGTAGGCAAGCAGTTTGTCCTGGATGCTGTGCAGCGAGTCGGGGCGGATGCGCGAATAACCGACCCGCTTGTCCTTTACCCGCTCGCGCAGGTACTGGAAGCGGGCCTCGGGGCCTTCCTCGGCAAGAATCTCCTCGAACAGCCCTGCTGGTACCTGGCTCATGCCATTGATCAATGCCGCCAGCAACGCCTCGGAATGTTCCTCGAGACAGCGGCGGCGCAATGCATCGGCGAGGGTGAAGGAAGTCAGCGCCGAGTCTCGCTCCGCCTGGCTGACCACGCCTGGCAAGGCGGCTGCCAGGTCGCTGACATCTTTTTTCAGTGCCCACCAATGCTTCCGATCGACGGCGCGCCACTCGTTGATGAACGCGCCACACGCCTCGCGATCCTCCTGCTGCTCCTGACCCAGCGGCACCTTGAAGCGGCTGGCCAACACTTTCGCGTAGTTGAGGGCCTTCTCCGAAGGGGCCTCGGTTTTGCTGTTCGACATGCCTGTTCCTGATCAGAGCCGTTCCATCGCCTCGCGGCAGCCGGGATCATACCCCTCGAGGAGCCAGACCGTGCAAGAATGCGGGCCCAGAATGATATCAATCAGCCATGTCGCGCCACTGCGACACTCTGCCACACCCCCTTACATCTGTTGGCGCAGTGGGCAAAACCAGTAGAATTCGCCGCCCCTTTTTCGCCTCATCGCATCGAGCAGCGATAACCCCAACAAAAACCAGCAGCCCCGGCCCGCAACGGTCCGGCTGACATGCGCGCGCGTCCCGAGGGTGTCTGTCCGCTGTTCAATCGACTTTCGAGGTAAGTATGTCTCCGCGTTTGCTGGCGATGGCGCTGGCACCCCTGCTCGGGTTGTTCATCATGGCCCTGGGCAACGGCTTCCTGTCTTCCCTGACCACCCTGCGCCTGGATGAGGCCGGCGAGTCGGCCACCCTGATCGGCATGGTGTCGTCCGCCTACTTCATCGGCCTGACCCTGGGCGCCGTATTCAACGACCGCCTGATCCTGCGCATCGGCCATATCCGTGCCTACAGCAGCTTCGCTTCGCTGATTGCCGTGACCATCCTGCTGCAAGGCCTGTTCGTCGATACCTGGGGCTGGATGCTGCTGCGCCTGATCAACGGCTGGGCCACGGTCGGGGTGTTTCTGGTGATCGAGAGCTGGCTGCTTATGGCTGGCGATACCAAGGTGCGCGGACGCCTGCTGGCGCTGTACATGATCGCCTTCTACGGCGCCGGCGTACTCAGCCAGGCCGGCCTGGGCGAGTTGGCCAATATGGGCGACATGGCGCCGTTCATGGTCGCCGGCATGCTGGCCTCGCTATCGGTGCTGCCGATCGTGATCCTGCCCCGTGTGTCGCCGATACTCGAGCATGTCGAGCCACTGAAACCACGCCAGTTGCTCAGCGTCACCCCGACCGGCCTGTTCGGTTGCTTCGGCTCGGGCGTGACCATCGCTGCGATCTACACCCTGCTGCCGCTGTACCTGCAACGCATCGGCCTGGACGTGGGTGAAGTCGGCCGGATGATGGCCTGGGTGATTCTCGGCGCCATGCTCCTGCAATATCCGGTGGGCCGCTGGTCCGACCGCAAGGACCGCCAGGACGTGCTGATCGCCCTTGCCGCGCTGTGCGTGGTGCTGTCGGTGGTGATCGTGCTGCTGCCGTCCAATTCGGTGCTGTTGCCGGCCATGCTGTTCCTGCTCGGCGGCGGGGTGTTCGCGGTCTACCCGGTATCGGTCAGCCATGCCGCCGACCGCGCCCCGGTGGAAGCCCTGGTGCCGATGATCCAGGGCATGCTGCTGATCAACTCGCTGGGCTCGGCCTTGAGTCCGCTGGCGATTTCGCCGGTGATGAACAGCTACGGCGCGGCCGGGCTGTTCTGGGCTTTCGCTGCGGTCAACCTGGCGATGGTCGGCTTCTTCGTGCTGCGTCGCGGCAAGCGGCCGGTGCCGGCCAACCCCGCGCCGTTCGTGCCTTCGGCCACCTTCTCGCCGACCGGCGCGGAACTGCGGGTTACCGACGACCTGCGCCACGCCGCCCAGGAGCACCCGCCGGTGCCCGAGTGCGACAACGCCCACTCGCCGCCCGTGCCCCGCGCCGGGGTGGAGTGACGCATCGCGCGGCCGTCTGCCCCGCCTTGGTCAGGGCGTGGTCTTCGGCCGCGGTACCAGCCAGCCGAGAATCACGCCTTTCTTCGGCGCCGCCTCGATCAGTGGTCTGGCGTCGTACCAGCGCACACGATCGAGGGCATCCTGCTTGTCGCCCCAGCTGTTGCGCAGGCGCAAGCCGTAGCGGCACTCTCCCGAGGCTTCGCACAGCCTGGCGTAGCCATAGATCACGTAGGAATGGGCGAAGTCCTTGCTGCAGCCCTTGGCTCCGGTCTTCTTCAGCGCGCATTCCACTTCGAGGATCAACGGCGAGCCGCCGTCGATGGCCTTTTTGATCACGGCCAGGGCGCCGGCATAGGTGTGGGGCTTTTTCTCGCTGTCCGGGTATTCCACCAGCTTCATGTCGCGCTCGAACAGCACATGGTTGGGCAGACGCTTGCAGCGATCCGGGATCACCACCCGGAACAGGAATTCACCGAATTTCCTGCCATTGAGGCCCTTGGTCATTTGCGGGTTATCGACCGAGGGCACGATCTGGCGCAGTTCGGTCATGGCAGTCTCGGGAATGTCGGCGGTAGTGGCGAACTTACCGTTGTACTTGCGGTAGAACGCTTGCAACTGCCCGAGCAGTTCGCGCTGTGCAGCCACCGAGGCCTCGCTGATGCTGCCGTCTTCCACATAGCGGCTGCCCAGGAACGCCCGTTCATCGATGCAGGCCTGGTCGATGGCCGAACCACGGATTACCGCGGTATTGAATAGCGCCAGGATCGCGCTGCCGCCTTCGGTGAGTTCCTCGGGTTTGTTGAAGCTGTAGCCGCCATCGCCGTAGACCGGCATCTCCTGGCCCCAGACCGCCACGCCCAGCGGTGACACCAGGCGATTGGGCTCCACCGCCGTGCAGCTTTCCTTGTAGGCCTGGCAGTTGTGGTAGTTGAACACCGTAGCGGCAGAATGCCCGTAGCAGAAACCGAAGCCCTGCTGGCTGGTGGGCGCGGGCATATTCTCTAGAACCTTGATGTCCTTGTCCGAGACGGTCCATTGCTCGTCGAAATACAGGTCGGCGCGCACGTATTGGTACTTTTCTTCGGCATGGGCGAAGACCGGCAGCAGGCACAGGGCAATCGGCAGGAGGCGCTTCACGGCAGGAATCCCCGAGAGGAGGCTATCAAGCGAAGCGTACAAGCAGGTATGTCGTTACGCCACTAGTTGAAGTGCCTGCCTTGCGATGTCAGGTCAAACCGGCCCCCAGGCGGTCATCAACGGGCCCTCGACACCGCCCAGAGGATCGGCCTCCGGCAGCGGCACCCGGGCGATACGCGCTTGCGAACCGGCATGCCCGGCGCTGCCGGGGCGCTGGATATCGTAGTCTTCCTGCCCGCGCGGGTAGGCGCCGACCACCAGGAAATCCTTGCTGCACTCGACGCAACGGTGGCCGGTGCCTGCTGGCAAAACCAGCACGTCCCCCGGTTCCAGGCTCAGGGTCTGCCCCGACTCGCCGCCCAGGGTGACCCGCGCCCTGCCCTGCACCACGGCCAGCGCTTCATGGGCCGTGGAATGGTAATGGTGATAATCGAAAATGCCGTCGCGCCACAGCGGACTCCACTGGTTATCCCGGAACAGGGCCTCGAAGGCGGCGGCTGCGTCGCTGCCCGGCCTGGGGCGCAGGTGGTAGCGCAATACCGGCAGGTGGCTGTTGGGCGTGGCGCCGTCGTCATGGAAGTACAGTTGCTGGACCTTGGGCAGAGCGCCGGGCAGGTCATCGAAAGCGTGCATGGTTCACCTCTTCTTGCGCGAACCCAGTTCGATCCAGGTTGGCGCATGGTCGCTGGCCTTGGGCTCGTTGCGCACCCAGGCATCGACCCCGGCGTTCTTCAGATAGGGCGCCAGGGATGGATTGAGCAGCAGATGGTCGATGCGCAGGCCAGCGTTCTTTTCCCAGTGCTGGCGGAAGTAATCCCAGAAGGTGTAGATGCGCTCCTCGGGATAGACATGACGCAGTGAATCGACCCAGCCCTGTTCCAGCAGGCGCTGGTAGCAGGCACGGCTCTGCGGTTGCAGCAAGGCGTCCTTGAGCCAGGAACGCGGGTTGTAGATATCCTGGTCGGTGGGTACCACGTTGAAATCGCCGGCCAGCACCACCGGGTGTTCGCTGTCGTGCAGCCCCCGTGCATGCTCGATCAGGCATTCGAACCAGGCCAGCTTGTAGTCGAACTTGGGACCCGGCTGCGGATTGCCATTGGGCAGGTACAGGCAGGCGACTATCACGCCATGGGCGGCGGCTTCCAGGTATCGGCTCTGGGCATCGTTTTCCATGCCCGGCAGGCCGCGGCGGATCTCCAACGGCTCAGCGTCGCGGGCGAGAATGGCCACGCCGTTCCATGAGGGCTGCCCCAGGAACAGGCTGCCATAGCCGGCTTCGGCGAGCTGCTGGGTAGGAAAGTCGGCGGCCTTGAGCTCCTGCAGGCAGACGATGTCGGGTTTCTCGCGTTCCAGCCAGGCCAGCAGATTGGTCTGGCGTGCGCGGATGCCATTGATATTGAAGGTGGCGATCTTCAGCGCTTTCATGCGTCGGGGTCCGCCAGCCGGCTGTCCAGCGCATCTTCAAGCGCCCGGGCATGCCCGCTGTTGGCCAAGGCCTTGAGCGCCATGTATTCGTCCCAGTCCACCACCCCGCTGCTGAGCAGTTCCTCGGCGCCTTGCAACAGGCTGGTGTGCCAGGCGTCGGGGGAGTCAAGGCGGTAGCCGTCGTCCATCAGCATGTCGTGCCAGGCCTGGAGTTCCGGGCGATGGGGTTTGTCATTCATGGCGATGTCCTGGTTCGGTATCTGTTGGTTTGAGCCCGGGCGGGCGGCGGGCGTTCAGAAAAAACAAACTTTTCCCGCTGCCGGTGCCTCAACACCCAGGAGGCGGCAAGTCGCCGCCATGACCTGAACAGGAGGAGCTCACTCATGGCTCAGCAACTGCAAGGCAAGAACATCCTGGTAATCACCTCCAACGCCGGGGTCGAACGGGACGAACTGCTCAAGCCGCTCGAAGAGCTGCGTAGCCAGGGCGCGACCCTGGTCCACGGCTCGATCGAGGGCGGTACGGTGCAGACCTTTCTGCACGACACCGAGAAGGACCGCACCGTCGAGTCCGATGCCCGGCTCAAGGACCTGCACGAAGCGGACTTCCACGCCCTGGTGATCCCGGGCGGAACGGTCAATGCCGATACCCTGCGTACCGACGAGGATGCCCGGCGCCTGATCAAGGAATTCAGCCTGGCCGGCAAGGTGGTCGCAGCGATCTGCCATGGCCCCTGGGCCTTGATCGATGCCGGCGTCGCCGAAGGCAAGACGCTGACTTCCTACCCCAGCCTGAAGATCGACCTGGCCAATGCCGGGGCCGAATGGGTCGACAAGGAAGTACAGAAATGCGGGGCCAAGGACTGGACCCTGATCACCTCGCGCAAGCCGGATGACATTCCGGCGTTCAACCGGGCGATCGGTGAGGCGCTGGTGGCCTGAAAACGGTCGGGGCTGCCGCGCAGCCCCGACATTGGATCAATGATCCATCTCGTCCTTGACGATCTTGCCGCTATGCGGGTCGACCTTGAATTCGTACTTCATGCCATCGGCCTTGACCCCCTCGCCTTCCCAATAACCGTCATCGGCTTCGATCTTGGTGATCTGGGTGTAGCCGGCCGCCTTGAGGGTGGTTTGCGCCTGGTCCTGGGTAACTTTCCAGTCCGCGCCGGGCTGGTCGGCGAAGGCCGGCGCGGCCAGGGCGCCGACCAGGGCCAGGCCGGCGAACATCGAGGTCAGTGGTTTCATGGGGCATCTCCTTGTTTTGCATGAAAGGTCTGTGGTGGACCTGCGTGCCGGCGCCGAGGTTCAGCCGGATTCGCCGCAAGCGACGGCACGGCTTACACTGTGCGGCCGTTTTACTCGTCAAACCCAGGGGTTATCCATGGCCAACCACGACATCACCTACATTCCCGACCCGGACCCGGAGTCGATTTCCTCCGATGTGACCGGTTTCAACGGCATCCTGATGTCCACGCAAATCCCCACCCGCGCCGACGGCAGCCTGGAACTGGGCGATATCACCGCGCAAAGCGAATGCACGCTGCAGGCGCTGAAAGTGGCACTGGAAAAGGCCGGCAGTTCGATGGACCGCGTGCTGCACCTGACCATCTACCTCACCGACATGGCCGAACGCGCGGCGTTCAACGAGGTATACCAGCGTTTCTTCAAGCAGCCCTGGCCGGTACGTGCCGCGGTTGGCGTGGCGCAACTGGCGGTTGAAGGAATGAAGGTGGAAGTCACGGCAATGGCGGCGAAGGCCTGATTTTCCCTGCCCTTCACAAACCCTGTGGGAGCTGGCTTGCCAGCGATGAGGCCAGACCAGACAACATCTTTGTCATTGATGCCGCTATCGCTGGCAAGCCAGCTTCCACAGGGGACCCACATTGTCCGTCCCGCCTGGCAGCATTCGGATGCCCCCCGGCCAATTCGCCGCTACAATGCGCGCCTTGACCGTGAAGCAGCCCGAAAAAAACATCATGTCCTTGCCCAAGCATCACCTGGAATTGCTCAGCCCCGCCCGCGATGTCGCCATCGCCCGCGAGGCCATCCTGCATGGCGCCGACGCCGTGTACATCGGCGGCCCGAGCTTCGGCGCGCGGCATAACGCCTGCAACGAAGTCAGCGATATCGCCGAGCTGGTGAAGTTCGCCCGTCGCTATCACGCGCGCATCTTCACCACCATCAACACCATCCTCCACGACAACGAACTGGAGCCGGCGCGCAAGCTGATCCACCAGCTCTACGATGCCGGCGTGGATGCGCTGATCGTCCAGGACCTGGGGGTGATGGAGCTGGATATCCCGCCGATCGAACTGCATGCCAGTACCCAGACCGATATCCGCACCCTGGCCCGGGCAAAGTTCCTCGACCAGGCCGGTTTTTCCCAGCTGGTACTGGCCCGCGAGCTGAACCTCAAGGAAATCCGTGCGATCGCCGACGAAACCGACGCGGCGATCGAGTTCTTCATCCACGGCGCGCTGTGCGTGGCCTTCTCCGGCCAGTGCAATATCTCCCACGCCCAGACCGGGCGCAGCGCCAACCGTGGCGACTGCTCCCAGGCCTGCCGCCTGCCCTACACCCTCAAGGATGAAAAAGGCGGCGTGATCGCCTATGAAAAGCACCTGCTGTCGATGAAGGACAACAACCAGAGCGCCAACCTGCGCGCGCTGGTCGATGCCGGGGTGCGTTCGTTCAAGATCGAAGGCCGCTACAAGGACATGGGCTATGTGAAGAACATCACCGCCTACTACCGCCAGCGCCTCGACGAGATCCTCGAGGAGCGCCCGGACCTGGCCCGCGCCTCCAGCGGCCGTACCGCGCATTTCTTCGTGCCGGATCCGGACAAGACCTTCCACCGCGGCAGCACTGACTATTTCGTCAGCGAACGCAAGATCGATATCGGTGCCTTCGACTCGCCGACCTTCACCGGCCTGCTGGTGGGCAATGTCGAGAAGGTCGGCAAGCGCGACATGAGCGTGGTCACCCATGAGCCACTGTCCAACGGCGACGGGCTGAACGTGCTGGTCAAGCGCGAGGTGGTGGGCTTCCGCGCCAACATCGCCGAGCTCAAGGGCGAGTTCGAGGAAGACGGCGAGAAGCGCTACCGCTATCGCGTCGAGCCCAACGAGATGCCCGAGGGCCTGCACAAGCTGCGCCCGAACCATCCGCTGAGCCGCAACCTCGACCACAACTGGCAGCAGGCCCTGCTCAAGACCTCGGCCGAACGCCGGGTCGGCCTGTCCTGGGTTGCCCGCCTGCGCGAGGACGCCCTGGAGCTGACCGCCACCAGCGAGGAAGGCGTCAGTGCCAGTGCCCGCCTGGCCGGTCCGTTCGGCGCCGCCAACAAGCCGGAACAAGCCCTGGAACAACTGCACGATCTGCTGGGGCAACTGGGTACCACCCAGTACCACGCCGACGCAGTGGAACTGGATGCGCCGCACGCCTTCTTCATCCCCAACTCGCAGCTCAAGGCCCTGCGCCGCGAAGTGATCGAGGCCCTGACCGAAGCGCGCATCGCCGCCCATCCTCGCGGTGGGCGCAAGGCGGAAACCACGCCGCCACCGGTCTACCCCGAGTCGCACCTGTCGTTCCTGGCCAACGTCTACAACGAAAAGGCCCGGGCGTTCTATCACCGCCATGGTGTCGAACTGATCGATGCCGCGTACGAAGCCCACGAAGAGCCGGGCGAAGTGCCGGTGATGATCACCAAGCACTGCCTGCGCTTCTCGTTCAACCTGTGCCCCAAACAGGCCAAGGGCGTGACCGGCGTGCGCACCAAGGTGGCGCCGATGCAACTGATCCATGGCGATGAAGTGCTGACCCTGAAGTTCGACTGCAAGCCGTGCGAGATGCACGTGATCGGCAAGATGAAGGGCCACATTCTCGACCTGCCGCAGCCGGGCAGTGCCATCGTCGGGCACATCAGCGCCGAAGACCTGATGAAGACCATTCCTCGCGGGCCGCACTGAGGCCCCATGGCATTCGTTTTGCCTTATCACCTCCCATGGTGGGCAGTACTGGCCCCTGTGGGAGCTGGCTTGCCAGCGATAGCAATAGTGAATTCACTACTGCAATCGCTGGCAAGCCAGCTCCCACAGTGATGGGGTTCAGTCACCCATTCCTCCTTGTCTCCCGACCACCAGCCGGTAGCTCTTTGCGCAACCTGTAGGAAATATTGCTATCATCCGTAAGCTTTTTCCTACGCGACTCAGGGCCCGCCTGAGCCCCATGTCAGGGAAAAACCCAGAAAACGGCATTCAACTTTTACCGACACAGGCCGATGCAGGAACGCAGGCCGTGCCAGAGCGGCTCAGGATCAAGTCAAAATTTCGGCGCTTTATTTTCGTTGCTCCAGCAATCGGAAACACCGGCGTAGAAAAAACAAATTATTGACACCGTCATTTTGATATCACACCCTTGCCTCCTTGGAAGACTTTTGATCTGCCCCTTCTGTAGTCCAGATAGCCGTTGGCTGGAAGTACATATATGAGTCAAGCAGACGATATTGGAAATCTGTTCCTACGCTTTGGGGCCAGCGCCGACAGCTACCGGGAAATCAACACCGAGTTCGAGTACCTCGAACCGCTACCCGCCAGGACCGAGCCGGCGCCGCTTGCGCCCGCGGTGGTGAAACCCGCCCTGGTCGAGGTCAAGCGCCTGGCCCTGGCGCCTGCCGCTCCCGTGTCATCCACCCCTGCTCCGGCGCATTCGCCGTCGAGCCTGGAGGCACCGGCCGGGTCTTTGCGCGAGCGTCTGCTGGACATCGCCCGCGAACGCCGCCAAGCCGCCGAAGAGAGCAACCGCCGCGCCCTGGACAAGGCCATGCGGGTGCAACCTGCGTCGCGCCCGAAAGCTCGCGTGCTGGCAGTGGTGTCAGCCAAGGGCGGCGTCGGCAAGACGACATTGACGACTGCACTGGCCAGGCTGCTCAAGCGCCCGGCCGGTCGTACCCTGGTGCTTGACCTCGATCCACAGAATGCCGTGCTCAGCCACTTCGGCCTGCCGCGCAGCACGCCGGGGCTGAACCAGGCACGCCTGCAGGCCCTGGACTGGAGCCAGGTCCGCGTCCCTTGCGACGCCGGGATCGAATGCCTGCCGTTCGGCCCCAGCAATGCCTCGGACCTGCGCGTCTTCGAAAACCTCCTGGCCAGCAACCCCGAGTGGCTGGTCCAGGAGCTGTCCACCCTCGACCTGGGCAAGGACGACCTGCTGCTGATCGACACCGCCACCGGTGCTTCGCCGTGGCTGCACCAGGTGCTGGCCATCGCCGACCAGGTGGTCGCAGTAAGCCTCGCCGACGCAGCCTCGTACCTGGTGCTGGACAAATTGCAGTCGTGGCTCTCGCCACTGCGCCCCGAGCAATGCGCGTTTTTGGTCAATCAGGTCGATACCCGCAGCGCCCTGAGCCTGGACATGAGCGAAGTGCTGCGCCAGCAACTGGGCAGCCAATGCCTGGCCGCCATCCCTTTCGACCCTCAGGTTGGCGAGGCCCTGGCCTTCGAATACGACCTTTTCCAGCAACCGGCCGATAGCCCCGCCTGCCAGGCACTGCGCAACGTTGCCGGCCAGTTGTCCCACCGCCTCGAGCAGATTCGCGAAGAAAACAGCGCCTCATGACCGTCCAACTCACATCGACGCCGGAGTTGCCGACGTCCAGGAGAGCGCGGGCGCTTGCCTGGGTCGCCCGGATGGAACAGCTGCCGTCCCCGCTGAAGCTCGGCCTGAAGATCGCTGCAGCAGTGCTCGGCCTGCTCCTGCTTGCCGCCGTGGTCACCGCGCCCCTGGACCTGGAGCGCCAGTTCGCCTTCGCCGGCCTGTGCCTGGTTTGCCTGCTGGTGCTGCGCAAGGTACCCGGACGCCTGCCAGTGATGGCGATGATCGCCCTGTCGCTGCTGGCGACCCTGCGCTACGTCTATTGGCGCCTGACCGATACCCTCGGCTTCGACAACTGGCTGGACATGTTCTTCGGCTATGGCCTGGTGGCCGCCGAAACCTACGCCCTGATCATCCTCGCCTTCGGCTACATGCAGACCGCCTGGCCACTCAAGCGCAAGCCGAAGCTGCTCGACGTGCCGCCCCAGGAATGGCCGGTGGTGGACGTCTTCGTGCCGACCTACAACGAAGAGCTGAGCATCGTGAAGCTCACCGTACTGGCCGCCCAGGCCATGGACTGGCCGCGGGACAAGCTGCGCATCCATGTGCTCGACGACGGTCGCCGCGAGGAGTTCCGCGAGTTCTCCCGGCAGATCGGGGTCAACTACATCGTTCGCGACAACAACCGCCACGCCAAGGCCGGCAACCTCAACGAAGCGCTGAAGGTCACCGACGGCGAGTTCGTGGCGATCTTCGACGCCGACCACGTGCCGACCCGCTCCTTCCTCCAGGTCACCATGGGCTGGTTCCTCAAGGACCCGAAGCTGTCGCTGCTGCAGACCCCGCACTTCTTCTTTTCTCCCGACCCGTTCGAGAAGAACCTCGACACCTTCCGTTCGGTGCCCAACGAAGGCGAGCTGTTCTACGGCCTGATCCAGGACGGCAACGACCTGTGGAACGCCACCTTCTTCTGCGGCTCGTGCGCCGTGATCCGCCGTACCCACCTGATGGAAGTCGGCGGAGTGGCGGTCGAGACCGTGACCGAGGACGCCCATACCGCCCTCAAGCTCAACCGCAAGGGCTACAACACGGCCTACCTGGCGATCCCCCAGGCGGCGGGCCTGGCCACCGAAAGCCTGTCGCGGCACATCAACCAGCGTATCCGCTGGGCCCGGGGCATGGCGCAGATCTTCCGCACCGACAACCCGTTCATGGGCAAGGGCCTCAATTTCGGCCAGCGGGTCTGCTACGCCAACGCCATGGCGCACTTCTTCTACGGCCTGCCGCGCCTGGTGTTCCTCACCGCGCCGCTGGCCTATCTGATCTTCGGGGCGAAGATCTTCCACGCCTCGGCGCTGATGATCACCGCCTACGTGCTGCCCCATATCATCCACGCCAGCCTGACCAACTCGCGGATCCAGGGCCGCTTCCGCCACTCGTTCTGGAACGAGGTGTACGAGTCGGTGCTGGCCTGGTACATCATGCGCCCGGTGCTGGTGGCCCTGATCAACCCGAAGATCGGCGGCTTCAACGTTACCGACAAGGGCGGGATCATCGAGAAGGACTACTTCGACTGGAAGCTGGCCCGGCCCTATATCGTGCTGCTGACGCTGAACCTGATCGGCATGGTCTGCGGCATCGTCCAGTTGATCGTCGGCGACCCGGACGCGGCGGTGACCATCGTCATCAACCTGGGCTGGACCCTGTACAACGTGATCATGACCAGCGCCGCCGTGGCGGTGGCCAGTGAAAGTCGCCAGGTGCGCACCGAGCCACGGGTGCATGCCGAGCTGCCGGTACGCCTGGCCCTGCCGGACGGCCGCCAGATCGACACCAGCACCCTGGACTTCTCGCAGAGCGGCGTCGGCGTGAAGCTGCCGCGCGACCTTGCCCTGGAGAAGGACATGGAGGTCCAGGTCACCCTGCACCGCGGCGGCCAGGCCTGTGTGCTGCCGGCACGGGTGATGTTCTCGCGCAACGGCATGGCCGGCATGCGCTTCAAGGAACTGAGCCTGCGCCAGCAAAGCGACATGGTCCGCCTGACGTTCTCCCGCGCCGACACCTGGGCCTCGACCTGGGGCGGGGCCAAGGCCGACACCCCGCTGCACGCCCTGCGCGACGTCGGCAAGGTCGGCCTGCGCGGCATGTACGACCTGGGGCAGGCCACCCTGGCGGCGCTGCACCACCGCCGCTATTTCCGCAAGAACCCGACTTCTACCTCCGAACCTGCAGTGGAAACCCAATGACCTTCCAGGCTCCCGACGCCCGCCCCGTGAACCCGTTGCGCCGCCCCGCCCTGCTCGCCTGCGCCCTGCTGCTGGCCGGCGCGGCCCAGGCCGAGGACCTTGCGGCCAGCGCATCGACGCCGGCAGCGCCGGAGGCGGCACTCAGCCCGGCAGGCACCTCGCCCGGCTACCGCATGACGTTCAAGGACCTGGGCAAGGACTACACCATGAGCCTGCGGGGCATCGAGTCCGCCGACACGGTGAACTTCGACATGCGCGCCGACGAGGTGGTCACCGGCGCCCAGCTGACCCTGCAGTACACCTATTCGCCGGCGCTGCTCAGCGACCTGTCGCAGATCAACATCATGGTCAACGACGAAGTCGCCGCCAGCCTGGCGCTGCCCAAGGAAAGCGCCGGCACCCTGCAAAAGCAGACCGTGGACATCCCGCCCTACCTGATCACCGAGTTCAACCGCCTCAGCGTGCAGTTGATCGGCCACTACACCATGCAATGCGAGGATCCTCAGCACTCCAGCCTGTGGGCGAAGGTTGGCCCCGACAGCCAGTTGAGCATCCAGGTGTCCCAGGTCGAATTGCCCAACGACCTGGCCAACCTGCCGCTGCCGCTGTTCGACCGTCGCGATCGCCGCGCCCTGGCCCTGCCGTTCGTGTTCGCCGCGGCGCCCGACAACACCACCCTGGAGGCCGCCGGCGCCGTATCGTCCTGGCTTGGGGCGCTGGCGAGCTACCGTGGCGCGCGCTTCTCGACCCAGGTCCAGGGCCTGCCCGCCAGCGGCAACGGCATCGTCCTGGTCAACAGCAGCGACGCCTCGCACCTGGCCGGCCTCGACCTGCCGGCCGTGGACGGCCCGACCCTGTCCATCGTCGCCAACCCCAACGACCGCTTCGGCAAGCTGCTGGTGATCGCCGGTCGCGACAGTGCCGAGATCAAGCAGGCGGCCACCGCACTGGTGCTCGGCAGTCGCAGCTTCTCCGGGCCGCGCGTGAAGATCGAGGCCGTCGACCTGTTGCCACGCCAGCCGTACGATGCGCCCAACTGGCTGCCCAGCGACCGCCCGGTGCGCCTTGGCGAACTGCTGGAGCCGCGCCTGCTCAACGTCTCCGGCTACGCCCCGGGCATGATCACCGTGCCCCTGCGCCTGCCGCCGGACCTGTTCAACTGGCGTGAAGACGGCGCCCGCCTGGACCTGAAATACCGCTACACGCCACAGCAGACCTCGAACAATTCGTCGCTGATGGTGAGCTTCAACGACCGCTTCATCCGCTCCATGTCCCTGCCGTCGATCCAGAGCATGGGCGCCGGCGAAAGCCTCCTGGCAATGCTGAAGAAGGACGACAGCCTGGTACGCGAGGCGAGCATGCTGCTGCCGCTGGATTCGGTGGCCCTGCAATCGCGCCTGCAGTTCCGCTACCAGTTCGACTACGTCAAGCAAGGCGAATGCGGCGACATCATCATCGACAACATGCGCGGCGCTATCGACCCCGACTCGACCCTTGACCTGAGCGGCTACGACCACTTCATCGCCATGCCCAACCTCGGCGTGTTCAAGGACAGCGGCTTCCCCTTCACACGCATGGCCGACCTGTCGCAAACCGCCGTGATCCTCCCGGACAACGCCGGCCCGGCCGACTGGGACGCCTACCTGACCGTACTCGGGCGCTTCGGCGACTCCACCGGCTACCCCGCGACCGCCGTGCGTGTTGCCCAGGCCGATGACATCGCGCAGTTCGCCGACAAGGACCTGCTGGTGCTGTCTTCGGCGCACAACCAGCCGCTGCTCACGCAATGGGCCGAGCATCTGCCAAGCCGTGCCGAAGACGCCAAGCGCTACGTGGAGTTCTCCGACCTGCCGCTGCGCCTGCGCCAATGGCTCAGCCCCGACCCGGCCGCCAACCTGCGCAAGGCCCGCGGCGCCCTGACCTTCAGCGGCGAAGACAGCGCATCCTACGTCAGCGGTTTCGAATCGCCGCTGCAGAAGGGTCGCAGCGTGGTCCTGCTGTCCAGCCCGCGTCCGGACAAGCTCGGCGAAATCACCGACGCACTGATTGGCGGCGAGCACTACACCCAGGCCCTGCAAGGCAGCCTGGCGGTGATCAAGGGCAAGAACATCCAGTCGCTGGTGGCCGAGGAGGACTACTACGTCGGCCACCTGGGCCCGTTCAGGTACATCCAGTGGGTACTGTCTCGGCATGTTCTGCTGCTGTTGGTGCTGACCGTGGCCGGCGTGTCGCTGGTCAGTTGCGCCGCCTACTTCTCGCTGCGGGCCATTGCCCGGCGCCGGCTCAAGGACCAGTAAGCCATGGGCAGCCCTTTGAAAACCCTGCTCGCAACGGCGCTCGCGGCCTGCCTGCTGCCGGCCGGCGCACAGGCCGCGGAGCAGTGCGGCGTCAGCGAATGGCCGTTGTGGCATAGCTTCGTCGAGCATTTCATCCAGCCCGACGGCCGGGTGCTGGACGCCAGTACCCCGCAGTTGCACAGCTCGTCCGAAGGCCAGTCCTACGGCATGTTCTTCGCCCTGGTGGCGAATGACCGCGATGCCTTCGACAAGCTGTGGGCATGGGCGAAAAACAACCTGGCCGGCAGCGACATCGGCGCCAACCTGCCTGGCTGGTGGTGGGGCAAGGACGACAAGGGCCAGTGGCGCCTGCTCGACAGCAACTCGGCCTCCGACGCCGACCTGTGGTTCGCCTACGCCTTGAGCGAAGCGGCGCGCCTGTGGAAGGACGAACGCTATAGCGAAGACGCCAGGCTGTTGCTGGCCAATATCAAGGCCAGGGAAGTCGCCGACCTGCCCGGCCTGGGCAAGATGCTCCTGCCCGGCCCGTTCGGCTTCGCCCAACCCGATCATCTCTGGCACCTCAACCCGAGCTACCTGCCGGTACCGGTGCTGCGCCGCCTGGCCGGGGTCGATCCACAAGGGCCGTGGAACGAAATCGCCCGCAGCACCGGCAGCCTGATGCAGCGCGCCGCCCGGCACGGCTTCGTCGCCGACTGGGTCGGCTATCGCGGTACCGGGCCCACCTCCGGGCTGTTCATCATCGACCCGCTCAAGGGCGACCTGGGCAGCTATGACGCAATCCGCACCTACCTCTGGGCGGGGCTGACGCCCAACAGCGATCCCCTGGCCAAACCGATCCTCGACAGCCTCGACGGCATGTCGCGGATCGTCGCCACCCAGGGCACGCCGCCGGAGAAGGTCGAGGTGCACGCCAACAGCACTAGCAATGCCGGAAATTTCGGTTTCTCCGCCGCCCTGCTGCCCTACCTCAAGGCCCGCCAGCAACCCTGGCTGGAGCAAGGGCAACGGGCCCGTGTCGATGCCGAACTGGCCCAAAGCCTTACCCCGCAGGCCGTGCAGGCCAGCCAACCACCCTATTACTCAGTGGTCCTCAGCCTGTTCGCCCTCGGCTACATGGATGAGCACTACCGCTTCCTCGCCGACGGGAAGCTGCAACCTCTTTGGGAGACTTCATGCGCTCGCGCCGCCAAACCCTAGCCGTCGGCCTGCTTGCCGCACTGTCCTGCTCCGCCGCCCACGCCGAACTCAGCGCCAACGGCAAGGCCCTGCTCGAACAGGGCCAGTACTGGCAGGCGCGCAAGGACAAGGCACGGGCCTCCGAGGCCTGGCGCAAGCTGCTGCTGATCGACCCGCAGCAATCCGATGCCATCTACAACCTCGGCCTGATCGAGCTGGACAGCGATCGCCCGGCCAACGCCAAGCGTTATCTTGAGCAATTGCAGGCGGCCCATCCCGGCTCGCAACAGGCCCTGCTGCTGGACCAGGAAATCCGCCTGCACGGTGCCGCCACCGGCGAGCACCTGAACCAGGCGCGTATCGCGGTGGAGTCCGGCGAAGCGGAAAAAGCCGTGGAAACCTACCGTGGACTGTTCGGCGGCCAACCGCCCCAGGGGGACCTGGCCCTCGAATACTACGGCACCCTCGGCTACACCAAGGGCGGTTTGCAGGAGGCCCGGCAAGGGCTGGAGCGCCTGATCGCGCAGGGCGGCGACAATCGCCGGGCCAGGCTGATCCTGGCCAAGCTGTTGCTCGGCAACGAGAGCACCCGCGCCGACGGCCTGCGCCGCCTGGCCTCGTTCCGCGATGATCCGGTGATCGGCAGCCAGGCCGTGGAAGCCTGGCGCCAGGGGCTGTCGTGGCTGGGCGGGAGCAAGGCCGATATGGCCTTGTTCGAGGAATACCTGAAGGCGTATCCGGACGACGAGGAAATCCGCGAGCAGATGCGTACCGGCCAGCGTCGGGCGCAGTCTGGCTATCAGCAGAATCCCCATCTGGCCCGGGGCTTCAAGGCCCTCGAAAGCGAAGACCTGACAGCCGCCGAGCAGTCGTTCCAGGCGCGCCTGCGCGAAGCGCCACAGGACGCCGATGCCCTCGGCGGCCTCGGTCTGGTGCGCCAGCGCCAGGGTCGCCTGGCAGACGCCGATGCCCTGCTGCGCCAGGCGATCAAGCAAGGCAATGCCAGCCGCTGGCAGAGCGCACTGCTCGCCAACCAGTACTGGGTGCTGCTGGACCAGGCCGCACAGGCGCGTGACGCCGGCAGTCCGGACAAGGCCCGGGAATTGCTGCAACGGGCCATCGCCAGCAATCCGCGGGAAATCCAGGGCCATCTCAACCTGGCCGACCTGCAGGCGTCACAGGGCCAGTTCCAACTGGCCGAGACCACCTACCGCCATGCCCTGAGCCTGGATGCCGGCCAGGCCGACGCCCTCGCCGGCCTGATCGCCATCCTGGCGCAGAACGGCAAGCTGGCCGAAGCACAGCGCCTGATCGACAACCTCGGCGATGCCCAGCGCCAACGCGTGGACATGAGCAGGCTACGCGCCGCCATCGCCGTCGGCCAGGCCAAGGACGCCGAGGCCCGTGGCGATCTGGCCGCTGCGCGCCAGGCCCTGGAGGACGCGGTACGCAACGACCCGCAGAACCCCTGGACGCGCTCGGATCTGGCCGAGATCTACCTAAAGACCGACGCCGCGAACAAGGCCCGGCAGACCATGGACGAACTGGTCCAGGCCAACCCGGGCAAGCCCGAGGCACTGTATGCCGGTGCGCTGTTCGCCAGCCGCCAGGAACAGTGGGCCAAGGCCCGTCAGTTGCTCGAACGCATCCCCGCCAGCCAGCGCAGCAAGGCGATGAACAACCTCGCCGAGGAAGTCGAACTGCGCCAGTTGGCCGCCCAGGCGCAAACCCTGGCCAAACAGGGCAAGCGCAGCCAGGCCCTGAACCTGCTGCAACGGGCCGAGAATGGCGTCAGCGCCAGCCCCGACCTGTATGCCGCCCTCGCCGCGGCCTATATCGAGATCGGCTATAGCGACCGCGCCGTGTCCATGCTGCGCAATGCCATCGCCCAGAGCAGCAAGCCGACGCCGGCCCTGCGCATCGCCTATGCCGGCGCCCTGCTCAAGAGCGGCGACGACATGCAGGTCAGCCAGATGCTGCGCGAACTGCGCAGCCTGCCGCTGACCCGCGCCGAGCAGCGCAGCTACGACGACCTGCTGTTCCAGTACACCGTGCGCCAGGCCGACCTGCTGCGCGAGAAAGGCGACCTGGTCGCCGCCTACGACACCCTGGCCCCGGCCCTGGCCCAGCGTCCGGACGATGCCCAGGCGGTGTCCTCGCTGGCGCGCATGTACCTGGATAACCGCAATCCGCAGAAAGCGGTGGACCTCTACCAGCCCTTGCTTGCCGCGCAGCCGGACAACGCCGACGTGCAAATGGGCGCAGCCCTGGCCTACCAGCAGAACGGCCAGACCGCCCAGGCGGAGCGGGCCATCGAACGTGGCCTGGAACTGGCCCCGGAAAACCCGCAGGTGCTGAGCACGGCAGCGGCCTGGTACCGCAGCCGCGGCAAGCTGGCCAAGGCCCAGGCGCTTTATGCCCAGGCCCTGGCCTTGCAGGGCCCGAAGGAGGAGCTGATCGACAACCCGTTCGGCCAGGCCATCGCTGCCAATCCCTTCGTCGGGCAACCGGGCCAGCGCAAGGCCTCGCGCCTGGGCGATATCGCCCTCAACGAGATTCCCGAGCCGGCCAAGGTGCAAACCAGGAACCGCGCCAGCGAACCGGTGCCCTTCGACGAGCCCGTGCTGCTGGCCAGCCGTGATGCCGAGCCGCTGCAACGCCGCGCTACCCGGCCGGTGGACGAGCCGGAGCACGACGAGGTCGAAGCGGATCCGCGCGCGGCCATCGAGACCGAACTGGCCAGCCTGCGCGAGCAGCGCAGCCCGCAGCTCAGGCAAGGCGTGACCTTCCGTAACAACAACGGCGAGTCGGGCCTGAGCAAGATCACCGACATCCAGGCGCCGCTGGAAATCAGCTTCCCGGTCAGCGATGACCGCATGGCCGTGCGGGTGACCCCGGTGTCGCTGAACGCCGGCGGCTTCCACTCCGCAAGCAACAGCGCCCTGCGCTTCGGTGGTTTCGAGGCGGGCCAGGCGCTGGACATGGACACCTTGCTGCAAGGTTCGCCCGGTTCGCAGAAGGACGCCGGCGTCGGGCTGGCCCTGGCCTATGAAATGCCGGCGCTGGGTATCAAGACCGATCTCGGCAGCACCCCCATAGGTTTCCGCGAGACCAACCTGGTCGGCGGCATCAGCCTCGACCGGCCGTTCGCCGAAAACAGCAACTTCCGCTACAACCTCAACCTGTCGCGACGGGCCATGGTCGACAGCCTGGTGTCATTCGCCGGGGCCAAGGACGAGCGCAGCGGCGTGGAATGGGGCGGCGTCACCGCCACCGGCCTGCGCGGCCAGCTCAGCTACGACAACCAGCGCTGGGGCAGCTATGCCTATGCCGGCTGGGCCAACCTCGACGGCAAGAACGTCGAGGACAACCAGCGTATCGAACTGGGCAGCGGCATCTACTGGTACCTGGTCAACAACGAAGACGCCCGCCTCACCGGCGGCCTGGGCCTGTCGGCGAGCAGCTACGAGAACAACCAGAGCTTCTTCACCTATGGCCACGGCGGCTATTTCAGCCCGCAGAACTTCTTCTCCATTGGCCTGCCGGTGAGCTGGGCCCAGCGCGGCCCGGACTGGTCCTACCAGATCCAGGGATCGGTCGGCCTGCAGCATATCGAGCAGGACGGCGCGCCCTACTACACCGACAAGAACGCCCAGGCGACCCTGGAAAGCCTCGCTGCGGTGTACCAGGCCAACAACCCCGGCAGCCTGGTCACCACCCGCTACGAATCGCAGAGCAAGACCGGCATCGGCTATTCCCTCGGCGCCAGCGGCGAATACCGCCTCGGCGACGGTTTCTTCTTCGGCGGTGCGCTGGGCGTGGACAACGCCCGCGATTATCGCCAGTTCACCGGTGGCCTGTACCTGCGCTACCTGTTCGAGGACGGCGGCGGGGCCATGCCCCTGCCGGTCAGTCCTTACCGTTCCCCCTATTCGAATTGAGCCAAAGGAGATCCATACATGGCTGCTTCCCTGCTTGCCGGCCTGACCATCCTGATGATCGGCGACAGCCACCTGGCCACGCCCAACTACCTGATGCAGGACCTGCACGACAACCTGGTCAACCAGGGCGCGCAGGTGCATACCCTGGGCGTGTGCGGTTCCAAGGCCGGTGACTGGACCGGCACCGTGGTCGGCGAATGCGGCGGTGCCGAACGGCGCAACAAGGACAAGGCGGTGGTTCTGGGCAACAAGGCCACCACCCAACCGGTGGGCCAATTGGTCGCTGCCGACAAGGCCAACCTGATCGTGGTCGTGATGGGCGATACCATGGCCGACTACACCAAGCCGGCCTTCCCCAAGGTCTGGGCCTGGCAGCAGACCAAGCAACTGACCAAGGCCATCGCCGAGACCGGCGCCAAATGCGTCTGGGTCGGCCCGGGCTGGGGAACCGAAGGCGGCAAGTACAAGAAGACCTTCGCCCGCGTCGAGATGACCTCGAAGTTCCTCGCGGCCAACGTTGCCCCTTGCGACTACATCGACTCCCTGACCTTCGCCAAGCAGGGTCAATGGGCGACCACCGACGGCCAGCACTACACGCCGATGGGCTACACCAGCTGGAGCAAGGCGATCACCGACGCGATGCTGAAAACCCCGGCGGTACAAGGGGCGAAGAAATGAGCCTGCGCACCCTGCTCGCCCTGGCCCTGGCCCTGCCCCTGGCGCTGGCGGCCGCTGCGGCCAACGCCGAAGTCGCGCTGTACCCCACCGGCCCTGGCGAAGACTCGGCCTTCCTGCGCTTCGTCAACGTCGCGCCCGGCGCGCTGAAGATGCAGGCCGGCGGCTCCAGCGCCAGCCTCGACCTGGATGACGCGAACAAGGTCTCCAGCTACCTGCCGGTGCCGGCCAACAAGGCCATCAAGGGCACCCTCAGCCGCGGCGGCCAGAGCGCGCCGCTGGACCTGCAGGTGGCGCCGGGCGAGTTCGCCACGGTGTTCGCCTTCGATAACGGCGGCAAGATCAGCCAGCGCGTGGTCCGCGAACAACCGGACGACTTCAACGGCCTCAAGGCCTCGCTGGCCTTCATCAGCCTCGACGCCACCTGCCAGGGCGCCAGCCTGCGTCCGGCCGGGCGCAACGCCGACCTGTTCAAGGATGCCGCCGATGGCAGCGTGCAGCGTCGCTCGATCAACCCGGTGAAGCTTTCGGTGCAACTGGTCTGCGCCAATGCCAACGTCGGCGAGCCGCTGGACCTGGGCGAGCTCAAGGCCGGCGAGCGCTACAGCGTGATGCTGCTGCCGGGCGCCAATGGCCCGCAGTTGCTCAACGCCACCGATACCCTGGCCAACTGACAGGACGTCCGCCGCACCATGGTTTTCGCCTCGCTCGAGTTCCTGACCCTTTTCCTGCCGCTGTTCATGCTGGTCTACGCCCTGAGCCCGGCGCGGGGACGCAACCTGGTGCTGCTGCTCGGTAGCTGGTTCTTCTATGGCTGGTTGAGCCCGCTGTTCCTGCTGCTGCACGTGGTGCTGACAGTGATCGCCTGGGCCGGCGGCCTGGCGGTGGACCGCAGCCGCGAGGATGGCCGCGGTCGGGTGCGCCTGCTGGCGGCGCTGATCGTGCTCAACACCCTGGTGCTGTGCTGGTACAAGTACGCCAATATCGTCGCCGCCACCTTCAACGAGCTGATCAGCCATTACGGCTACCTGCCCATGGAGTGGCAGCGCGTGGCCCTGCCGGCGGGGCTGTCGTTCATCGTCCTGCAGGCGATCTCCTACCTGGTCGATGTGCACCGTCACACCGTGCCGGTGGAACGCAGCCTGGTGAATTTCGCCACCTATATCTCGATGTTCGGCCACTCCATCGCAGGCCCCATCATTCGCTATGACTGGGTGCGCCGCGAGCTGGAGCAGCGTTACTTCAACTGGCAGAACTTCTCCCTCGGCGCACGGCGCTTCATGATTGGCATGTGCATGAAGGTGCTGGTGGCCGATACCCTGTCGCCGCTGGTGGACGTGGCCTTCCATCTGGACAACCCGTCGTTCCTCGACGCCTGGCTGGGCTGCCTGGCCTACTCGCTGCAACTGTTCTTCGACTTCGCCGGCTACAGCGCCATGGCCATCGGCCTGGGCCTGATGCTCGGCTTTCACTTCCCGGAAAACTTCAACCGGCCTTATCTGGCCAGCAGCATCCAGGACTTCTGGCGGCGCTGGCACCTGTCGCTGTCCAGTTGGCTGCGCGACTACCTGTACATCGCCCTGGGCGGCAACCGCTTCGGCACCTGGAACACCTACCGCAACCTGTTCCTGACGATGGCCATCGCCGGCCTCTGGCACGGCGGCGACAGCTGGAACTACCTGCTCTGGGGTGCGGCCCACGGCGTGGCCTTGTGCATCGACCGGGCCTGGAGCCGCTCCAGCCTGCCAGCGATTCCCAGGGTGCTGTCCCATACCCTGACCCTGCTGTTCGTCTGCCTGGCCTGGACCCTGTTCCGCGCTCCGGACTTCGCCACCGCCATGGACATGTACGCCGGGCAGTTCGGCCTGCACGCCTTCGCCCTCGGTGAAGCGCTGTCGGCCACGGTGCGGCCGGTGGATGGCCTGGCGGCGGCGCTCGGGGTATTTTGCGTGATCGCGCCGCTGTACCAGGCACGGCTCGAACGTTCCTTCGGCCATAGCGCGCTGTATGCGGTGCTGGCTGCCCTCTGGCCCGTGGCCGGTTTCCTGCTGGCGTTCTCCCTGATCGCCAGTCGCGATGCCGTGCCCTTCCTGTACTTCCAGTTCTGATGACGACCAAGACCCCGCCGCCAAGCACCGCACCGACGCCCCCGAGCGCCATCGCCCTGCGCACCAGCCCGCTGGCCGGTGCCGTCCTCGCCGCTTTCCTCGCCGCCGGGCTGTTGTCCTGTGGCTGGCTGCTGGCGAGCGGCAAGCTGCAATTGCTGCCGGGCAAGGCACTGTCCAACGACGCGGTACTGGAGGGCGAAATCACCCACCGCATTGCCAAGGAGCTGGCCAAGGCACCACTGCCGGAGCATGCCGCGCAGCTCGAACGCGCTGCCAGCTGGCTGACCCTGGGCGATACCGGGCCGCGGGTGCGCGAGGGTTGTCCGCAGTGGCTGTTCATCAGTGACGAGTTGAAGATCAACCGGCATGCAGCGGACAACGCCAAGGCCAAGGCGGCGGCCGTGATTGCCCTGCGTGACCGGTTAAAGAAACAGGGCATCCAGCTACTGGTCAGCGTGGTCCCGGACAAGAGCCGGATTGCCGCCAGCCAACTGTGCGAACTGCGGCGTCCGGCCAGCCTCGAGCCACGGGTGCGTGACTGGACCGCCAGCCTTCAGGCAGCGGGCGTCGATGTGCTGGACCTCACCCCTGCCCTGCAACCGCTGGGCGCCGAGGCGTTCCTGCGCCTCGATACCCATTGGAGCGAAGCCGGCGCCCATGCGGCGGCGGTGGCGATTGCCGGGAAACTCGCCGGCATGGGTTTCACGGCCACACCGACGCGCAGTTTCGAAATAGTCCAGCAGCCTGCATCGCCACGTCCGGGGGACCTGGTGCGGCTGGCCGGGCTCGACTGGTTGCCGGTGCACCTGCAACCGGCTGAAGAAGTGGTGATGGCCTCGACCATCAACGAGCAGGTGCCGGAGGCGGCAGGTGACGGCGACAGCCTCGACGACCTGTTCGGCGACGCCAACCTGCCCAACCTGGCACTGATCGGCACGTCCTTCTCGCGCAACTCGAACTTCGCCGGGTTCCTGCAACAGGCGCTCAAGGCGCCGATCGGCAATTTCGCCAAGGATGGTGGGGAATTCTCCGGGGCGGCCAAGGCCTATTTCGCCAGCCCGGCGTTCTCCCAGACCCCGCCGCAACTGATGGTCTGGGAGATTCCGGAGCGGGATGTGCAGACCTCAGATGATGGTGACCTCGGCCTGAAGTGATCGCCCCCGCCTGGATGTCGCTAGTGGCTCACGCAGAGGGGTTTTCCGCCAGAAGTGCAGGCGTTGCATGCAGCCGTTTCGGCAGCGATAGCCTCGGCGCTATAGGGGGGGAAACTTGGGGTAAAGCCTATGATTGCGTATCCTTTCGAGTCGGTGCCAAGTAGCTCATTCATCTTGGGACAGCGACTTCCGTCGTAACAGTAGCCCCCATTGATGAAGATGTTATTGAGAGCTACCCCATTATCCCTGAGGCTTTTCATGCAGATTTCAGAGCGAGTTGCAGCGTGGATCGGATAGCTAGAGACCATTGCGGTAGCAATCATGCCGCATATGGCAACGCTAATGAGCGCTTTCATCGTCGAGTTCCTCTCATCTATCGTCCCGGATGAACAGGCTGGGCCACGGCAACAGGCAAAGCCCGAGCTGGACGACTTGATTGAAGAGCGCAGCGAATGCAGGCGCAACTGACAGAAATATCAGTTCCGCCGAGTGGTTGAGAGCAATCCTGAAGGGCAATCATCGAGCAGATGCTGGTGTTGTCAGTTCCGGCCTCATCGCTGGCAAGCCAGCTCCCACAGGGTCCGCGGTGCATGCAATCCCTGTGGGAGCTGGCTTGCCAGCGATGAGGCCAGTGGTACCAACATCACTCGCGTAGACCACACCCCGGATCCGCAGCCGGCCCATCCAGGTACTCCCGGCTCCATTGCTCCAGCGGCAACGGCGGTTGCTGCTGGAAGATCCGCGTCATGATCCGCTTCAGCGCGTCGGGGTTGCGCATCGAATCCCCCCCCGCCCCCGGCCACGATACTGGCGTCTGCACCTGCCATTGCCCCTCCCCATCGCAAGTCGCCATGCGGAAGCGGAAGGTGTAGTTGCCCGGAATGCCCATGCGCAGGTCGCTGACCACCAATGCATCACCGACCACGTCATAGCGCAGCCAGTCGCCGGTGAACCAGCGCAGGCGCTCGTACAAGGGCGAGCCTTCCAGCACCCTGGCCGCTTCCAGATTGAGTGGCTGGCGCTGCCATTCCGGCGGGTCGTCGTCGAACAGGCTGCTGACGCCCTCGTAGTAGTCGCCCTCCGGCGTCTTCGCCACAACCCGCCATAGCAGCGTGTTGAACGGCATCGGCAGCGCACGCAGTTGGGTGACATCGATGTCCCGGGCGCGCAGGGCGGCATGGAAACGCTGTTCGGCAATGTTCTTCGAGAGCAGGCCGAAGCCCAGGTAAACCGTGCTCAGCAACAGCAGTACGCCGAGCACCTGGGCGGCGCGTCCGCTGAAGCCCTTGAACGCGGCATAGATCACCCCGAACAACAGCGGCAACGTATACAGCGGATCGATGATGAACACCGCCGCCCAGCTTTGCGGCGTGGGCTGCAACGGCCAGAACAGTTGCGTGCCGTAGACGGTGAAGGCATCCAGCAACGGATGGGTGACCAGCACCAGCCACAGGCCGAGGAACAGCCGCGGCCCGCTGTAGCCGGTATCGGGACGGCGGCGTACCAGCAGCAGGACCAGCCAGGTCAGCAGCAGGGCCAGGCCGGTGAGAACGAACAGGGAATGGGAAAAACCGCGGTGGAAGGTCATGCTCGACACGGGGTCGGCGTAGCGGATGGCGACATCGAGGTCCGGCAGGGTTGCCAGCAGCGCACCGTAGAGCAACGATCGCCGCCCTTGTACCTTACCCAGCACCGCGCCCTGGATGGCGCCACCCAGAACTGCTTGGGTCAATGAATCCAATGGCTTTTTCCTTGAGCAAGGGACAAAGGACAGATGCTAGCTCAGTGACAGGCAGGAAAGCATCCTGTCCGGAGACTTGGGTGTACTTCAGGGCCTCATCGCTGGCAAGCCAGCTCCCACAGGTTCAGTGGTGCACGCGGTCCCTGTGGGAGCTGGCTTGCCAGCGATAGGGCCAGTTCAGGCCAAACATGTCCATCAGGTGTCATATAAAGCTACGAAAAGCGCGTAATTTCCGACTTTCTTGTAGGCAATTTCCCAAGCATACTCCCGCGCGCTTTCAGCCGTTGCGCACTTCGGAATCTGCGCCTAGTCTCCGCCGGTCGTTGCATATACAGCGACCAGCTTTGACAGGCTGCGACACATTCAGAAGACGCACGTGGTCCGTTATGGCGGCTGTACGTGTGGGCACCTTCGGGTGCGCCAGGTTTGCGTCTTCAGTGTCCTGGTCTGTCAACCCGCGTACAGCTGCCACCTCATTCGTTTGACAGCGAGGAGGTGGTGGTAACGGATGAACACACTGGAGACAGAAATGAAAAAACTGGTACCTGATCCACCCTCCGCGGCATACCCTCGCCTCACCACCGTCCACACCCACTTCGCCACCTGCCAGAACCACCACCCGCCCCTCTTTGCCGTCTGCGATGGCGTCGATATCGGCGATGCCCTCGAACATCTGGCGATTGCCTTGAAGTCGGCGGCGGAAACCAATGCCCAGATGTGCGACCTGGCGGACCGCAAATATGGTGATCTGCTGTGGGGTACGCAGCAGTCGCTGGAGATCTCGCAGGCGTTGGTGGCTTCGTTGTTGAAGGCGGTCAAGCGGCAGGGCCTGGAACAGTTCTAATACCTGGCGCGGACCCTGTGGGAGCGGGTTTACCCGCTCCCACAGGGTCCGCGTCGTGCTTTGGAACTGTTCTATTTACCTTTCAGCTTCAGCCAGGATTGATGCAGGTCGATCGCCCAGCCATCGATGACCTGGCGGACATCGTCCGGGCGCAGTACGGTCTTGTCGTTTTCCAGTTCCTTGCCAGTGCCCTTGCGCACCACCTGGGCCACGACCTTCTGGTTGCCGCCGTCGAGGAATGCTGCCTCGGTGGCGATTTCGGCCTGCCGGTCGCGGCTGCCGGCAGCCGTGCTCGCGGCCGCCACCACCAGGGCGATGGGAATCACTTCATAGGGCTTGAGCCCTTCCACATCACTGCTCACCGCTGTGATCGCCGGACGCACCACGATCACACCCGGCCCGGGCTTGCTCGCCAACGGCAAGGATTTACCCAGCTCGCGCTTGAGCGCCTGGTCGTAGTAGTCGGTGATGCCCTTGAGGGTAGTTGCCGGAATCTGCGCGGTCGGCGCCGGCTTCGGATAGAACTGGCTCGGCTCGATATACACGCTGGTGTAGGCCTTGCTGTCCAGTTGCGGGTCGATCCAGCGCATCACCGGCGCGCCGGACGGTGATTTCGCTTCCTTCAGGCGGCTGTAGTCTTTGAGAAAGCCCGAGTAATCCTCCGGCTTGCTGAGGTTGCTGGCGCAACCGGCAAGCAGCAACGAGCTCAGGCCAATCGCTAGTGCGACTTTCATAAGTGCTCCCCACTACGGAAATCCATGGAAAAAACCCGCTGGCACCACGCCAGCGGGTTTAGGTATAGCCCAGCTTCTGCGGCTTGCCCCGGGAAAACCGGGGCAGATCCGCAAAACATGCGCAGCGTCAGCTTTTCGGGCTGACCATGGCCTCCACGGTGCTGTCCAGGCTATCGGCCGCCTTGCTCGCCCGCCCTGCCCCGGCCACCTGCCGCGCCTGCGGACGGGCCGCATCGGCGAGGATCACCTGGGCGGCCTTTTCCGCCGCGACGTAGATCGAGGTGACGATGAAGAAGCCTGGGATCTTCGGGAAGATCGAGGCGTCCACCACCCGCAGGTTGCTGGTTCCGCGCACCCGGAAGGCGCTGTCGAGTACCGCCATCGGGTCATTGGCGGCACCGATCGGGCAGGTGCAGGAGGCGTGGTGGCCCCAGGCCTGGTTCATCACGTACTCCTTCAATTGCTCGTCGGTCTGCACCGCATCGCCTGGCAGCTCTTCCTCGGCTATGAGCCTGGCCTCCTTCAATGGCTTGGCCAGGTTGCGCACGAACTTGATGCCCTCGACCACCGACTGCAAATCTTCGCCCTTGGTGTCGTTACCCTCCTCGAAATAGCGAAAGTTGATCATCGGCGTCTGCGCCGGGTCCTTCGAGCGCAGGGTGACGTAGCCGGCGGTGTTGTTGGTGTGCGCCTTGAGCACCGCCCAGGTCAGGTAGTTGAGCTTTTCCACGATCAGCTTCGAATAACCCGGGAAGTACCCGCGGAACAGCGCCAGCAGCGAAAAGCAGAACAGGTCCGGCAGCGGCCGTTGCTTGAGCGACTTCTTGATCACCGCCAGCACCGCGCCGTTGGTGGAGTACACCCCGATCTTGCCCTTGGCCCACTCCTCGTACTGCGGGTCGCCTTTCTCGTAGCGCGCGCCTTCGAGGACTTCCCAGTTCTCGAAGTTCATGCGATTGACCACCCCCACTTCGTAGCGGTCCTGCAGGTTGCGCCCGACCCCGGGCAGCTCGACCCGCACCGGCACGCCCACCGATTCCAGCACCTCGCGCGGGCCGATGCCGGACAGCATGAGCAGCTGCGGGGTGTTGAAGGCACCACCGGCGAGAATCACCTCGCGGCTGGCCCGGACCTGGCGCAACTCGCCGCTCGAGGTCGGGTTGCGCGGCAAGGTGCAAGCCTGGTACATCCGCGAGCCCTTGATGTACTCCACGCCATAGGCGCGTTGCTCATCGTCCAGCAGCACCCTGGTGACCAGCGCATCCAGCTCGATGTGCAGGTTATCGGGGAAGCGCTGCTGCACGTCGAGCAGGCGCTCGCGGGTGCCCATGCGGTGGTGCTTGTGGGTAGCGAGCGGCGGGTAGCGCAGGCCGATCGCCTCGTCCTTGACCAGGCGCCAGTCGTTGGGGTCGCCAACACCCTGCAACTGCCAACCGATGCGCTTGAGCGGCTCGGCCAGGGTCTCGAAGGCCTGCTTGGCCGACTTGACGATGGAGCGCACCAGCGAGAAATCGTCGATCACCGCTTCGGGCACCGCCTTCTCCGTGTGCAGCCAGCCCTTGAAGCCATGCCGCGACGGATTGAAGCCGAACCACGAGAGAAACCGCTGGAACGGCCGGTGGTGACAGTTCTCCAGGCGCTGGAAATGCTCGCGCATGGCGCTGGCCTTCCAGGACGCATCGCCGGTGATCCGGGCGATATGGTCCCAGTCCTGGTTATGCGGGTAGACGGTGATCATCGCGTTGTGCGCAGTGCAGCCGCCGAGGCAGCTGGCACGCGGGTACAGCACACCATCGACGGTTTCGCCTTCGTAGCTGCGGGTGAACTTGGGGTCCTGCAACTGGCGTGCGTCGCTGCTGTAGTGGCGCACGAAAAAGTCCCAGCGCATGGCGTTGTTCTCGGTGGAGCGCGGATGGAACGCCGGCACCTGGTACTGCTCCGGCAGGCCCGTGTCGTCGCCCTTGGCCACCGGATCGCTGCCCGACTCCAGAACCAGCACGCGCCGGCCCTCCTCGGCCAGGCGCGCGGCCAGGGTGCCGCCGCCGGCGCCGGAGCCGACCACTATGTATTCGTATTCAGTCTGGTCAGTCATGACAGCGGCCTCAGAAGGTTTTCAGCAGGGAGATCAACGCGCGCTTGTCGTCGTCGCTAAGCGGCTGCTCGTCCTTGTCCTGGAGGAATTTCGTGCCGAAGTAATGGCCCTTGTCGACCACGTAGTCCGGGCACTTGCTCACTTCCAGCAGCGGCTTGACCAGGCGCTTGAAGACCTTGCGCGCTTCCTCGTCGCTGGCGCCCGGCGGCAGTTGCTTGAGGTCGTGCTTGATCTTCACCAGCAGGTCGAGCACCTGGTCACGTTTCTCCAGGTCGATGTTGGACAGCAGGCTCACTGGCGTACCCTGCGGGATAGGTCCGATCTGGATGCCGTCGTCGCCGAACAGCCACGGCAGCCAGCGGGTCAGCACGCCTTGCAGGTCCTGCAGGAACTTCGGCAGGTAGCCGCTGCTCACGCGCAGGTAGCTGGTTTCAGTGGTGGTATCGATGGTGCCCGGGTGAGTCAGGCCGGAACGGGTGACCACCTGGAAGTTGCCCTGGCGTTTTTCCGGCCACAGCAGCATCTCGATGGAGCTGTCGAACGAGGCGATGCGATCATCCACGGTGCCGGTCCACTTGAACGGGCCGAGGGCGTTGTTGAGGAACAACGGCGCCGTCGACCAGACGCTGACCAGCGACGCCGGACGGGTGTAGCCCCGACCGCCACCCGGCATCTCGTATTCCCGCGCCTCGCCGGTGTAGGGGTTCTGCACCAGCATCTTGCCCACCGCCGGCAACTGCTTGTACGACTCGGAAGAGAAGTTGTCCCAGATGTTGTCGGCCAGGGCGTTGGTTGCCAGCGGGCTGCAGGCGTTGGTTTCGAGCAGGGTTACCGGCACGCGCAGTTCGGTGGAGAGGAAGTTGTCGGTGAGGAAGTCATCCTTTTTCACGATGTCGCGCATCGCGCTCTTGAACTCCGGCGTCTTGCTGTAGCTCCAGTAGTCGTTCCAGCACTTGAGGTAGTTGCCGTTGACGCAGCCGTTGTCCGGGAACTTCGCCCAGGCTTTTTCCGGCAGCTTGCTGGAGTGGCAGCGCGCGCAGGTTTCGGCGAAGACTTCCTTGCCCCGCTCCAGTTGCGCCGGCGAGGCTTGCAGATGCTGCTCGCCGCCGGGTGCGCTCTTGAGGTAGTCCGGGGTCGCCGAAGCGAGGAAGAACAGCGCCAGGTCAGGCGTCTGTGCTTCGTTGGCACGCCAGAAGGCCGAGTTCTTGCGGGCGGTCTCGATGGTGAACGGGGTGATCGGCTTGCCACCGATCAACGGCCGGAAGTGCTGCGTCCATTCCTCGCTGAACAGGCCGATATTGACGAACACCCGGTTCAAGGCACCCAGGGCACCCACCGAGTCGGCACCGTCCTTGAGCACCCGCGGGGTGAACACGGTGTCCGGTTTCTTGTAGAACTGCATCAGCGGGCTGTCGGCAGGAATGCCCGGCACCTCGTTGAACTGCTTATTGTTCAGGTCGCCACCCTTGAGGGTCTCCTTGCCCAGGTGCGCGGCCAGCTCGATGCGCGCCTTGAGGTTGTAGACGGCGTTCATGGTCCGCGGGTTGTTGATGTAGTCGGTGGACACCAGCGAGGTATCCAGGGCCCCCGGCCGCGAGGTGTGGAACAACTGGTGCGGGAAGCTGCTGTCGTCCTTCTGCCACATGAAAATGCGATCCACCCAGAAATACTGCGCCCCCGGGTTGGAGTTGAGGTTGGCCCAGGCCGGGCTTTCCGGGTTGGCCGGCGGATTGGTCGGGTTCGGCCCGACGTGGCAGAACCCGCAGGACATGCCGACGCGATACGGCTTCACCAGCTTGCTGTCGTTGTAGTAGCTGGGGTCTTCGTAGTAGCGCTTGGGATCCCAGTGCTTCTGCGCTTTCTCGTCGAAGTCCGGGTTGGGGAACAGGCGCAGGCCGACGATGCCGGTGCCGTAGCCGTAGTAGGAGCCGGTCTCGATGTTCTTACCACGGGCACCGATCTTCACGCCCGGGTACTTGGCTTCGTTCTCGAACGGGTCGGGGGCGCAGGACGGGTCACGGGTATCCAGCCACAGGCCATGGCGGTCTTCGCGCGGGCCTTCGCCCTTGACGTAGCACGGCTCGTTGACCACGCCCAGGTACTGCCAGCGGTTGCTGCGGTTGGCGGCCAGCGACGGATGGTTGGAGATGGTCTTGAGGAAGTCCAGGTTGCCGACGCTGTCACGCGAGAGCTTGTCCCACAGGGCATCGTTGCCGGCGGTCCAGACGATCCAGTTGTTGCGCCCGCGGGCGAAGGCGTCCACCGCCTGCTGCTGGGTAATACCGGGGATGAAGGGCGAGAGGCGGTCCACCAGCAGCGCCGGTTGCTTCGAAACGCCATAGTCCATGTCGGCGAAGTAATCCTCGTCGGCGCCCTTCAGGCTGTCGGCATCACGGCCGACGCACTGGGCTTCGTCAAGGATCTTGCCGGGTTGGTCACCGCAAGGGTTCTTCGGTTTATCGGAACACCCCTGCAACAGCACCAAGGGAAGAAAGAGGCTCAACATCAGCTTCACGGGTGTCATGCGTTTGCTCCTTGCAAAACGTGCAGACCGGTCCCTTCTGTCCTTGAGGAACACGTTATTGCGGCCGGTCCGGTTGGCCGATCTCAACTGAATGCATTGCCCGCCGCGCTCGGTTGGGCGGCAGACCAGTTGGTTACAACTCCTTTACAGCACCTAAAGCATATGCCATTACGTGATGGCATATTGCTTTCATTTGGTTATGAAAACCGGCGGCTTATCGCACCTGCTCATAGGTTTGCGTGCAGGGCTTTTGTGATGGGGTTCACAGTGGTGGCAAGTGGCTATTTCCTTGCTCTACACTCCAGCGCCAAGGGAAGCATCTCCACCCATCGGCGGGACGGCACATGGACAGGCAAGAAACGGTCAGCACCGATCAAGACACCCAATTCAGCGCCGAACAGGCGCGCATCACCGAGCGTCATCGCTTGCTCGGGCTGCCAACCGGCGGCAAGCGCCTGGCCTTGGCCCTGTCCGGGGGTGGCATTCGCAGCGCCACCTTCTGCCTGGGCGTGGTCCAGGCCCTGGCCCGGGCCAAGGCACCTGGCGCGCGGCCGGAAGCGAACGACGACGGCAAGGCCGGCGACCTGGGCAAGCGCCTGTTGCCACGCTTCGACTACCTGTCGACCGTCAGCGGCGGCGGTTACTTCGGCTCGTTTCTTGGCAGCCTGTTCCTTCCAGGACGCCTGCGCGATCGGGAGAACACCGGCGTCATCGGCGCCGGCGAGTCCGCGCCCAGCAACGACGCCAAGCGCCAGGCGGCCCGGCAGGCCTACGAAACCCTCGACTACGAGCCACCGGGACGCATCCACACCGGCGGCGACTATCGCCGCCAGCCGGTTGGCGCGGCGCCGCTGGGCTGGCTACGGGAAAACGGTCGCTACCTCACCCCTGGCGGTGGCGGCGACCTGTTCTATGTGCTCGGCATGTCGCTGCGCAACCTGCTGGCGGTGCACATGGTCATCGGCATGCCGCTGTTGTTCGGCCTGGCTCTGGCAGTGCTGCTGCAGGAAGTGATCAGCCTCAGTCCGTTGTGCTCGCCCATCGGGGCCTTCCTCCCGTTGAGCGCCGCGCAGGTGGTCTGCGGTTCGCTGTGGTGGTTGCCTATCGCGTTGATCGTGTTGGCAATACTGCCGCTGATGCTGGCGTACTGGATGGTTTACCGGCGACAAAACGACGACGATTCGCCCCATCCATTCAACCTTGCTACCGGGCTCTATGCACTTGCGGGCGTGGCGATGATCCTGCTCGGCGCCCGTGCTCCCTGGATCGGTGGAGATTTGCGCGTGCTGATGGTGCTGTTTGGCCTGGTATGCCTGGCTGGCTTGACCTACTGCCTGTTGTTGTGCCGCTACCTCGGTCGTGGACGAGCAAGCCCGGATAAACTCCTGGCCCGACATAATACCGTCGCGACATACCGCGTTCTAATTACACGGCGGCTCGCCACGGCACTTATATTCACCTTGGCCAGCCTGTTCTTTGCACTGGTTCCATGGCTCAGCGATTGGCTGTTCCTTCGCCTGTGGCAAGAACAGGGGCCGCTGATTTCCGGTGGTGCTCTCTTGCCACTATTGATCGCCCTGGTACGCTGGGTTTCCGTGGCCACGGACGACAAGGCCAAGCCAGGCTGGTTGAGCAAGCTGCCGATCAGTGTGATTGCTGGCGCTGCAGGTGTACTCATTCTCATGCTGGTGTCCCTGTTCTGGGGACTTCTAGTGCAATACGTGCGCTATACCGGCGACTGGTTTGGCGACATCCATGCCTGGGCACGCCTGCTTGGCCTGACTGTCCTGGCGGGGCTATTCAGCCTGGGATCAGGCAAGTTCATCGGTTTTCTTAACCTGTCGTCCTGGCAGTCGTTCTACCGGGCTCGTTTGGCCCGGGCTTACCTGGGTGCCTCAAACGGCCTGCGATTTTCCGGCAAGACGCGCAAACAGCGCCGCCGCCTGCTAAGCGTCGCCGAGACGCTGCCCGGAGACGACGTGAGCATCGAGGATTACTACAGCAATACTTCCTGTGCCCCGGTGCATTTGATCAACGTGACCTTGAACCAGACCGTAGACCCGGCCGAGCAGCTCGTTCAGCGCGATCGCAAGGGAAAACCCTTATGCCTTGCCCCATCCGGACGCTACGGCGACGCCAGCGTCAGCTACATTCTCGACGGTGAGCCACGGCAGCGCGCCACACAACCGCCTTGCGGGGAAATCTTCCAAAAGCTCAGCCTGGCCCACTGGGTCGCCACATCCGGTGCAGCGTTCTCTACCGGTCTGGGCCGCGCTACAGCTCTCGGTACATCCCTGGCCTTCGGCCTGGCGAATGTGCGCCTGGGCACCTGGTGGCCGGCGGACTTCCTGCAGAACGGTGAAAAGGACAGCGGCCTGCGTACTCCCCGCGATACCCTGCGCGAGCGCACCCTGACCACCCAGCATTACCTGTTCTATGAAATCACCGCGCACTTCCACGGCTTGAACCGCGACTTCCAGTACCTCTCCGACGGCGGTCACTTCGAGAACACCGCCTGCTACGAGCTGATCCGCGAAGGCCGCAAGATCGACCTGATCGTGATGTGCGACTGCGGCGCCGACCCGACCTACCAGTTCGATGACCTGGCCAACCTGATCCGCCTCGCACGGATCGACCAGGCGCTGGAAATCAGCGAGGACCCAGGCATCTTCGAGGTCGAGGAACTGGCCCCGTACTTCGGACGGATCCAGGACTTCAAACTGGACAGCGAACAGCGCAAGCAGGCGGACTACCGGCGCTGCGCCATTCTCCTGAACGTGCACAACAAGCAGCAGCAACTGACCTCGCGCATCCTGCTGATCAAGCCGAACCTGATCGCGGGCCTGCCGGTGGACCTGCTCAACTACGCCAGCGAACACCCGACCTTCCCCAACGAAAGCACGGCCAACCAGTTCTTCGACGAGGCGCAGTTCGAGGGGTATCGGCAGCTAGGCTTGCAGATCGGCCGGCGCTTGTTCGGCGACGGGAAGGAGGAATCGAAGGTGGCGGACGCGTTGTGGAAGTACCTGGAGTATTAGGTGGCTGATCGGGCGCTATCGCTGGCAAGCCAGCTCCCACAGGGTGGGAGCTGGCTTGTCGGACCGCCGCACCGCAGCGATGAGGCCGGATCAGGCAACAACCGAATAGGCAATTGCCGAAAGGGTAACCAACCCCACCGCCACCACGAACACGTTCGACGCCTTACCCGAGTACTGGCGCAACGACGGCACCTTGTTGATCGCGTACATCGGCATCAGGAACAGCAGGCAGGCGATCACCGGTCCGCCGAGGGACTCGATGATCCCGAGAATGCTCGGGTTGAGCGTGGCGACGATCCAGCAGGTCAGGACCATGAACAGCGCCGTTACCCGCTCCAGGCTCTTGGCCGACAGCGAGCAACCACGACCGCGCAGGCTTTTTACGATCAGCCCCTGGAAGCCTTCGCTGGCACCGACGTAATGGCCGAGGAAGGACTTGGTGATGGCCACCAGCGCAATCAGCGGCGCAACGAAGGCGATCACCGGTGTCTGGAAATGGTTGGCCAGGTACGACAGGATCGAAATGTTCTGCGCCTTGGCCGCCGCCAGGTCGGCCGGGGACAGGGCCAGCACGCAACTGAAGCAGAAGAACATCACCGTCAGCACCATCATCAGGTGCGAGGCCGCCAGTATGCGCCCGCTCTTGTACTCGGCACGCTCGCCATACTGGCGCTTCTGCGCCACGGCAAAGGCCGAGATGATCGGCGAGTGGTTGAAGGCGAACACCATGACCGGAATCGCCAGCCATAGTGTCTTAAGCAGCAGCCCGGCGTTCATGCCTTCGCCGGCCTGGGCGAAGAATGCGCCGTTCCAGTAGGGAATCAGCCCCAGGGCAAGCAATAGCAGCGCGGCGACGAAGGGGTACACCAGCACGCTCATGACCCGCACGATGATGCCCTGCCCACAGCGCACCACGATCATCAGGCCGCAGATCAGCAGCAACGACAGCAACGCCCGGGGCGGTGCGGTGACGTGCAACTGGTGTTCGAGGAAATTGCCCAGGGTGTTGGTCAGCGCCACGCTGTACACCAGCAGGATCGGGAAGATGGCGAAGAAATACAGCAAGGTGATCAGTTTGCCGGCACCGGCGCCGAAATGCTCTTCCACCACTTCGGTGATGTCTTCGTTGCCGCCCTTGCGCCCGGACAGGACGAAACGGGTCAGGCCGCGATGGGCGAAGAAGGTCATGGGGAATGCCAGCAGCGCCAGGATCAGCAACGGCCAGAAACCGCCAACCCCGGCGTTGATCGGCAGGAACAGCACCCCGGCACCGATGGCGGTGCCGTACAGGCCCAGGGCCCAGGTGGTGTCGTGGCGGCTCCAGCCGCTGGAAATGGCAGGCGCAGCGGCGTCGCCACGCAATGAAGTGGTGCTGTTTACATCAGTCATCGATATCGCCTTGTAATTATTTTTGATAACCACCGTCGCCTGTGCCGGACGCCGGTCTTAACACTCGACAAAAGCGACGGCCAGGCCGCCGCGGGAGGTCTCCTTGTAGTTTTCATGCATGTCGGCGCCGGTATCGCGCATGGTGCGGATGACCCGGTCCAGGGAAATGAAATGCTCGCCATTGCCACGCAGGGCCATCTGCACGGCATTGATCGCCTTGACCGCGGCGATCGCATTGCGCTCGATGCACGGCACCTGGACCAGGCCGCCGACCGGATCGCAGGTCAGTCCAAGGTTGTGCTCCAGGGCGATTTCCGCCGCGTTTTCCAACTGTTCCGGGGTAGCGCCCAGGACATCGGCCAGGCCGGCGGCGGCCATGGCGCAGGCCGACCCGACCTCGCCCTGGCAACCGACCTCGGCGCCGGAAATGGAAGCGTTCTTCTTGCACAGGATGCCCACCGAGGCGGCCGCCAGGAGGAAGTCGACCACGTCGTCGTCACGGGCTTCGGGGCTGAACTTCATGTAGTAATGCAGCACCGCCGGGATGATCCCCGCCGCCCCATTGGTCGGCGCCGTGACCATGCGTCCGCCGGCGGCGTTTTCCTCGTTGACCGCCAGGGCGAACAGGTTGACCCACTCCATGGCGCTGAGCGTCGAGCCGATCACGTTGGGCTTGCCCAGCTCCTGCAGGCTGCGGTGCAGCCTGGCCGCGCGGCGCTTGACCTTGAGGCCGCCAGGCAGGATGCCTTCATTGCTCAGGCCGTTGGCGACGCACTCGCGCATTACCGCCCAGAGCTGCAGGAGCCCGGCGCGTACCTCGCTTTCCTCGCGCCAGGCCAGCTCGTTGGCCATCATCAACTGGCTGACCCGCAAGCCGTGGCGCTTGCACAGGGCGAGCAGTTCTTCGGCGCTGGAAAATTCGTAAGGCAGTTCGACCTGCGGACCGGCAGGGCCCGCGCCGATTTCCGCCGCCTCGACGATGAAACCGCCGCCCACCGAGTAGTAGGTTTGCTGCAGGAGCAGGCCGTTGTCGCCGCAGGCTTCCAGGGTCATGGCGTTGGGGTGGTATGGCAGGCTCTCGTCGAGCAGCAGCAGGTCGCGCTGGCTATCGAAGGCGATCGCCCGGCTGCCGCCCAGCACCAGCACGCCGGTGCTTTGCAGCTGTTCGATCCGCGGGCCGATGCAGTGCGGATCGATCCGGTCCGGCCATTCGCCCATCAGGCCCAGCAGGCAGGCGCGGTCGGTAGCGTGACCGACCCCGGTCGCCGACAACGACCCGTACAGGCGCACTTCGACACGGGTCACCGTTTCCAGCAGCCCCTGTGCGCGCAGTGCTTCGACGAAGGTCGCAGCGGCGCGCATCGGGCCTACCGTATGGGAACTGGACGGACCGATGCCGATTTTGAACAGATCGAAAACACTGATAGCCATGCTAATGCCTGCCTGCCCGAAAGCGGTGAACCCTTTCGGTGCACGGTAAAAAAATTGAGGGGTGTCGCCAAGTTGGGCGATACTGCCCTGCGAATTTTCCTACTACCAACGAAACTTTCTAACCGAGGCTTTAGCAGGACTAAACGATGCGGCGATCGATGAATGGCCAGATGTATGTCTGGCTGCATGTGTTTTCCTGCGCGGCGCGGCACCTGTCGTTTACCCGTTGCGCCGAGGAACTGCATATCACCCCCGGTGCGGTGAGCCAGCAGATCCGTCAGCTGGAAGAGCGCCTGGGCTTTCGCCTGTTCCTGCGCCGGGCCCGGGGCGTGGAACTGAGCGCCGAAGGCCAGCGCCTGGCCGTGACCGTACACGAGGCCTACGGCAGCATCGAAGCCGAGCTCCTGCGCCTGGATGCCGGGGAGATCCGCGGCACCCTGCGTTTGCGCTCGATTCCCTCGTTCCTGGCCAAATGGCTGACCCCGCGGTTGCCACGCCTGCAACAGCGCTTCCCGGACATCCAGTTGCGCCTGGTAGCCGAGGACAGCAACCAGGCCTTGCACGAAGGGGACTTCGACCTGGCCATCGACCTCAACGACGGCAGCTACCCGGGGATGTACTCGACGCCGTTGCTGGACGAGGAAATCTTCCCGGTCTGCTCCCCCGCCCTGCTCCGCGGCCGCCCGCCGCTGCACGGGCCGAACGACCTGGTGCACTACCCGCTGCTGCACGACATCACCGCCTGGCGCGGCAGTTCCGAGTATGCGGAGTGGGAGTTCTACCTCGAAGCGATCGGCGCCGGAGGGCTGGATGTGCGGCGCGGGCATACCTTCAACCGCAACCACCTGACCATCGAAGCGGCGATCGCCGGGATCGGCGTGGCGATTGCCCGGCGTACGTTGCTTAACGACGAGCTGGAACGGGGGACCCTGATCGTGCCGTTCGGAGCACCGGTACCTAATCACAAGCGTTACGTGCTGTTGTACAGCGCCGGGACCCTGGCGCATCCGAGTGCTCGGGCGGTGCATGACTGGCTGGTGGAAGAGGCCCGGGCCTTTGGCTGAACGCAAAACCCTGTGGGAGCGGGTTCACCCGCGATGCGGTAGTGACTTCACCATAGCAATCGCGGGTGAACCCGCTCCCACAAGATACGCGTATGCCAGTCAAAAGATTTGCGCGAATGCGGGTGAGGTTTTTTTACTGTCGCGCGTCATCTTGCACGTCTAGTTACAAGGCCCGTCCCACACGCAAGGAATTCCCGATGACAGCCAACACCGAACGCGCCAGCCTGCGCTCGCAGCGCCTGAACCAGATCACCCATGCGCCGCATAGCGAGCTGGACGCGCTGGTGAAGTCCCACGCACCTTTCGAAACCCGTGAAAACTTCGCCCGCTTCGTCGTTGCCCAGTACCTGTTCCAGAACGAACTCAAGGCGCTCTACACCGACCCGCGGCTGATCGCCATAGTCCCCGACCTGGCCCAGCGCTGCCGCGCCGAACAGGCCCGCCTCGACCTGGCCGACCTGGACACGCAAGTGCCCGCCGACTACCCGGGCGCGCTGCGCAACCCGGGCATCGCCCAGGCCATGGGCTGGATCTTCGTCTCCGAAGGTTCCAAGCTCGGCGCCGCGTTCCTGATCAAGCGCGCCGTGGCCCTGGAACTGAACGAAAACTTCGGCGCCCGCCACCTGGGCGAGCCGGCCGGTGGCCGTGCCGAGGGCTGGAAGCAGTTCTGCCGCATCCTCGACAGCCTGGAACTGAGCGCCGAGGAAGAAGCCGCCGCCGAACAGGGCGCGGTCGCCGCTTTCGAGCGCTTCACCGCGCTGCTCAAGCATGCCTACGCCACTGCGCCTAAAGCCGAACTGGCCTGATCATGCTCCGGCCGTCATCATGACGGCCGGATTTCCCCGTGCAGTCGACAAACCCCATGACCCGACCCTCTTCCTCGAAGCTTTCCCGCGTGCTCTATGGCCTGCTGGCCTACGTGAGCCTGGGCATCGGCCTGGTGGCGATCGTCGTGCCCGGCCTGCCGACCACCGAATTCATCCTCTTCGCCGCCTGGGCCGCGACCCGCAGCTCGCCGCGCCTCAGCGCCTGGCTGGAAAACCACCGGTTGTTCGGGCCGATCCTGCACAACTGGCGCAATGGCAAGGTGATCCAGCGCCGGGCCAAGGTCAGCGCCACGCTCAGCATGCTGCTATGCGCCACCCTGATGCTGGTGTTTCTTGAGCACCACTGGCCGGTATGGCTGGCGATCGGCGGCATGACCCTGGGCAACCTGTGGATCTGGTCGCGCCCCGAAGCCCTCCCCGCCACCGCCGCCAAGCCGAGCGGTATTTGACCTGCGTGCGCTGATTAACTTCACTTGTCTCCTTCGACCCCAGGAGGACAACGATGCTGAACATGCTCGGCGCCATCGCCCATGACCTCGACCTGCCACGCCCGCAGGACGGCGCGGTGCGTTTTTCCACGCCCGGCAGCCTGCCGTCGGCCTTCGCCGTGACCGAGATGGCCGGGGTCAGCGTCGCTGCCGCCGGGTTGGCCGTGGCGGCACTGATCGAGCAGCAGGCCGGCGAATGCCGCCAGGTCCAGGTGGACAGGCGCCTGGCGGCCATGTGGTTCGAGTCGAGCCTGCGCCCGCAAGGCTGGGAGTTGCCACCCAAGTGGGATGCCATCGCCGGCGATTACCAGACCCGCGACGGCTGGATCCGCCTGCACACCAACGCCGCGCACCATCGCCTGATCGCCGAAGCCGTGCTCGGCCCCGCCACCGATCGCCAGGCCATGGCCCGGCGGGTACTGGCCTGGTCGGCCCAGGAACTGGAACAGGCCATCGTCGAAAGCGGTGGCTGCGCAGCGCAGATGCTCGGTTGGCAGCAGTGGTCGGATCATCCCCAGGGCCGGGCGGTAAATGCCGAGCCGCTGATCCGCCGCCAACGGGTGGACGCCGACGGCTCGCGCAACTGGTCGGGCAACACCGAGCGCCCGCTGGCCGGCGTGCGGGTACTGGACCTTACCCGGATTCTCGCCGGCCCGATTGCCACCCGCCTGCTTGCCGGTTTCGGCGCAGAAGTGCTGCGCATCGACCCGCCGGACTGGGACGAGCCTGCGGTGGTCGCCGAAGTCACCCTCGGCAAGCGCTGCGCCCGCCTCGACCTGCGCAATTTCGACGACCGCAAGATCTTCGAGCGCCTGCTGGCCCAGGCCGACATCCTCGTCCACGGCTACCGCGCCGACGCTCTCGAGCGCCTGGGTTATGGCGACGAGCAGCGCCGGCTACTCAATCCTGCACTGGTGGATGTCAGCCTCAATGCCTACGGCTGGAGCGGCCCGTGGCAGTTGCGCCGCGGCTTCGACAGCCTGGTGCAGATGAGCACGGGTATCGCCCATGCTGGCATGCGCTGGCAGCAAGCCAGCCGGCCGGTGCCCTTGCCGGTGCAGGCGCTGGATCATGCGACCGGCTACCTGATGGCGGCGGCTGCCGTGCGCGGCCTGGCGCAGCGCCTGGCCACGGGGCAAGGGACAATGGCACGGTTGTCCCTGGCCAGGACAGCGAAATGGCTGGTGGAACAAGGCACCATGCCGGACGACCTGCCTCTCGCCGCAGAGACCACGGCGGACCTGGGACTGTGGCGGGAGCACACACCCTGGGGGCCGGCGCAGAGGCTGCAACCGCCGTTGCAGGTGGTGGGCGCGGCGTTGCATTGGGAGCGAGGGGCTTCGGAACTGGGGTCGGCCGAGGCTTGTTGGTAGCTCATCCCGGCCTCATCGCTGGCAAGCCAGCTCCCACAGTGTGGGAGCTGGCTTGTCGGACCGCCGCACCGCAGCGATGAGGCCCGAAAGAACACCCTCACTCCCGACTCCCGATCACCGTGTCCACCGGCACCACCACCTGCCCCAGATCGATCCGCTTGAACACCGGACTCGCGCCCAACCGCGCATTGAACCGTGTGTTGAAACTGAACTCGTCCTCCGTCGCCACGCTTAATGGCCGCCCGTAGGCCGCCTGCACCTCGGCCGCGTCATAGCCGAGCAATTGCAGCAGGGTCGGGAACAGGTTGTAGTGACTCGAGCGGTCGCGGTTCTGCGCCAGATGCGCCGACCAGTCCGGCGCCTTGACGTGCTCGCCCTGGATCACCACCAGCGGCACCAGCCCTTCCTCCATGACCGGATCACTGTCGCAGTGGGTGTTCAGCCCCGGATTGCCGCGCTCATGCAAGTCCTGCCCGTGGTCCGAGGTGTAGAGCAGCACCGCCTGGTCGAGATCGGCCTGGGCCAGCAGGCGTTTGAAGAACTCACCGACATTCCACGCCAGGGTGTTGCGGTAGGCATTACGGTACAACACCCAGTCCTGCGGGTTGCCGGCGAAGCCATCGCGGCGCCCGGTATCGGCAATATCGGCGTATTGACCGCGGGGCAAGGCCGGACGCCAGAGCAGGAAGTCGTCCGGGTATTTGTCGTGCACCGGAAAATGCGCCCCGACCTTGTTGACCAGGATCAGTTGCGGCCGGCCGTCGCCGAGCAGCTCCGCCAATTGTTGCTCGACCGCCATGTCACGCTGCAGCACCGGCGTGTCGTCGAACTGGATGAAGCGATCGATATCGCGCTTTTCGGTTTCGCTCATCAGGTTCTGCAGGTTGCCGCCGGTGCGCTGGGCGTCGATGTAGACGGTCTGCATGCCGGCCTGGTGGGCGTATTGCCAGATCGACGGCTGGGTCGAGTTGATTCGCAGGTAATCGGCGCGGGTGCCGCCGTAGCGCAGGGTGACATTAGTGTCGGCGCTGCAGTTGGCGATGGAGGCGGCGTAGCCGAAGTTGAAGATCTTCAGCCCCGGGTGCGGCTGGGTCAGCGGCGTTGGCACGCCATGGGCGGTGTTGAGGTCGAGGTAATTGCCGGACACGCTTTCGTCGATCAGCAGCACGATGTCCCGGGCCATGGGCGGACCGCTGCGCGCCAGGCTCACCGGCTGGCGCGCCCCGACGTGGTCGTGCAGGGTTTCGTAGGCCAGCAGGTTGAGATAGGCCAGCGGCGTGTACATCACCGGCAACCCGCGCGCGCCCTCTCCGGCACGGACGAACAGGATCGCTGTGAGCAGCAACAGGCCGAACAGCGGTGCCGCCCACGTTAGCCCACGGGGCACGCGTGGTCGTGCACCGGGACGCAGGCCGACACCGAACAGCAGCAAGAGGCCCCGGGCCAGCGCCAGGACGATCGCGTCCTGGTACTGCACCAGCGCTTCCTGGATGAAACCGCCGGAATAGACCATCGAGATGAACGCGCTGTAGGTCAGGTAGCTGGCGGTGATCCGGGTGTAGGCATCGAAGAACACCGCGCTGGCGAAGAACACCAAGGCCAGCAACCAGCGCAGTGCGTCCTGGCGGATCTGCGCGGCCAGCCATAACCCCAGCGCCAGCGCTACGAACACCCCCGCATAGAGCACCAGCGCCGGGCTCATGCCCAAGGCCTGCAGGCGCTCAAGCACGGCATCGTGAAAACAGGCCAGGTAACCCAGCAACAGCAAGCCCTTGAGATATGCGCGCATGGAATGAATCCGCCTTCGCCAAACCGGGTTTTTTCGAAAGGTAGCCAGCCAGCGAAGGACTTTCCAGCTATCGACTGCCAAATAAATGGCGATTTTTTGGCGCCGAAAAATAGGGACTAACACTAAGGAAAGCATCGCCAACGGCTTACCCCGTAACCCCTGAAAGCCTTTCATGGCGCGGCTTTCGACCGTTTATCGAGAAACTGACCGATGACGCTGCAGCACCTTTTTGACGCAAAGGCGCGGATTGAAAGGGATTGATGGCAAAACGACCCTTGCATCAGGCGACGTAAGTTAAGCGAAATATGCCATTCCCTTGACACTTTTTCCGCAGCCTGCGCTATACCCAACACACATCGCTGTTACATCCCCATTACGTCATGCGAGGCCGCCGGAATGGACGTGAGTGTGTTCGGTACGGGTTACGTGGGTCTGGTCCAGGCAGCCGCCCTGGCGGATGTCGGCCATCGGGTGCTGTGCGTGGATGTCGATAGCCACAAGATCAGCCAGCTTCGCCAGGGCGTGCCGCCGATCCATGAGCCCGGGCTGTCGGCCCTGCTCGAGGACAATATCCGCGACGGCCGCCTGCTGTTCAGCACCCAGGCCAGCGATGCGGTAAACCATGGTGAACTGATCTTCATCGCCGTCGGCACACCGCCCGACGAGGACGGTTCCGCCGATCTCTCCCATGTGCTCGGCGTCACCCGGCAGATCACCGAACTGATGGACAGCGACCGTACCCTGATCATCAAGTCCACGGTGCCGGTGGGCACCGCCGACCAGGTGGCGCAACTGGCCCGCGAACAACTCGATCGCCTCGGCAAGCTGGGCCTGAAGGTGCGGGTGGTGTCCAACCCGGAATTCCTCAAGGAGGGCAGCGCCCTCGCCGACTGCCTGCGCCCCGACCGGATCATCGTCGGCACCTGCGACGCCGATGCCCAGGACCAGCTCACCGAACTCTACGCGCCGTTCTGCCGCAACCATGAAAAGCTGATGTTCATGGACAACCGCAGCGCCGAGCTGACCAAGTACGCCGCCAACGCCATGCTCGCCACGCGCATCAGCTTCATGAACGAGCTGGCCAACCTCACCGAGCGCCTTGGTGCCGATATCGAGGCAGTACGCAAGGGCATCGGCTCCGATCCGCGCATCGGCTATCACTTCATCTACCCCGGCTGCGGCTTCGGCGGCTCGTGCTTCCCCAAGGACCTGCGCGCCCTGCTGCACACCGCCGAGCACAACGGCATGCCGCTGCGCCTGCTGCAGAGCGTCAGCGAGATCAACGACAGCCAGCGGCAGATCCTCTTCGCCAAGCTCAAGCAGCATTTTCCCGGGAGCCTGGCCGGTAGGTCGGTGGCGCTCTGGGGGCTGGCCTTCAAGCCCAATACCGACGACATGCGCGAGGCGCCCAGCCGCTACCTGATGGAAGCGCTATGGGCCGAAGGCGCGACGGTGCATGCCTTCGACCCGGAAGCCATGGCCGAATGCCGGCGCCTTTACGGCTACCGCAAGGACCTGCACCTCTGCGCGACCCGCGACGATACCCTGGAAGACGCCGATGCCCTGGTGATCTGCACCGAATGGAAAAACTTTCGCGTGGTGGACTTCACCCTGCTGGCGAGAAAGCTGCGCCAGCGCCTGATCATCGACGGCCGCAACCTGTACAACCCCGACCAGGTCGCCACCTTTGGCCTGGACTATTGCGGCATCGGCCTGCGCCATGTCGTGCCCGAGGTTCCGGCGCCATGAAAGTCCTGGTGACCGGCGCTGCCGGCTTCATCGGTGCCCATTGCGCGCTGCGCCTGCTGCGCGATGGCCACCAGGTGATCGGCCTGGACAATTTCAATGCCTATTACAACCCGGCGTTGAAGGTGGCCCGGGTCGACTGGGTACGCCAGCAGGCCGGGGACTTCGCCCCGCGTATCCTCGACCTCAACGATGCCGAGGGCCTGGAGCGCCTGTTCGCCAGCGAGAAACCCGAGATCGTCGTGCACCTGGCCGCCCAGGCCGGGGTGCGCTATTCCCTGGACAATCCCCGGGCCTACCTGGACAGCAATATCGCCGGCTTCCTCAATATCCTCGAATGCTGCCGCCGCCATCCGGTGCAACACCTGCTGTTCGCCTCGTCCAGTTCGGTATACGGCGCCAACCGCCGGGTGCCCTATTCGGTACGTGACGGCGTCGATCATCCGTTGTCGCTGTATGCCGCGAGCAAGAAGGCCAACGAGGCCATGGCCCACTGCTACAGCCACCTGTTCGGCATCGCCGCAACCGGCCTGCGCTTCTTTACCGTGTACGGCCCCTGGGGCCGGCCCGACATGTCGCCGATCCAGTTCGCCAGCGCCATCCATGAGGGCCGACCGCTGCGCCTGTTCAACCACGGCCGGCACCAGCGCGACTTCACCTGCATCGACGACATCGTCGAAAGCCTGGTGCGCCTGATACCCCTGGCGCCGACGGCCAATCCGGACTGGGATGCCCTGCATCCGGACCCGGCCAGCAGCCACGCGCCCTGGCGCCTGTACAACATTGGCGGGCAGCGCCCGGTGGCCCTGCTCGACTACGTCGCGCTGCTGGAGAAGCACCTGGGGCGCAAAGCGCACATCGAGCTGCTGCCGCTGCAACCGGGCGATGTGCTCGACACCTGCGCCGACGCCAGCGACCTCGCCGCCGCCACCGGCTACAGCCCGCTGATCTCCCTGGATGAAGGGCTCGGGCGCTTCGCCGCCTGGTTCCTCGACCACTACCTGCCGCTGCTTGGGACGCCAGCGCAGATCCACCGGGCCACGCCCGCAGAGCAACGGAGGTCGTCATGACCGGACAACCGCAAAGCGCCCAGGTACAGGCGCTGCAAGAAGACAAACGGATGGACCCCAAGCACCGCATGCGCATCGATTCGGCGGTGCACAAGCAGGGCCGTGGCTGGTTCACCGGGCGCATCGGCGGCCGGCCCTGGACCCTGTCGCGGACCAACCGCTGTGTCGCCGCCGTCGGTGCGGTGCTCCTGATCATCCTTCTGGCGCCGCTGCTGCTGGTACTCGCGGTGCTGGTCAAGGCCAGCGGCCCGGGCCCGGTGTTCTTCGTGCAACGGCGCACCGGTTACCGTGGGCGCTGCTTCGGCATGTACAAGTTCCGCACCATGGTCGCCGAGGCCGAGGCGTTGAAAGAATCCCTGAGGCACCTGAACAAGCACGGTGCCCACTCCATCGACTTCAAGATCGACGATGACCCGCGGGTAACCCGGATCGGCCGCTGGCTCCGGCGCAGCAGCCTCGACGAGTTGCCCAACCTGTTCAACGTAGTGCGCGGCGAGATGCGTCTGGTAGGCCCCCGACCTACCTCGTTCAACGCCTACCGCTACAAGGACAGCCACCTCGCCCGCCTGAGCATCTACCCCGGCATGACCGGACTCTGGCAGATCTCCGGGCGCAGCGACATCGACTTCGACCAGCGGGTCGAGCTTGACCTCAGCTACATCGCCGAACAGAGCCTGAGCCTGGACCTGAAGATCCTGCTCAAGACTCCCTTCAAAGTCTTCACTGGCCACGGAGCAAGTTGAGATGGACGGTTCTACTTCAAGAAGCATGAGTATCGCGACCCCAAGCGAAACCAACCTGACCTCCACCGTGCTCGACCAGAATCGACGCCTGCTGTTGCTCACCGCCGCCAACAGCGGTGCCGGCACCAGCACCAGCGCCCTGGCCGTCGCCAAGCAATTGGCGCAGATGAGCGGTGGCACGGTGTTGCTGATCGATGCCAGCAACGCTCCCGACAACCTCAGCCAGCAACTGGGCCTGGGCAAGCTGCGCGGCTTGCGCGACCTGCTGTTCGACGACCAGACCCCGCCGCTGCCCCAGGACTGCATCGTGCGCCTGTCCGACCAGAGCTTCGACCTGCTGCCCTGCGGGCTGCACAAGCGCGGCGGGGCACGGCTCGATCCGGAAATGCTGCGCGTGCTGCTGCGCAGGCTGGCCAACGACTACCGCTTCGTGGTGATCGACGGCGAGGCGGTCTACGCCGGGGCCGACAGCCTGGTGCTGGGGCCGCTGGTGGACGGGGTGATCCTGGTCATCGACGCCGACGACACCCGCCGCGAAGTGGCCCAGGCCGCCAGCCAGCGCCTGGTCCAGGCCGGGGCGCTGCTGATCGGCAGCGTCTTCAACCGGCGCCGGTACTACATGCCCAAGTGGCTCTACAACAACCTTTGAGCCGACCGTGCGAGGGACAACGACATGAACACTCCCCTGATCGCCCTGTTCGCCCTGGTCCCGCTGCTGGCGGCCTGCAGCAGTAACCAGGAAATGCACCAGATGCCGGTGCAGATCATGACCGCTCCGGCCGCCGGCGCCCAAGCCACCGAGCTGGAAAGCCAGGAGCAGGTACTGCGGCCGCAGGACGTGCTGGACGTGATCTTCCATATCGCCACCAGCGGCACCGATGCCTACCGCATCCAGCCCGGCGACACCATCGGGCTCAACTTCCTTTCCGCCAGTTCGCTGAACGGCAACCAACTGGTGCTGCCCGACGGCCGTATCGAGCTGCCGGCGGCCAACACCTCGGTACAGGTCGCCGGGCTCACCTCGGACCAGGCCCGCGCCGCGATCCAGCAGGCCTACCGCAACAAGAGCCTGTTCCAGCCCAACCGCGACCAGTTGACCGTGCAGGTGATCAGCCCGCTGACCAACGAGCAAAACCTGAAGAACGCCCTGAACCACCCGGCCACCGGCCTGAGCCGGGAAATCACGGTGAACAGCGACGGCCGCGCGAACTTCCCCGAAGTCGGCTCGGTGGCCCTGCAGGGCATGACCGTGAGCCAGCTGGAGGCCTACCTGAACGAGCGCTACGCCAAGCTGCCAGGAAAGATGAGCGTGGACGTCATGCTCAAGTCCACGGCGGTGAACGAGATCTACGTGCTGGGTGAAGTCGGCGCACCGGGGGCTTATCCGATCCGCCGCCCGGTCTCGGTGCTCGAGGCCCTGACCCTGGCCCGCGGCCCCAGCATCAAGGCCCGCCTGGACTCGGTGATGATCATGCGGCGCAAGGGCAACCAGGTGACGGCGGTGCCCTACAACATCGACCAGGCCCTGGACGCCAGCGCCCAGCAGGTCGCCTACCTGCAACCGGACGACATGCTCTACGTGCCCAAGACCAAGCTCGCCAGCGCCGGCGAACTGGCCCGGCAACTGGCCGACGTCGTGCTGTTCCAGGGCTTCGGCATGAGCTTCAGCTACCGCCTCGACAACAAAGGCAGCGATAACTGACCCCGGGAGTATCGCGACATGAATCCCAAAGAGAATTACCTGCACGAGTTCTTCCGCATCTTCTTCGCCAACCGCCAGTGGGTGAAGCGCATCTTCCTGGCCTTTGCGGTGATCGCCCTGCTGTTGCCGCTGGTTCTGCGCCAGAGCTTCGATATCGGCGCCGAGGTGATCGTCCAGTCGAAGAAACTGTCGCAGAGCGACACCAACACCGCCCTGGCCCAGGAAACCGACAAGTTCATCCCGCCGTCGCTGGCCGACATGGAGACCGAGAGCAATATCCTGCGCTCGCCGACCCTGATCCGCCAGACCATCAGCCAGCTGCGCAGCGAAGGCAAGTACAGTGCGGAGCCCGGCATGCTGGAACGCTGGGTGCTGGCTCCGCTGCACGCCCGGGTCATCGACCCGATGCGCACCGCCCTCGGCCTGCGCGTGCAGGCGGCCGGCGACAGCGAGCTGGATGCCCTGACCGACCAGGCGGTGAAAAACCTCAAGGTCGATACCCTGCCCGGCTCCAACGTGATCTCGGTGAACTACAGCTTCGCCGACCCGGCCCAGGGCACCGCCTTTGTCGCCCGCCTGCTGGACAACTACCTGAAGAACCGCCAGGACCTGCAATCCAACGAGCTGCCGGAGTCCTTCTATGAACAGAAGAAACTCCAGTACCAGACCCGCCTCGATGACCTGGAAAGCAAGCGCCTTGGCTTGCTGGAGGCCAACGGTTCGTCCGATCCGAAGGAGGAAATCACCTTCCGCCTGAACGCGATCAACACCGAGGAGCAGGACCTCAACCAGTACCGTGACCGCCTGCTGCAAAGCCAGCGCTGGCTCGACTACCTGAAGTCGGCCCTGGCCAGCGCCAGCTCGGCCAAGATGAGCGACTACGCCTTCCCGTTCACCTTCACCACCACGGTGGACAACATCGCCTTCGAGGATCGCGAGATCAAGCAACTGGGCGAGCAACTGACCACCCAGGTATCGCGCTACGGCAATGACACGGCGATCTTCCAGCCCGGCAGCGAGCCCATGCAACTGCAGCGCGAGCAGATCAGCCGCACCCGCCAGCAATTCCTCAAGGTGGTGTCCAACCGCATCAGCGAGCGCGAGAAGGACCTGACCGTGGTCCAGGAAGTGATCGCGCAGAAAACCGCGCGCATCGGCGAACTGAAAGGCCGCATCCACCAGTTGCAGGAAACCCAGAGCAAGGCGCGCCAGCTCGACACCGAGATCGATGCCCTGCACAAGGCCTTCTTCACCTACACCCAGCGCTATGAAGAAAGCCGCGGCCAGGGCCAGCTGGACAACCTGTCCAACGCACGCATCCTCAGCGCGCCCTACCAGCCCACCGAAGCCGCCTTCCCCAGGCCGCTGCTGATCGTGCCGTTCGGCATGCTCACCGGGCTGCTGTTCGCGATCGCCCTGGTGTATGTCCGCGAGTTCTTCGACCACCGCTTCAAACATCCGGCACAGATCGGCCAGGAGCTGAACCTGCCGGTGCTGCTGGTGATCAACGACCAGACTCCGGAGCTGCCCAACCCGCACCGGCAATGGTCGCTGCCGCGGCTGTGGCACTGGGTGCGCAATTGAACGCCGCAGCCCCGCGCCAGCCGATCATCCACCTGCTCAACAGCGGTGGGTTCTACGGCGCCGAGCGCATGCTGCTGGACCACTGCCTGGCCACGCCAGGGCAGCATCGGGTGCTGTTTCTCGAAGCACCGGATGAATTGCTGGCGCGCTTTCGCCGCGCCGGGGTGGACTGCCAGCGCTGCACCGGGGTGGCGGAGCTGCTCGGCGAAATCGGCCGTGAGCGGCGGGCGAAACCACTGCTCAACGCCCACAACTTCCGCGGCCTGCTGTTCGGTTGCCTGGCCGCGCTGCTGTGGGGCGTGCCGCTGCTGGCCACCCAGCATGGCTTCACCCCGCGCAATCGCAAGCAGCGCCTGTACACCTGGCTGACCCTGCGCCTGTGCCGTTCGCCGCTGGTGAGCAAGGTGGTGTGCGTGGCCGAAAGCATCGCCCGGATCCTGCGTGACGCCGGGGTTGCCAGCAGCAAGATCCGGGTGATCCCCAACGGCCTGCCGGACACCGCGCAGCCACTGCGCCATGCGCCTCATCACGGTCAATGGCTGGCCGGCTACGTGGGGCGCCTGAGCAGCGAAAAAGGTCCCGACCTGTTCCTCGATACCCTGATCCCGCTGTGCCGGCGCTATCCGCACTTGCACGCGGTGATGCTCGGCGACGGCCCCGAGCTGCCAGCCCTGCGCGCACGGATCGCCGCCGCCGGGCTGGGCGAGCGCATTCTGCTGCCCGGCTTCCAGCAGGACATGCGCCCGTGGATGGGCCGGCTCGACGCCCTGGTGATCAGCTCGCGCACCGAGGGCACGCCGATGATCCTGCTCGAAGCCATGCAGGACGGGGTTCCGGTGGTGGCCTTCGGCGTCGGCGGGATCCCCGATGTGATCGAACACGGGCGCAGCGGCCTGCTGGCCCGGCCGCTGGCCGTGGACGAGCTGGCCGCGCAACTGGCCGCGCTGATCGACGACCCGGCCCAGGCCGGCGAACTGATCGCCCAGGCCCGGCGCACCCAGCGCGAGCGCTATCACCTGCCCACCCTGGCCCAGCGCTGGGCCCAGGTCTACCTGGGCACCGCAACGGAGGTCCGCGCATGATCCTGCCTCTTTCCCTGATCGGGCTGTTCGGCCTCGCCGCCGTGGCCCTGCTCGTCAGCCCCTGGCCTTACCTGGCGCCGGGCGCGGTGCTGGCCCTGGGCGCGATCCTCGCGCTGTGGCGGCGCCCGGCCTGGGGCCTGCTGGCCATCGTTGCCCTGGTGCCATTCGAAGGCCTGTTCAAGGACAGCGACCTGTCGGCGGCCAAGCTGGTGGGTGCAGCACTGGCCCTGGTGCTGCTGCTGCAACTGGCCAGCGGCAAGCTGGACGGCCTGCGCCTGCGCAGCAACCTGTGGCCCTTGCTGCTGGGTTTCCTCGCCTGCTATGGCTTGAGTTTCTGGCTCAGCGACGACTGGCTGCTGTCGGCGCAGCACCTGCGCGAGTTGCTGATCGGCTTGCTGCTGTTCGTCATGACCCTGCTGGTCGGGCGCGAAGTCAGTTTGCCGGTGCTGGCCCGGCTGGTTTCCCTCAGCGTCGCTACCACCTGCCTGCTGGCCATGTATTCCAGCAAATACCAGGACCAGGGCCGCGCCGCCGGGCTGCTGGACGACCCCAACGTATTCGCCATGCTCATCGCCTTCGCGGTGCCATTGACCATCTGGTTGCTGCTCAATGCACCGCGCCTTGCCGAAAAGGCGCTGTGGCTGGTGTGCGCCGGGCTGCTGCTGGCCGGCATGACCCGCACCGAATCGCGCTCCGGCCTGGTGGTGTTGCTGATCAGCCTGGGCATCGGCCTGTACCACTACCGGGTGCAACTGACGCGGATCCGCCCGCGCCACCTCGGGCTGGTCATGCTGGCCCTGGCCATACTGCTGCCCACGGCGGTGGCGGTGATGCCGGCCAGGTACATCGAGCGCATCCAGTCGCTGAGCGTGCTCAAGTCCGGGGTCAATGCCTACGAGGACGATTCCCTGGGCCGCCGCGCCTCCTATATCGTCGTTGGCAGCCGGATGATCCGCGAGAACCCGGTGTTCGGCTCCGGGCCCGGCACCTTCCCCCTGCATTACGCCCATACCGGCTACGCCAAGGCGTTCTCGGCCAACCGCAAGATCACCGACCTCTATCGCCGTGCGCACAACACCTATCTTGAGCTGTTCAGCGAGGTCGGCATTCCCGGGGCGCTGCTGTTCATCGGCATGATCGCCCTGGCCCTGCGCAATTTCTGGGCAGCCCGCGCTGCCTGGCTGCGCCAGCATGATGTGGCCCGCGCCGACCTGCTCACCCACCTGGCCATGAGCATGCTCTCGATCGGGCTGTTCCTGATGTTCCTCAGCGCGCCGAACCACAAGTACCTGTGGATCATGCTCGCGCTGTCCGCAGTACTGCGGGCCCGGGCCGAGGCGTCCCGCCAGCTGGAGGCGCAGCCATGAGTCGGGTCGCCATCGTCATCCCGATGTTCAACGAAAGCCGGCATATCAGCCGCACCCTCAGGGCCGTGCACGAGGCGGCGCACAGGGCCGAAGCCGTGTGCCGCGTCATCGTGGTCGACAATGGCTCCAGCGACGACAGCCCGCAGATAGCCCGGACCCTGGGTGCCGAGGTATTGAGCCTGCCGGGCTTGAGCATCGGTGCCCTGCGCAACCGGGGTGCGGCCGTGTGCGACAGTGAGTGGCTGGCCTTCCTCGACGCCGATATCGAGGTGCCGGATACCTGGCTCGAGCGGCTTTTCGTGCTCAGCGACGAAGACCGTGGCGATGTCTTCGCCCTCGAGTGCGACACCCCGCGGCAGGCGCCCTGGTTCGCCATCGCCTGGCAGCGCCGGACCTTGCGCAGCAGCGAGCTGCTGCAACCGCGGCAATGGCTGCCCAGTCCCAACCTGCTGATGCCACGGCATTGGTTCGCAAAGGTCGGCGGTTTCAACGAAGGCCTGCGCAGCGGCGAGGACAAGGATCTCACCCTGCGCCTGCACCAGGCCGGCGCGCGCCTGGTGGCGCTGAGCGATCCGGTGGTACTGCATTGGGGTTACGAGGCCAGCTGGAAGGAGTGGCTGGGCAAGGAGATGTGGCGCCAAGGCAGTCATTTGCAATTGCTGCGCAGCCATGGCGCCAGCCTGCGCTTACTGCGCTTCCCGGCCCTGTCCCTGGGCGCCTGGGCGCTGGATGCCATGGCTCTGTCGGCGCTGCTCGACGGCTTTCCGCACCTGGGCCTGCTGCTGGTGCTGCTGGCCAGCCTGCCCGCCCTGGCCCTGAGCCTGCGACAAAGCCTCAGGCAGCGTGACCCGCGCTTGATGGCGCAGCTCTGGGGCCTGCATTTCATTCGCCTGCACCTGGCCGGCATGGCCTTCGTCCTGAGCCTGTTCAACCTCACCGCAAGGAGGCCTGCCCGTGGCTGAATTCATCTTCTGGTCGTGCCTGTTGCTACCGCTGTATGCCTGGCTCGGCTACCCGCTGGTACTGAGCCTGCTCGCGCCCTTTCGCCACCAACCCCAGGCGCGCCCGGCAACCCCGCTGACGGTCAGCGTGGTGATCGCCGCGCATAACGAGCAGCGGCATATCGCGCAGAAGCTGCGCAGCGTGCTAAGCCAGGCAGACGCCAGCGCCAGCCTGCAGATCATCGTCGCCAGCGACGGCTCCAGTGATCGCACCGTCGCCTGTGCGCGCAGCATCGACGACCCGCGCATCCTGGTCCTCGACCTGCCGCGCATTGGCAAGGCCGCCGCCTTGAATATCGCGGTCGAGCGCTGCCAGGGCGATATCCTGGTGTTTACCGATGCCGACAACCAATGGGTCGACGATACCCTCGGTCACTTGCTGCGGCCGTTCGCCATGCCCGGTGTCGGCGGTAGCGCCGGGCAGATGATCATTCCCCGCACGGGCAAGGGCCTGAGCATGGGCGATAGCCTGTATCGGCATTACGAAGGCTGGGTGCGCCGCGTGGAAAACCGCAACGGCTGCATGGTGTCCGCCGACGGTGCCTTGCTGGCGCTGCGCCGCGAGCTGTACGAGGCGATTCCCGAACAGGTCAACGATGACTTCTTTATCAGCACCTGCGCCCCGGCGGCGGGCCAGCGCATCGTCTATGTGCCCGAGGCGCTGGTGCTCGATTGCGGCGTGGACGAGCCCGGCAAGCAGTTCCGACGGCGCCAGCGGGTCACGGTCGGCGGCTTGCGCAGCCTGGCCGCACGCAGCCAGTTGCTCGACCCGACTTGCCACGGCCTGTACGCCATCGCCCTGATCAGCCACAAGCTGCTGCGCCGCCTGGCGCCGCTGCTGCTGGTGCCGCTGTTGCTGAGCAATCTGTGCCTGCTGGATAGCGGCGCCTTCTACTTGTGGACCTGCACCCTGCAGTTGCTCGGCTACGGGATTGCCCTGATCGGCCTGCTGGATGCCGGCAGGCGCCTGCCCAGGCCCTTCCGCCTGGCGGCCTACGTGCTGGTGACCTGTGCCGGGATGAGCGTCGGGCTATGGCAATTCCTGCGCGGCCAGGGCTATCGCCAATGGAACCCCGAGCAGAATCGCTGAGGCCATGACCATGCCGATCAAGACCACGCTCAAGCGCGCCCGGGGCTGGATCTACCTCAACTCCCCGGAAGGCCGCCGCCAATTGCAGAACGCCGGGCTGATCCTGATGCTGCACCGGGTGCTGCCGGACGATCGCGCCGCCACCCTGCCCCATCGCAACGAGCTGTGCGTCGGGCCGCTGGCCTTCGAACGCTTGCTGCGCTGGCTGCGCGGGCATTTCGAATGCCTGCCGCTGCTGGACCTGCTGCAAGGGCCGGGCAATGGCAAGCGTCCGCGGGTGGCGCTGACCTTCGATGACGGCTGGCGCGACAATGCCCTGCACGCCTTCCCGCTGCTGCAGCGCTACGAGATGCCGGCGAGCATCTTCCTGTCCACCGACTACATTGGCAGCCGCCAGCGCTTCTGGTGGGAGAGCCTGGGCGAGACCCTGTGGGGCACCCATGGCGAGCCGGCACGGCACCTGTTGATCGAGAAGCTGCGCCGGGTCGGGCGCCCGCTGCCGGCCGCCTACTTCATGCACGACGCGCCACGGGCCCGCAGCCTGGCCCTGGCGTACTACCTGCACAGCCTGAAAAGCCTGGCGCCAGCGGCCTTGCAGCTATTGACCGACACCTGTCCGGCGGAGTCCCTGCCCCAGGCCCTGAACTGGCAGCAGGTGCGCCAGCTGGAGGATTCCGGGCTGATCCGCTTCGGTCCGCATGGCGCCAGCCACGCCTTGTTGCCGGGGCTGGACGAACATCGCCTGGAGGAAGAAATCAGCCGCAGCCACCGCGCCCTGCGCAACGGCTGTCGCGATCCGCTGCCGGTGTACTACTACCCCAATGGCGACCATGACCTGCGGGTCCGTCAGCGCCTGGCCGCGCACCAGTATCCCTGGGCGCTGGGCACTCGTCCCGGGTTGTGCCTGGGCAGCGAGGATCCCCTGGCCCTGCCGCGTATCGGTGTCAGCCAGCGCAACGCCAGCCGCCCCTCGCTGCTGGCCTGGCGCATCAGCCAGGCAGGCCGGCCATGAACCGTAGCCACTACGTGCGCCATCTGCTGCTGAGCATGGCCACCAAACTGGCGATGATCGCCCTGCGCCTGCTGCGCAATGTGCTCCTGGCGCGCCTGCTCGGTCCTAGCGAGCGCGGCCTGTTCGCCTTGCTCAGCAGCCTGCCGGACCTGATCGCCGCCGCTACCAGTGGCGGGCTGAACAGCGCGATCGGCTACCAGGCGGCCCAGCAACGCGATCCCGGCCTGCTGCTGACCCAGGTGCTGGTCTACGGCTGCCTGCTGGCGGGGTTGCTGACCCTGTTCTGCCTGGGCCTGCTGCGAGGCCTGGGCATCGAACTGGAAGTTACCGAACAGCTGGGTTTACTGGCCTGGCTGCTGTTGCTGGCGGTGCCATTGAGCGTGCTGAAAAGCGGCCTGCTGACCCTGCACAACGCCACCGGAGGCGTGGGCGCCTTCAATGCCCTGCGCCTGACCGAATCGCTGGCGCCATTGCTGCTGTTCCTGGCCTTCTACCTGCTGTGGCCCGAAGCGGCACTACCGGCAGCCCTGGCCAGCTGGTTGCTGGGCCTGGGCCTGGTGACAGTGCTCGGCCTGCTGTGGCTCGGCCGCGGGCGCCGGCTGCGCCTGTGCTGGGACCGCAGCGGCCAGCGCGAGCTGCTGGCCTATAGCGCCAAGAGCCATCCCGACCTGCTGTTCCAGCAGGTGATCCTGCGCTCGGACTACCTGTTCGTCAGCGCCCTGCTCGGCAGCGCCGCCCTCGGCCACTACGCCATGGCCAGCGCCGCCGCCGAATTGCTGCTGATCGTTCCCGAGGCGGTCACTACACCTTTGATGAAGCGCCTGCTGCAACAGGACCCGGGCATGGAGCGCCTGACCCCGCTGGCGCTGCGCCTGACCGCCACGGTGATGCTCGGCGCCTGCCTGGGCATGGCCCTGATCGGCGAATGGCTGATCGTGACCCTGTTCGGTGTCGCCTACCAGCCGGCCTATCCGGCGCTGCTGGCGTTGCTGCCGGGGCTGCTCGGCCTGTGCTACGCCAGCATCCTGCGCCTGGACCTGCTGGGCAAGAACCGTCCCGGCAGCGTGTCGCTGATGATGGGCGCCGGCGCCGCGCTGAACCTGGTCCTGAATGTGCTGCTGATCCCCCGCTACGGCATCGTCGGTGCCGGGCTGGCCTCGTCGGTCGCCTACCTGGCGGTGACCCTGGCGATGCTGGTGCTGTATTGCCGGCTCAGTGGCGTGGCCTGGTGGCGTGTGCTGATCGTGTTGCCGGGTGACCTTGTGCCGCTGTGGCGCAGGCTGCCCGGGAGGCTCACGCAATGAAAGGCCTGGGCGTGCTGATCGCGCTGTGCCTGTGCAGCGCATTGACCCAGGCCGCACAACTGCGCTGGCCGGATATCCGCGATGGTGCGCTGTACCTGACGCCAGGGCGCAACGACACCCTGCGCCTGGACTGGGTCGGCGCCTGGCAGGCCGGGGCCAATCCGGAGCAGGTGTTCCTCCTCGATGGCCAGGGGCGCCTCGCAGCGCAACGCGCCATCGCCGCCAGCGAGGTCCGTGGCCAGCAGCAATGGCCGTTGAGCACCGGGCGTGGCAGCTACCGCCTGGAAATCCCCGGCTATAGCTTCCGCCGCTACCAGCCAGCATTCAGCGACAGCACCCGGGCGCAGTTTGCGCCGGCCAGGGTGCACTTCAGCCTTCAGGTACAAGCCGGAACCCTCTTCTATTTCCGCGTCGGCCCCGGCGAAGCAGCGGTGCTGGCGGGCAAGTACCATGGCGGCGTCAGCGGCCTGCGTGCGGTGCGGCTCGGGGATGGGCAAAGCTGGGACCTGCTGCTGCCCGCTCAGCCGGCCTACTGGCAGTACCAGCAGGTCAGCCTGCCGCGCAGCGCCAGGGCGCAGGTCTGGCGCCTGGAACTGCAAGGCAGCGGCAAGGCGGCTTTCTGGCTGGATGGCACCGCCAACCTGTTCGCACGCCGTCCCGAAGACCTGCAGCCCTTGCAGGAGCAGCCCGGCACTGTCGCTCTGCGCCTGGGCAGCACGCAACTGGGGCCGGCCGCGAAACTGGGGCTGAACCTGCCCTACCTGCTGCCACCACCGTCCAGCCATGCCTTGCTCGACGCCCTAAGGCCCCGGACCGGGGGGTTCTACAGCTTCGTCGATGTACTGGCACGACAGCCTGATTTCGAGACGGGCTTCCGTCGTTTGTATCGCCAGCGCTTCGGCATCGAGGATGACATCACCCTGCTCGCTGCCACCGGACGCCGGGCCGATCTCAAGGATGACGGGGTGAGCCGCCGCGGCCTGCACGCCTGGCTGGCGGCTAGCGTCGCCCTGGGCGGCAGTGGTCGGCATTACATTGCCTTTGCCGACGAGCCCAACCTCAATTACCCGGACTACGCGGATTTCCGCGCTTTTTTCGCCACGCGCCTGCAGCAGGTCGAGGACTATCCAGGGGCGCGTGAAGCGGGCGTGCGCATCGCCCTGCCGGCCAGTTCGCGGCTGGTCAATGGCCCCACTGCCGAGCACAGCGAGCAGCGCCGTGGGCTGGACTGGGCGCGGCGCCTGCTGGAAGAGTTCGGCCCGCGTATCGACGCCCTGGCCTGGCACGAGTGGATGGTGCGTGACCTGCTGGCCACCCGAACCTACCGCGACCAGGTACGCCAGGCCGCGGCGCTGGTCGGCCTGGACCAGCGGGGCCGACCGCGCAAGGCCTTGCTGCTGGACCAGACCAACCTGTCCAGCGGTTCCAGCCTCAGCCTCTACGAGCAGGACGGGCACCTGGGCGCGCTGTGGTGGGCCTCGGTGGCGATCAACGCCAGCGCCGACGGCCTGCTGGACATGCTCAACTGGTTCCAGGCCGCCGACGAGCCGGACTACCCCAAGGGCATGCTGCGGGTCCTTGGCCCGAACCAGTTCGAACTCAAGCCGGTGGGCCTGGCCCAGCAGTTCATCCAGCGCCACTGGCTGGACCAGGTGCTGCATCTGGACAACGACGCCTTCGAGGTAGACGCCCTGGCCATGGCCCGCGGCTCGCGACGCAGCCTGCTGGGGGTGAACAAAAGCGAACGCCTGCAACGGGTGCACTTCGACAGCGGCGCCCGGCAGTGCCCGACACAGACCGAATTGACCTTCTTCGGACCCGACCACCAGCCACGCAAGGCCGAACCGGCCTGCCACGGCGGGCGCATCGGCTTCGAGCTGCCGGGGCAGACGATCTTTGCCCTGGGCTGGAACGCGTCGTGACCTGCACGGCGCCGATCACCCGTCTTGCCCGATCCAGGAGGCAATCATGCGTGTACTGAACCAGCTGCAAAACCATATCAGGCACAAAGGACTGCGCTCGGCCCTGAACACCGCCTTCCGGCACTATGTGTTCTATCACTGGGAACTGCTCTGGATGGAGCGCGACCTGGTCAGCCCGGTACCCCCGCACAACCTCAAGTCGAGCCCGCCGACCCACAGCGAGCTGATCACCCTGCACAACGTGCATGCCTTCGCCCGCTACTTCGGCGACCGCCTGGACACCATGCGCGAGCTGGTGGCCGAGGGACACACCGGGATCGTCCGCCGCGACCCCGAGGGCCATGTGGTGGCCTTTATCTGGGGCAGCCCTAAGGATTATCACGACCACCACTTCTACGGTTGTTGGTTCCCGGTCAAGCCCGGTGAGTTCTTCGAGTTCGGCGGCGAACTGACCCGCGCCTACTGGGGCACCACGCTGTCGGTAGACCTGCAGCTGGACCTGTGGAAGGCCATGAGCAAGCAGGGCTGCGACAAGGTGGTGGACGTCTGCGAAAGCCACAACATCCCGGCGCTGAAGCTGCACATGCGCATGGGTTACCACGAGCAGCACCGGGTGACCCATGTGTATTGCCTGTTCGGGCGCTGGAAATTCTTCCGCCAAAGCCATTACGAAGGCTCGCGCCTGGCCGGGCTGCGCAAGCCGGCCGCTGCCGCTGCTGCCGGAGTGGCCTGAGATGGGCCTGCGCCTGAGCTGGGTGGCCTCGCTGGCGGAGCCGGGGTTTCCTGCCGCGGACTATGAAGCCCTGCGCCAGCGGCTGCCCCGGGCCACACCGTTCAACGGCCTGGCCTGGCTGCGCGCGGCCGAGGCGGCCGTGCAACCGCAGCAGAGCCTGCAGGTGCTGCTGGGCCATGACGGCGAGCGCCTGCGCTTGTGCCTGCCCTTGCTGCGCATGCCGCTGCGCAGCGGCCTGCCGGGGTTGGTGGTAGTGCGCCACCTCGGCTGGCCGTTGAGCGACCGGGTCGGGTTGATGATCGATCTCGACGAGCAGGAAGCGCCGCAGGTGCTGCGCGAGATTCGCCAGCGCCTGCCGCATGCGCTGTTGCAACTCAACGAGCTCACCGCCGGCGAACCGTGGCTGGTGCACTGGAGCAGGCACTGTTCGACCTACGAACGGCGCCGCATATGCAATGTGCCGGTGCACAGGATCAGCCCGGCGGACCGCCAGGAAGTCAGCGGCGACCCACGCTACAAGTTGCGCCGGGCGCGCAAGCGGATCGCTGCCTGTGGCGCGCAGGTGCGTCGGGTGCGGGTGGATGCCGGGAACATCGAGACCTGGCTGCAACGTATCGCAGCGGTCGAGGACGCCAGCTGGAAAGGCGACGACGGCGTCGGCATCTTCAGCTCGGCGTTGTCCAGGGCGTGGATGTTCCAGGCCCTGACAGCCCTCGCCGGGCAGGATGGCGTGCGTTTGGTCGTGCTGGAGCTGGACGGCGAGTGCATCAGCTATCGCCTCGGGCTGCTCGAGCGCGGACGGCTATATGACTACAACCTGGCCTTCCTACCCGCCCATGCCGGGCTGGGCAGTGGCCGGGTGCTGTTGCAGGAATGGATCGACTGGGGGCTAGACGAGGGTTGGCAATGGATCGATGCCTCGCGGGTCAGCCTGGAAAACTCCAGCCATCAGTTGCACGAACGCATGACCGATCAGGTCGAGCACCTGCGCCATGGTTTCTACAGTTGGCGATTGTCCGGCATCTGCCTGGGCCTGGCCCTGCGCATGTGGCGCCGTTGCCAACCCTGGTTGCACCCGGGCAAGGCCCATGGCACCAGCAAGCCTTCCCCTCGCCCAGCCCATTCAGGAGTTACGCAATGTCCCTCCAGGTCATAGTCAACGCTGACGACTTCGGGCTCGACGAGGCGACCAATGCGGTCATCCTGCGGGCCTTCCAGCACGGGATGATCAGCTCGGCCACGGCCATGGCCAACATGCCGGCCTTGCGCAATGCCTGCGCCCTGGCCAGGCAGCAGCCGATGCTGCGCGGCCGGATCGGGCTGCACTTCAACCTCAGCCATGGACGCCCGCTGAGCGAGGCAATCCTTCATGAACCGCTGTTCTGCAACCCGGCCGGCGAATTCGAATTCACCCTGTCGCGCAAGTGCCTGTGGCTGGGGCGGCGGACGCGCCAAGCGATCGAGCAGGAACTGGCGGCGCAATGGCAGCACTGCTTGGGCCTGGGCCTGCTGCCAAGCCATCTGGATTCGCACCAGCACATCCACAATGTCTGGCCCATCGGCGAGATCGTTGCCCGCTTCGCTGCCCGCGAAGGGGTGCCGGTGCGCCTGGCGCGCAACATCGGCAGCAATATCGGAATGGCCAAGCGGGTCTTCAAAAGCCTGTTGAACCGGCGCCTGAAACAGTTGGCCGGAGCCGCCGCGGATCATGTGTGCACGCCGGTGGACCTGCGGGACGGGTGGCTGCCACGCAGCGGCGTGCTGGAGGTAGTGGTGCACCCGAGCGCGCTGGGCAATGCGGATTTCGGGGACGCCTACCTGCCTGCCGGCGAGTCGTTGCTGGACTTGCTGGACGATCGGCTATCGGGGGTGACACGGGTGGGCTACGGGATACTGACCGCGAGCCTTGCCGGGCGCCAGCGCCTCAAGGCTACCCGCTCGGTCTAGTCGTTCGGCACCACCGCTGCGCATACGCAGCGGCTTGCGGGTATCGCACACCTGGCGAGTCCAACAGGTGATTTCTGCTCGCTTAATCGATAGGACGCGCGCGTATGCACCTGAGTAAACAACCGCCACTTGAAATGCACTTGATCCGCCTCTTCTCGCTGCACACACCTTAATTAAAATATTACAAGCCTGTAACCCCTAACATTACAACCCTGCAATTAACAGCGCCGCGCATAATTACAATTACGCAATAAACATCTTCCAAACATTAAGAAAACCCAAGCAAATAAGGGGGCCAGGAAAAATACTACGGACACCTAGGACCTTTCAGTCAACCCAAGGATATTCGCTTATTTGAGGAAACTGGATAAAGTACGAACACAGCGCTGACTACTTTCATACGAGGAAAACACATGAGCCAGACTTTCATGGAAAGCCATCCCAAAACACATTCGCGACCTGTGCTCGTTAAAAGATCCATGCATGAACTGGGTGAACTTTTCATCGAGGCGCTTCCCACGCACATTGCCAACCTCAAGATTCCAGGCCGATCGATAACCGAGCAGACCCGACGACCGCCACTGCCCGCAAGCATCGACAATATCGAAGCTTTGCAGCAGACGATGCATGAGGTCCTTTGCCACCCTATTACGCAGCAAGCGCAACAGCATGCTGAATCGGCATTCCTGTTACTGCTGAGGAAGGATTCGACGGATTCCTCGACACTCAGGTTCTTCAATGGCTGGAACGAAACCCACAAGACGACCAGCCTGGTTTCAGCGAAGGTGATCATGCGCCTGGCTGCCGATGCAGTGTCCATGCCTGCGCATATGCAGGCCAGCCACAACACCGTCATGGCTCATATGCATGAAGTTGCAAAGGATGATTTTGGCCTGGGCCATAAGGGGCATGATGGCATGTATCGCTACCTGACCGCCGTCTTCGGTGCATCGGACTGGCTGGAGGAGCGCTACAGCGTCAGCGAGTGCCTCGCGTTTTCGGAGTTCCTTTACAACACGGGCATCGCTGGGCACAAGGCTGCGATGACGTCGGATGAATACCGTGAGTCGACGATGAAGGCAATGATGGTCTCGATTTCCTCGGAACTATGGAACGGTAGGGAATATAACTTTCTCGCCCAATTCATCGAGCAGAAACTGCTTTGCCTGGACCCGACGCTAAATGCAAATCCCCAGGCGCTGCGCAACGCCAAAGGTTATGTAATGGGACACTCCGGAGAAGTGGAGAACAGGCATGGGTTGCATGCTCTGGCTGCTGCCCAGGCGTTTGCCAGGATGGAGGATATCGATTTCGATATTCCGCAGTTGAAGAAGGTCATGCTGGACTACAACGAGCGCGTCGGAAAAGCCTTCGGAGCGTTGGCCGGCTTCCTGGCCGAGGCCCACGACACCGACGAACGGTCGGAAAAGCAACTCGCCTGACACTCGCAACGGGGGGGCGCAACGGGTTTAACGTTGCGCCCCCGATCACCAGCTGAATGCCGGATCCAAACTGAATGATCGAGTTAGAAACCACGCTGTTGATGCTGGCCGTGTTCGCGTTCTTTGGCGGCCTGATCGACGCTGCCGTCGGTGGCGGCGGCCTGGTCCAGGTCCCTGCCCTGCTGCATGCGTTTCCGCAACAAAGCGTCGCCACGGTCCTGGGTACCAACAAGCTCGCCGTGCTGGCCGGCAATCTCGCGTCGATCTTCAGCTACGCCAAACGCATCCAGATCGTCTGGAAGCTCATGCTGCCGACCATGCTTTCGGCATTCCTGTTCGCCTTCCTCGGCGCCTGGTCGGTGTCGTTGATCCCCAAATCCGTGATGGAGCCGGTGGTGTTCGTCATCCTGGTCGCCATGGCGGTCTATACCTTTGCCAGAAAGGATCTCGGCCAGACCCATGCGAAGCTGGCAATCGGCACACGGCAGGTGATACAGGGCCTGCTGCTGGGCGGCCTGATCGGATTCTACGACGGACTGTTCGGCCCCGGCAGCGGCAGCCTCTTGCTGTTCGCCTTCGTCAAATGCTTCGGCTTCGACTTTCTCAATGCTTCTGCCTCGGCCAAGCTGGTCAACCTCGCCACGTTCACCGCCGCCCTGATGTTTTTCATTCCGTCAGGCAACGTGCTGTGGGCCGTGGGTGGGCTGGTCTGTCTAAGCAACATGGCCGGCTCGCTGACCGGCACTGTTCTCGCGCTGCGTTACGGCAGCGGATTCATCCGGGTGTTCTTCCTGATACTGCTGGTGTTCCTGATAGGCCGGATGGCGCTGTCGATCTTCGGCATAACCGATTGAAACTGCCCGTCATTCCTCGCCGACCTTGGGAAACCGCCGACAGCTCTTGCGCTCCATCATCTGCTTGTCGGTTGGCCGTTCATCGATAAACCGCGCCTGGCCGTCGCTGTGGATTTCCAGGAACCCCCAGCGCAGGTCCTTTTCCGTCTGACCCGGCTTGGGCGGTTCGAACCACCAGACTTCGCGGCTGATCAGTGCCATGTGCACCCCCTTAGGCTGAATATCATCGGTTTCCTGTCACTATAGCCACCGCCCCGTATAACTATGTGCCACCTCCTGTCCGGCAGGACGCGGTGTGCTTGCACTCCTTCAACACGGAGTGCCATCGATGAGCGAAAACACCTCCCCCACCTTTCATGACCTGCATGTCAAGGAGCGCCTGCCGCGCTGGCTGGAGCATCTGACGCCGGAGCAACTGGCCCGGCTGAAACACCTTGAGGATTATTCCAACTGCACCTGGGCCAACAGCGCCTCGCCCGAGCTGCGCCTGGCCCTGGCCAATGCCCAACAGCGCAACCGCGAGGTGACCTTCGCCCTGGCAAGGGCCACCGCCGACCTGCGCAGCATCCCCGAGTTCAGCGGGCCATTGCTGATGCAACAGTTCGGACTGGGTGGCCTGGAACCGAAGAACCTGAAGTTCGTGCGTTTTACCCGCGACTGGAACTGGAAAGCGCTGGCTACCGACCTTAACCACAGGGTCGAGCCGCTGCTGCAGGCCGCCCTGCAGAACTTTGAGAAAGATGCGGAAATGCAACCGGAAAGCGCGGCCATCAACGGCGACTTCAAGGTCGGCTCGTTCAACGGCTATGCTCGCTACAGCTTCGATGCCCTGCCCTTCAGCGCGGCGCAGTTTGCCGCGCAGTGCCATGAGCTGGACCTTGGCCAACGCTACCAGCAGCATCTGGAGCAGGTGTTTAACCGCGAGGAGGTGCGCAGCCTGGGCATCCGCGCCCGCCGCGAGGCCCTGCAACTGGAATTGATCGTCGCGCGCATGCGCGGCCTGGAGGGCGACCATGCCCAGGTCCAGCGCTTGATCGACGGCGCAAGCGACGCCCCGCGTTGCCAGCATTTCAGCCTGTTCGGCGTGGATGTCCTCGACGCCCTGCTGATCCGCCCGGCCCACAGCGAAGCGCTGTTCCTGTACCTGCCCGGCATGCCCCGGGCGCTGACCCATTACCCTAGCCTGGCGGCCTGCCAGCGCGCATTGCTGCGGCAACTCTGCGATCCCGCCCTGCGCCAGCGCTTCTACACCTTCATCCAGCAGGACAAGCTCGAACATTTCGCCAGTGTGTTGCAACGCAACCTTACCGGCCAGACCCTGGCCAGCGACCGCGATCGGCGATGGAGCGCTGCGGCCGACGCTGATCTGCACTGGGAATGCAAGCGTATCGAGGATGATCTTTTCCCGTTCCTTCAGGACCGTCACTACCGTCGCCTGCGCAACGAGGCGCGGCTGCTGGCCGTGCCCAGTGCCGAAGCGGACGAAGCCGCGCGCCAGCGGCGCCTGCATTACTGGGAGTCTGTCGGACTCGACGTGCTGGGCGTCGCAGCGTTTTTCATTCCAGCCGCCGGCACTTTGATGATGCTGGTGTTCGCCGCGCAGGTTCTCGACGAAATCTACGAAGGCGTGGAAGCCTGGGAACAGGGCGACATCGATGGCGCCCTCGAGCACGCCAAGGCGCTGGCCATCGATATCGGCACGGCGGTGGCCACTGGCGTTGCCCTGCATTACGCCGGCAAGCTGCGCTCGAAGCTGGTCGAGGTGCTGCGCCCCGACGGTACGCCACGCCTGTGGAACGGCGATCTCAGACCCTACCGCGTTGATCCGCCTGCCGCTGGCCAACGCAACGGGCTGGGCTTGCTGGAGAGCGCAGGGGAGCATTACCTGCAACTGGATGAAGGTCATTACCGCGTGCAGCGCCATGCCGAAGGCCAGCGCTGGCAGATCCGCCATCCGCACAATCCCAAGGCTGCGAAACCGCTACTTGAACACAACGGCGACGGGGCTTGGCACGGTGCTCATGAGCGCCCCCTTGAATGGCCGCAGGCCACCCTGCTGCGCCGCCTCGGCAGCAAGGTGGCGCAGTACAGCGACGACGAACTGGATATCGCCTGTCGCATCAGCGACACCACCCGGGATGAACTGCTGGACGTCTACCTCGGGCACAGCGCAACGCCACCACGCCTGCTTGCGACCCTGCAACGCCTGCGCGCCGGCCTGCCCGCGCAAGACCCGCTGGAGGCAGTGCTCGAGGGCCTCTACCACCCGGCCCGTTGCCTCCCGGCCAGCGAGCGCCTGGCCTTGCTCAGCCTGCCTGAGCAGGCTGGCTGGCCAGCCGAGTGCACCCTGGAGCTGCGCGCCGGCGATCGATCCGGACCATTGCTGGAGCGGGCCGGCGACCGCTTCGCCAAGGACGTGCGGCTGATCGTCAAAGGTCCTGATGGCTACCGCAGCAACCCCATCGGTCCGGTGCATGCTGACCTGTTCGATGCCATCGACCAGGCGCTCCCCGAACTCGTCAACTCCCCGCGGGCCTTGAAAAATCGCATCGTCGAACAGGCCCTGCTGCAACCCGTGCGCACGCGCAGCTTGATCTGGTCAGGCCACAGCGCTGGCTGGCGCGACGAGGGCCGCCTGCTGGGCGGTTTCGATGCCGCGCCCCGCAGCTTTCACTAGCCCTCGTTCCGAACACCCGTCGATCCGCTGCGGGCGCGCTATTGCCGGCTGTATCCGGCCAGCAATGACGAACAGGCGGGCAATGCGCTGCGCGCCTGGAGCGACGCCGGCAAACAGCCACACCTTGAACTGCGTGCACTTGAACAACAACTGGACTACCTGCGCACCGCCCTGGGTCAGTGGGCTGCGGCCGCACCACGGCGCACCGTGGCGCGGGACACCTTGATCCGCAGTTGGCAACGCAACCAGCTCAACCTGCGCGAATTGGACCTGTCCTCCATCGGCCTGACGGACGAGGACCTCGCCACCCTGCCTCACCTGGCCGGTGCCTTCGGCCACGTCGAAGAACTGCACCTGAGCGGCAACCCACTGCGCTCGATACCCTACCTGTTGACCAGGCAGTTGCCCGGGTTGCGTACACTGTTCGCCAGTGCCATGGAGCTCGAAACGCTACCCGCTGGCCTGCCTCCAACACTGCGAAGCCTGGAGCTGACCGACAACAATATCCTCTGGAGCCCGGCGTGCCAGGAGGCGCTGGCCAGCTACCCGGCCCTGGAGCGCCTGAACCTGTCCGGCAACCCGCTGACCGTTACACCGTACCTGCCCGCCGCGCCGAACCTGATCGAGGCCAACCTGTTCGACTGTTCGCTCTATGAAATGCCCATGCATCTGGAGCGTTTGCCGAACCTGGAGCACCTGGACCTGTCTTCCAATCACATCAGCGTGCTGACTCCGGGGCTGGAGCAACAATTGTCGGCCGAAGCCCAGCGTGCCCTGAGCCTGGAACACAATCCACTGGACGAAGACGCGCTGAACCGCATCGACGTCCATTACCAGGCCACCGGCATCGACCTGCTGGTGGCCGAGGACGACTACACCAGCCTGCTGCTGGACGCCGACGACTCGACCCAGGCCTGCTGGCAACGCCTGGCCCGCATGCTGCCGGTGGAGTACCGCCGCGACCTGCGCGGGGTAGCCGACGAGCCCGCGTACCAGGCCGCGCCGATCACTACCCGGCGGCGCTTCTGGTTCATGTTGCACTGGCTGGAAGGCAGTCCGCTGGCCCGGGCCGCGGCGCAGCGCATCGACGCCAGCAAGCTGCTGCACTACGAGCTGCTCGCCGATCTGCAGCAGCCAGAGCCCTTCGCCACACCGCGCCAGCGCACCGAGCATTACCTGAACGTCGCCGTGGCCGCTGCCCGCAGCCTGGCGGTCGACCAGGCCTTGCTTGTCCGCCTGCCAGGCCTCGGCGCGGAACCTATGGAAGCCCTGCGCGCCCTGACCCTGCAACGCCTGGGCAACGACCCTCAGCTACGTTTGCGAATTGCACCCACCGCGCGTGAGCCGGTGAATCTTGGCGGTGTGCAGCAGCAGGCGCACTTGCTCGATGGCCCGTGGACCAGTGCCCTGCACGACCAATTGCGCCTGATCGACGGCACAACGGCTATGGGACGCGACGCCATCCTTGCCGAACAACCCAACGGCGACCCGGTCCTGCCGTTCTGGACGCGCCATCTGGAACAGCGCTACCACGTGCAGTTCGAACAAGTGCAGGAACAGGCGAACGCCCAGTTGCTGGATGCGGAAAACCTGCTCAGTGAAGGCGAATACCTCAACGAAGCCAACCACCTGCGCCAGCAACTGGAACGCGAACGCCAGCGCCTGCTGGACGACCTGACCCGCAGTATCGCCGACGGCAGCCAGACCCACTGGTAGCACTCAGTACTGCACGCTGGTAAAGCGTTCCCCGGCCAGCCAATGCTCGAAGCGCTGCGCAGGCATTGGCCGGCCGATCAGGTAACCCTGGCCATGATCGCAGCCGGCATTGCGCAGGAATTGATGCTGTTCTTCGGTCTCGATGCCTTCGGCGGTGATGCGGTAGCCGAGGGCATGCCCCAGGTCGATGATCGCCCGGGTAATCGCGACGTCGTTCTCGCCATGGGGCAGGTCCTTGATGAAGGCCCGGTCGATCTTCAGATGATCGATAGGCAAAGCCTTTAGGTAAGCCAGCGACGAATAACCGGTGCCAAAGTCGTCCACTGCCGTGGCAACGCCCAGCGCCTGCAACTGTGCCAGCACCTCGCAGGCACGCTGCTGGCTTTCCATCAGCAGGCTCTCGGTGATTTCCACTTCCAGCAGCTCGGCGCCCAGCCCGTGACGCTCCAGGCAGCGGACAAGGCTTTGCACGTAGTCGCTGCGCTCGATCTGCAAGGCGGCGACATTGATGGCGATCGGACCCGGCAGCAATTCGCGATCACGCCATTGGCGGATCTGCTGGCAGACCATGTCCAGAACCTGCTCGCCCAAGGGAATGATCAAGCCAGTGCGTTCGGCCAGCGGGATGAAATCGCCTGGCGACACCAGGCCCTGCTGCGGGTCGCGCCAGCGCAGCAGGGCTTCGGCGCCTTCGACACGGCCATTGAACAGGTCGATGCGCGGCTGGTACCAGAGCTCGAACTCGCGTTGCTCCAGGGCGCGGCGTAGAGCGCTTTCCATCGCCAGGCGCTGCTGCAGGCGAGCGGTCATGTCAGCGTGGTACAGACGCCAGGCGTTGCGTCCGCCTTCCTTGGCCGCGTACATGGCGGTGTCGGCATGGCGCATCAGGATTTCGGCGCTGAGCCCGTGCTCCGGGCACAACGCGACACCAATGCTGCCGCTGACCAGCGCGGCATTGCCCTTGAGGTCGAAAGGCCGTTGCAGCGCGCGCAACAGGCCATCCACCACCCTGCCCACCTCGTCCGGGCTGCCGGCCCGGGCCAGAATGAACGCGAACTCGTCGCCACCCAGCCGGCACACTGTGTCATTGGCGCCGATCCCGGCCACCAGGCGCTGCGCGGCCTGCCCCAGCAGCAGGTCGCCGAGGTCGTGGCCGAGGCTGTCGTTAACCTGCTTGAAACCGTCGATATCCAGCAACAGCACGGCGCTCTGTATCCGTGGCGCCGCCAGTGCCTCTTCCAGGCGACGCAGGAACAGCACGCGGTTGGGCAGGCCGGTAATGGCGTCGTAGTGGGCCAGGCGCTCAAGTTGTGCCTGGGAATGCTTGAGCTCGGCGTTGCGCTGGTTGATCAGGCGGTTGCTTCGATTCAACTGGGCGACGAAGACACTGAACAGGCCCGTGGCGCACAGGGCGAAGAGGAACAATGGCGAACCGAACAGGCTGATCGACGACCAGCCGCTGCGCGGCATTGCCGCCAGTTGCCAGGTTCCGCCTGGCACATCGACGTTCAAGGTGACCGCCGAATCGGCGAACAGTCGCGCCTCGCCCCAGATCATCGCCCCCGCCGCGCCCGCGCCATCGGCACCGCGCAGCGCCAGGCGGAAGGTGGAATCCTCGACCACGCCGGCGGCCCGCAACAGGCTGTCGATATCCGCCACTACCGAGACGTTGCCCCAGTACAGGCGCACCCCCTTGTGGCCCTTAAGGAACACCGGCCGCCGGTAGATCAGGCCGCGACCGCCCTGGTACAGCTGCACGGGTCCGGCCAGCACCGCATCGCCGCTCTCCCGCGCCCGTTGCACCAGCGGGTATTGTGCAGGCAGCAGGCGGTAGTCGAGCCCGACGATACGTTCATTGTGGTTGGCGTTAAGCGGGTAGACATCGGCGACCACATCGTTGGGTGCCACCGAGATATGGCGGATATAGGACACCGACTCCAGGGCCTGGCGCGCCATGTCGTGAAAATGCGCCGTGGAAATATCGCCATCGGCACTGAGCAATTGGGCGATGCCCTCGGTCTCACCAAAGGCCGAGCGCATCTGCGCCTCCAGGGCGGCACGAATACCCGACAGGCGCACGCTGGCATTGGCGAACTGCTCGCTTTCCTGACGTTGTATATCGAGCCGGCCAAGGGCAACGGAAAGCCCGATGCCGATCACGGCAAAGCCAAGCGGTAGCAGGCGATAGGCGGTGGAGCGCACGCGGGTGGGGAGAACTCGGGTGGTATTGCCCTGGACCAGTATTCTTGTCGTCATACGCCGGCTGCTTGCGTCCGTTTCCCGGGTTATCGGCGATGGCAAAACAATATTGAGGTGCGCTGGCTTTTTTTTGCAGTGCGGCGTTATTCTCGACTGAAACGTTTCACCCATCAAAGAAAAAGAGGTGTCGTGCCATGGATCGTTTGCTGGATTCGCTGTTTCCCACTGCCGAGGAAATCCCCGAGGCCTGGCGCCTGGGGCCACCCCTGGAACAACGCGACTACCTGGTGGAAGGCGAACTGCGCCGCTGGGAAGGCCCGCTGGCCACGGTGCGCAGCCCGGTGTGGCTGAAACAGGACGATGGCAGCGAGCAGCAGGTGATCCTCGGCAGCGCCCCGTTGCTGGATGCCGACACCGCCCTCACCGCTCTGGACGCCGCTGTGCATGCCTACGACAAGGGGCGCGGCGCCTGGCCAACGATGCGCGTGGCCGAGCGCATCCGCCATGTCGAAGGTTTTCTCGGGCGCATGCGCCAGCAACGCGAGGCGGTGGTGAAGCTGCTGATGTGGGAAATCGGCAAGAACCTCAAGGACGCCGAGAAGGAATTCGACCGCACCTGCGATTACATCGTCGATACCATCGGCGCCCTCAAGGAACTGGACCGCCGCTCAAGCCGTTTCGAACTGGAACAGGACACCCTCGGCCAGATCCGTCGCGCACCGCTTGGCGTGGCATTGTGCATGGGCCCCTACAATTACCCGCTCAACGAGACCTTCACCACCCTGATCCCGGCGCTGATCATGGGCAACACCGTGGTGTTCAAGCCGGCCAAGTTCGGCGTGCTGCTGATCCGCCCGTTGCTCGAAGCCTTCCGCGACAGCTTCCCGGCCGGGGTGATCAACGTGATCTACGGCCGTGGCCGCGAAACCGTCAGCGCCCTGATGGCCAGCGGCAAGGTGGACGTGTTCGCCTTCATCGGCACCAACAAGGCCGCCAGCGACCTGAAGAAACTCCACCCTCGCCCGCACCGCCTGCGCGCGGCGCTGGGCCTGGATGCGAAGAACCCCGGCATCGTCCTGCCCGAGGTCGACCTGGACAACGCGGTCAACGAAGCCTTGACCGGCGCCCTGTCGTTCAACGGCCAGCGCTGCACGGCGCTGAAGATCCTGTTCGTCCACGAGCAAGTGGTGCAGGCCTTCCTCGAGAAATTCCAGGCCCGGCTCGCAGCGCTCAAGGCCGGCATGCCATGGACCCCGGGCGTGGGCCTGACCCCGCTGCCCGAACCCGGCAAGATCGACTACCTCAACGGCCTGGTTGCCGATGCCCTGGAGCATGGCGCCAGGGTGCTCAACCCAGGTGGCGGGCAGAGCCGCGGTTCGTTCTTCTACCCCGCGCTGCTGTACCCGGTGAGCCCGGCGATGCGCGTCTACCACGAGGAACAGTTCGGCCCGCTGGTGCCGGTGGTGCCCTACCGCGAACTGCACACGGTGATCGACTATGTGCTGGACTCCGATTTCGGCCAGCAGCTCAGCCTGTTCGGCACCAACTCCAAGGATATCGGCATGCTGGTGGACACCTTCGCCAACCAGGTCGGCCGGATCAATATCAACGCCCAGTGCCAGCGCGGCCCCGACACGTTCCCGTTCAACGGCCGCAAGAACTCCGCCGAAGGCACCCTGTCGGTGCACGACGCGCTGCGGGTATTCTCCATCCGCACCTTGGTGGCCACGCGGTTCCAGGAAGCCAACAAGCAACTGATCAGCGACATCATCCGCAACCGCGAATCGAGCTTCCTGACCACCGACTACATCTTCTGAGCACCGTCCGGCGGGCTTCATGCCCGCCTGTCCTGTGGTCGCACCAACGGATTTGCACTTTTGCCGATCCTGTACAAACATACAGCTCTATGCCCGAATATCGTTTTCGGAACGAGTCCATCGTTTTTGTACAGGAGGAACAGGCAATGGCAGCAAAACCCATCCCCGAGGGGGCGCACAGCATCACCCCCTACCTGGGCATCAAGAATGCCCACCAGGCCATCGATTTCTACAAGGCCGCCTTCGGCGCCGTCGAGATGTTCCGTCTCGAAGGCCCGGACGGCCGCATCGGCCACGCCGAACTGAAGATCGGCGACTCCTCGATCATGCTCGCCGAGCCCTGCGACCAGGCCTCGCTGGTCAGCAGCCAGTCGCAACCGGGGGTCTCCGTCGGGCTGCATCTGTACGTGGAGGACGTCGATGCGCGTTATGCCCGAGCGATCGAGGCAGGCGCCACTCCGGTCAGCCCGGTGCAGGACCAGTTCTATGGTGATCGCAGCGGCACGCTGAAGGATCCGTTCGGCAACCTGTGGTTCGTTTCGACGCACAAGGAGGACCTCAGCCCGGAAGAGATCCGCGCCCGTGCGGCGAAGTTGTTTGGTGGTTAATTTCCTGTTGATTTGATTTATCGTGCGGGACCGCGATGCCCCAATCGCTGGCAAGCCAGCTCCCACAGGTTCAGTGGTGCACGCGGTCCCTGTGGGAGCTGGCTTGCCAGCGATTGGGCCATCAGCATCAGCAAGAATGTGCTGCCTGCCGAAAAGGACCTCCATGCGAATCATCGATAAAAACGCCGCCCTGATCCGCAGCCTCACCCCCGCCGAGGACGACCTGCTGCGCGGTTTCAACCGCGGCACCCTGGAAGGGCCGCGCCTGCTCCAGGCCAACCAGTTGCTGATGAAGATCCGTGGCGCGGGCCACTGGCTGGCCTGCGACTGCAATGCCAGGGCGATGCCGGTGCTCAACGTCACCCTGAACAGCCACACCGGCACGCTGTTCCTCAAGAACAACCCCGGCACCGCCGAACATGCCGCCGATTGCCCGTTCATCAAGGATGAGCGCGAAGCCGGCGACAGCGACACCCAGGACACCCCGCCCGCCGCCTGGCTGGCTCCGGATGCGCCACTGCGCCTGCTCGGAGATTTCCGCCGCGCCGCCACCACGGACGATGCCCCCGGCGTGGCCGGCAGCGGCGACAAGCGTGACCAGCACCGCCTGCTGTCCCTGCTGCTGACCTGGATCGAAGCCAGTGGCCTGAACGTCTATGCCACACATCTGAAGAAGGACCTGACTGCCCAGTTCGCCGAACTGCGCGGGGTCGCCGCTCGCTATCCGCTGATCGAGCGGGTCCCGGCCAGCAACTACCTGGAAACCCGCCTGGACATGAAGCACATGATGATGCTCAAGGCGCGCCTGCGGGATTCCACGGTATTCGGCAACCATCGTCGCCATGGATTGCTGCTCGATTGCGTCAACCAGATCAAGGCGCGCAAGGTCTACAACGAACGCAGCGAAGACGGCTTCGACTTCCAGGGCCATCATCTGCTCTGGGGAGGCAGCCGCACTCCGGGGCCCTTGCTGGCCCTGGTCCTGTATTCACCGACGAGTGCCGGCAGCCATTTCTACGAACTGATCCATGTCGCCAGTGTGCCGGTACTGTCCCGCGGGCACCTGTTTCCGGTGTACCGCGACGAAGAGCGCGAGCCGCTGAAGATGCTGGTATCGCTGATCGACTGGATGGCCAGCAAGGGCGTGCGGGTGACCATGCGCCGGCCGGTGATCGGTGGCCAGGTGATGGACGAACTGGTACTCAGTTCCGACCAGGACCGGGTGCTGTCCATTTCCCTGACCGAAAAACCCATGGGCCCGGAGCCAGAAGTTGAGCATTTCCGGCGCTACGCCGATTTCAAAGGGCTGGATACCTTCCGCAAATACGTGGCGGGGTTCTTCATGCGCGGGCGGGAATAACCCTATAGCCAAGCGCCACTGGTCGCCGCGCCCGGCTGCGTGATCGCACAAATCTCCCCGGGCATCCCCCAATGAAGGGTATCCATGAAAAAAGGGAGTTCGATCATGAAACGTACAGCTTTCGCCGCCCTGCTCTTCACTGCCATGCTTGGCGGGCATGCCATGGCCGATACCGGGCCGACCAACCCCACTTCGCCGGGAGTGGGCTCCGGCGTTCCACCGGAAATGCCGGCGCCAGGCAGCACCGACCCGCGCATCCAGGGCAGTGATCCAGGACGCCAGGGCGGTGCTCCAACCGACGGCACGGATCGCACCCGTCCGCCAACCATCGATGATCGCGGGACCGAGCGCGGCAACGAGCGCAACGGCACGGGAAGCGGTTCCGGTATGGGTGGCTCCGGTACTGGCATGGGTGGCTCGGGGTCAGGTAGTGGTACCGGCATGGGCGGGTCCGGTACAGGTACGGGCACCGGCTCCAGTACCGGCAGCGGTACCGGTTCCGGTGGTGGTCAATAACCTGTCTGTCGATGGTTCATCGCCGGTAGCCGTATCGCCGGCGATGGCCCTTTGGCATGCTGAAATATTCTGAGAAAATCTTTCTTCGGTATGGTCTAACCTCCATCAGCCAGCATCCGCCCGCTCAAAGGAGGTGACTAACCATGGCCGCGGCTATCGCCCCCCGTCCACAGACACTTGAAATCGCTTATCTCAGGGATACCTTCCTGGGCGTATTGACCCGTAGCGAAGAGTGCCAGGTGCAGCTCGAAGCCCTGAACATCGGCGGCAAGCCCGGCGTGCAGTTGCAGATCACACCGCCAGTGCCTGACCGCCTGGAACGGGCCCACACCCTGGTCTTTACCTGGCGCGGCCATCAATGCCGGGGCATCGTACAGTCGACACGACAATGCCAGGACGGCAGCCTGCAACTGCGACTGGAACTCCAGTAAGGCTCACCGGCCAGTCAGCAGACGGGACACGCTTGCATGCTCGCGCTGCTGGCGGACCCGGCTGACCAACTCGGCCAGCGCCCTGCCATTGGGCAACTCGCTTAACTGGACATCACGCACGGTCAGCGCCGGACGCCCGGCATCGGCGGGAAAATGCAAGGTCAGCGACATCCCGTCGCTACAGCTCACTTGGCAATGATCAGGCAGGAACGCCCCTTCGATCAGTTGGCGCAATTCCAGATCGCACACTCCATGCATAGGCATGATAAAGATCCTCCTCAGACCAGGATGGCCGTCCAAGTCAGAACCTGCCGTGCGCCGGCGTCCAATGGAAAAAAGCCATGTGCAAGCGCTTGCGCCATTGATGCCGGGCATCACCTCATGCGGTCGGATCTTGTACGTCCTGTGCGTGGGAGGGGCCCGCGACCACGTCGGTTCAACGGCGTGTCGCGGGCAGCGGACGAAAGGTCAGGCCCGGCTCATCTGGCCAAAGCGGCCGGCGTGGAAGTCCTCGAAGGCCTGGACGATTTCCGCCTCGCTGTTCATCACGAACGGGCCGTAGCCGACGATGGGTTCATCCAGCGGCTCGCCGCTCAACCAGAGCAGCATGGCATCGCTGTCGGCCTCGATGAGCACCTGGTCACCGTCGCGTTCGAACAGCACCAGCTCTGCGGCGCCGACGCTTTTTTCCGCATTGACCCGGACCGTGCCGCGCAGCACGACCAGGGCAGCATTGCGCCCTTGCGCGCCTGACAAGCGCAGCGATTTGCCTGCCTTCAGTTGCACGTCCAGGACGTCCATTGGCGTGAAGGTCCGTGCCGGGCCTTCATGGCCAAGGTACTCGCCGGCAATGACCCGCAGGCTGCCCGCCTCATCCGCCAGGGCAACCCGTGGGATGTCTGCGTCCAGCAGCGTTTGGTAGCCCGCCGGTGCCGATTTGTCGCGGGCCGGCAGGTTGACCCAGAGCTGGACCATTTCCAGCATGCCGCCGCTCCTGGCGAACGATGGCGCATGGAACTCCTCGTGGATGATCCCCCCGGCGGCGGTCATCCATTGCACGTCACCCGGGCCGATGAAGCCGCCGGCACCGCTGGAGTCGCGATGCTCGAGTTCGCCCTGGTAGACGATGGTCACCGTCTCGAAACCTCGATGGGGATGTTCGCCCACGCCACGCCGAGCGCTGGTCGGTGAGAAATGCTGCGGCCCGGCATAATCCAGCAGCAGGAACGGGCTGATATGCCGCGCCAGGTTGTCGTAGCTGAACAGACTGCGCACCGGAAAACCGTCGCCGACCCAATGGGCGGGTGGTGCCTGGTACACACCTTGGATCTTTTTCATGAGAAACCTCCTCGTTGCATGGACAACACCATACCCATGCAACCAAAGAGGCGGTAGAGGGCAAAAAGCGCTTTCACTGTTCCACTGATGGAACGATCACGCAGTCCGGAACTGTGGCTCGGCTGCCGCCTGCACAAGCCAGGCTTCGATGCGGTGCGCGCTGTCGTGAGGGTCTTCCTGCATGAAGCAGTGCCCGCCGGCTACCTTTTGCGGCACCACGTTCGGGTTGAGGCGGGCCCAGCGCGCCAGGGACAGAGGGACGAAGGGATAGGTCTGCTCGCCGTAAAGCACCAGGGTCGGCGTCTGCACACGAGACAGCGACGCCCACATGCGTTTCGGAAAGGAACTGAAGATTTCCACTTCGCGACTCGGTCGGCAACGCAGCACCACGCCCGCACCGCACTCGCCGATGGCATGGGTGACGTACGCCTGCAAAGCCGCTTCGCTCCAGCCCTTGAAGATACCGCGGCCTTGTAGCGAATCATGCGCCGCCTGGCGATCGGGCCAGTAGCTGCGGCGGGTCGCGGCCTTGCGTGCCAGGCCGTGGCGACGATGCATGCCAAACAAGCTGGCCACCCCCATTACCCCGATCATCGAGCGGCTGAACACCACCGGATCGAGCAGCACGGCACGCTGGAACAGCCGCGGTTGCAGCTCCAGCATGAGCCCGGTGAGCACCCCGCCAAAACTGTGGCCAACGGCGAAGCAAGGCACGTCCCCATACTCCCCGCGACCGGCATCGAAGGCTTCCAGCGCCAGTTCGGCACTGCGGTTCCAGCCCACGAAGGGCCCGCCGTGATCACTGTCGCCATGGCCCTGCACGTCGCTCAGCCACAGGTCGAAATGCACCGCCAGCAATTCCAGCAGCGGCTGGTAGGCCAGGCAGCAGAAGCCGTTGCCATGGATGAAATGCAGCAGCGGCTTGCCGCTGGCCGGCGAACGCCAGCCGCGCAGGGTGAAGCGTTCGGCGCAATCATGCGCCCAGGGGATCAGTTCCATCGGGGCTCGCAGCGGGATTCAGGAAAAACCCGATTTTACAAACACCAGCGGATACAGCGAAAGCACCAGCAGCGTCGCCATCAGCAGGTTAAACAGCCGAAGCCGGCGGGGATCCTGCAAGAACCGCCGCAAGGCGCTGCCGAACATGACCCAGACACACACCGACGGCAGGTTGACCAAGCAGAACACCAGGGCGATGACGATGACGTTGACCAGGTAGCCCTGGGCCGGCGTATAGGTGGTGATCGCGCCGACCGCCATCACCCAGGCCTTGGGGTTGACCCACTGGAACGCGGCAGCACCGAAGAAGCCCAGGGGCTTGCGGCTTTGCGGCGAGGCCGCCGACATCGGACCGGACGTGGCAATCTTCCAGGCCAGGTACAGCAAGTAGGCCGCCCCGACATAACGCAGCACTGTATAGATCACCGGATAGACCTTGAACACCTCGCCCAGGCCCAGCCCCACCGCCATCACCATGACCATGAAACCGATGCTCACACCCAGCGCGTGCGGGACGCTGCGACGCACGCCGAAGTTCACCCCTGAAGCCATCAGCATGGTGTTGTTCGGACCGGGTGTGATGGACGAAACGAAAGCGAACAGCACGAAGGCTGACAGCAGGTTCAGGGAGGTGAGCAGCATGGCGGTCGATCCTGGTTGTTGTGGGATCCACCCTACAGTGCATGGGCGAACGCAGACCGATACAGCCATGCAGAATTAATCAGGTACACCACAGTGTTAAGCGCCTGCACCGGTTTCCAGCCCGCGGGCGGCCTCTACAACGTCGTTGTTCTGGACTACGATGTCGCCACCCTTTTCCTACGGGACTTCTCCATGCCTCTGAACATCCGCCCTGCCCGCCCCGAAGACGCTGCACAGATCCTCGCCTTCATCACCGAACTTGCCGACTACGAACGCGCCCGCCATGAGGTGGTCGCCACCGTCGAGCACATCCAGCGCAGCCTGTTCGCCGCCGACAGCAGCGCCAGGGCGCTGATCTGCGAACGCGACGGCCAGGCGATCGGCTTCGCCGTGTATTTCTTCAGCTACTCGACCTGGCTGGGGCAAAACGGCCTGTACCTGGAAGACCTCTACGTCACGCCGGAGGCCCGCGGCACGGGCGCAGGCAAATTGCTCCTGCGGCACCTGGCGCGACTGGCCTGCGACAATGACTGCGGCCGCTTCGAGTGGAGCGTGCTGGACTGGAACCAACCGGCCATCGACTTCTACAAATCCATCGGCGCCGAGCCCCAGGACGAATGGGTGCGCTACCGCATGGACGGCGAAACCCTGCGCGCCTTCGCCAGGGGCTGATGGCGCGACCACAAGGGAGTGCACCGGGATAACCACACATGGCCGTGAAAGCTAACACCCAGACCTTTACCATCCTCGCCCAGGACCCGGCGGTGCAGCGTGCGCCCGGGCAGCCGCTGTTCGCCCGGGTTTCCGTGCCCCTGGAACGGCTGGCCGACGGGCCCACCGGCTACCGGGTCAAGGTGGTCGATTTCGATGCCGAAGCCGATCGCCTGTACCTGCCGCATCACTACCAACAAGCACCGGACGACAAGGCGATCGATCCCTTCGACCCGCCGGATGCCAGCCTGCTCGGGCGTCCGGATTTCCATTGCCAGCAGGTCTATGCGGTGATCATGCGCACCCTGGCGCGCTTCGAACTGGCCCTGGGGCGACGCGTGGCCTGGGGCTTCGACGGCCATCAGCTGCATGTGGTGCCCCATGCCTTCGTCGAGGCCAACGCCTTCTACTCCCGTGAAGACCGCGCCCTGTTCTTCGGTTACTTCCAGGATGACCAGCAGGACTGGGTGTTCACCTGCCTGTCCCACGACATCGTCGCCCACGAGACCACCCACGCCATACTCGACGGCCTGCGCGCCGGCTTCATGCGTGCCTCGGGCCCGGACCAGGCGGCTTTCCACGAGGGCTTCGCCGATGTGATCGCGCTGCTTTCGGTGTTCTCCCTGCGCGAGGTGGTCGAGTTCGCCCTGACCTGCCATCGCGGCTTGCCGATCCAGCGGCAAGGCAGTGTCCGCCTAGTCGACGGCGCTTCGCTGCAGATCGATGCGCTGGCCGATACCCTGCTGTTCGGCCTTGGCGAGCAGTTCGGCCAGGCCATCAGCGGCCTGCGCGCCAACCCCCTGCGCCGCTCGGTGCAACTACGTCCTTCCACCGCCTGGCTGGAGAGCGCCGAGTACGACGAGCCTCACGCCCGCGGCGAAATCTTTTCCGCCGCCATGCTGCGCTGCATGCTGGAACTGTGGGTGGCGCGCTGCCAGGACCTCGGCACCTTCGGCGATAACCTGTACAACCTCGACGCGGTCATCGACGAGGGCGCCAAGGCCGCAGACCAGTTGCTGACCATCGCCATTCGCGCCCTCGACTATTCACCGCCACTGGACCTGGAGTTCGGCGACTACCTCGCCGCGCTGCTGACGGTCGACACGCAAGTGGCACCGGACGATTCACGCTTTAGCTATCGACAGATCATCCGCGACACCTTCGCTGCCTATGGCATCCAGCCTCCGGCCGGACGCACCGACGCGGATGGCTGCTGGCTGACGTTCGCCGACAACGACAAGGTGCGCTATCAGAACAGCCATTTCGACTCGATGCTGCGCGACTCCGAGGAAGTGTTTCGGTTTCTCTGGGAAAACCGCGAAGTGCTACAGATCGACGAGCGCGCCTACACCGAAGTGGTCTCGGTGCGCCCCAGCCTGCGCTTCGGACCGGATGGCTTCATCCTGCGCGAGACCGTTTGCGAATTCACCAGCCGGGTCAACCTGTTCGGCGCCGAGTTCACCTCGGTGTTCAAGGAGCCGCGACCCGAGTGGCTGAAATCCACCACGCCATTCACCGTGTATGGCGCCGGCACCTTGATCTTCGACCAGTACGGACGGATCAAGTACTGCATCCAGCGTCCGCTGACCGACGCCCGCTGGCAGGTACGTCGCCTGGAATGGCTGTACGGACCGGGCAGCGATGCCGTGGAGCCCGGCTCCGCCGCCGACCTCACCCGCATCCACCGCGCCCGGGCCATGCAAGTGCCCTCGGAGACCCGTCCATGAGCCCGATCCGCCTGCACCTGTTCGCCTACCAGGTCGGTTTCGGCGACTGCTTCCTGCTGCGCTTCGTCTACCCGGACGGCACTCGCCGCCATCTGTTGATCGACTTCGGCACCGTCGGCATGCCCGCCGGTGTCGACAAGGCCGCGCAAATGCTGCTTATCGCCAACGATATCGCGGACAAGTGCGCCGGCAAGCTCGACGCCCTGGTCGCCACCCACCGGCATGCCGACCATATCAGCGGGTTCGACCCGCTCAAGAAGGGCAACGGTCCCGGCAGCATCATTGCCCGGTTGAACCCCGATGTGGTGCTGCAACCCTGGACGGAACAGCCGGACCTGGCCGAAAACGCCACTGCCCCGCTGGCCGCAGGCCATGCCCAGGCCCTGGCCGGGATGAACGAAGTGGCGCGCCAGTTGAAAGCGCGGCTGGATACCGGGCCCAAGGGACTGGCGCCGGAGCTGAACCGGCGCCTGGGCTTTCTTGGCGAGAACAACATCGCCAACAAGGGCGCGGTGAAGAACCTGATCGCCATGGGCACCCGCCCAGGCGCCCGGGCGGTCTACGCCCATTTCGGCAGCGATGACCCGCTGAGCGATGTGCTACCGGGAATCCGCACCCGGGTGCTCGGCCCGCCCACCGTGGAGCAAAGCGCCGAGGTCCGCCGGGAACGACGCAGCGATCCGGAGTACTGGCTGCGCGCACCCTTGCTGTTCGCCCGCAAGAGCAGCGCTGGCAGCACGGCCTCGCCCTTCCCCGACGCCCCGGGGATACGCGGTAGCAAGTTGCCGCAGAGTGCCCGCTGGATTGCCGGAAGGGTGCGTGAGGCCAGGGGTGCGCAGTGGTTGTCCATCGTCACTGCGCTGGACAAGGCGATGAACAACACCAGCCTGATCCTGCTGTTCGAGGCCGGCGGCAAGAAACTGCTGTTTCCCGGCGACGCGCAGATCGAGAACTGGCGCTATGCCCTCAACCAGCCGGAGATCGCTGAACTGCTGAAGTCGGTCGACCTGTACAAGGTCGGCCACCATGGCAGCCTCAATGCCACCCCCAAGACCTTGTGGAACGGCTTCAGCAAGAAAGGTGAAGCGCAAACTGCCGGGCGCCTGACCAGCGTGCTGTCCACCCTGCCCGGCCAATACGGCGGCAAAAGCGCAGGCGCCAACACCGAAGTGCCGCGGGTGCCGCTGCTCAACGAACTGGCCAAGGACTCCGACCTGCATGACACCCACAGGCTGGCAGCGGACGCGCTGTATGACGAAGTGATCCTCGAACTCTGAGTGTCACTCCCGCACCGCATAGCGCTGCGCCAGTACCGCGCACACCATCAGCTGGATCTGGTGGAACAGCATCAGCGGCAGGATCAGCGTCCCCACTGCGCCACCGGCGAACAGCAGCTGCGCCATCGGTACGCCGGTGGCCATGCTTTTCTTCGAGCCGGCAAACAGGAGGGTGATGCGGTCTTCCAGGCTGAACCCGAGCCAGCGCCCCAGGCTGCGGGTAGACCACAGCACCAGGGCGAGCAGCAGGCAGCAGACCAGGGCCAGGCCGAGCAGCTTCGAGGGTGGCACCGATCGCCACAGCCCGCTGACCACCGCATCGCTGAAGGCGGTATAGACCACCAGCAGGATCGAACCCTGGTCCACCGACTTCAGCCAGCCGCTATTGCGCGCCACCCAGGCACCGAGCCACGGACGGGCCAGTTGCCCTGCCACGAAGGGCACCAGCAGTTGCAGGATGATCGCCCACACCGCCTGCAGGTTAGAGCCGCTATCGCCCTCCACACCCATCAGCAGCATCACCAGCAGGGGCGTCAGCACTATGCCCAGCAGGCTCGAGCCCGCCGCACTGCAAATCGCCGCCGGCACGTTGCCCCGGGCCAGCGAAGTAAAGGCGATCGCCGACTGCACCGTGGCCGGCAATGCGCACAGATACAGCACGCCGAGGTACAGGGCATCGCCCACCAACGGCAGGATCAGCGGCTTCAACAACAGCCCGAACAACGGGAACATGACGAAGGTGCAGGCGAACACCAGCAGGTGCAGGCGCCAATGTCCCGCCCCGGCGAGCACCGCCTCGCGCGAGAGCTTGGCGCCGTGCAGGAAGAACAGCAGGCCGATAGCCAGATGGGTCAGGGTTTCGAAGACTGCCGCTGCGTTACCGGAGGCCGGCAGCCAGGTAGCGATGGCGATCACTGCGAGCAAGGCCAGGGTGAAGTTGTCGAAGAGCAACCGCAGGTGTTTCATCGGGTGTTTTCCACGGGTTGTTGTGAGGTGCGCAAGACGATAGGGTGTTCGCCACGTTCCGGCTAACGCCAGAAACCCGGTAATGTCGTCGAATGGACAACATCGTGCACTTGAATGAACTCGCCAGCCTGCCCCGCCCGCTCTACGGGCAGCGCGACAGCTTGCCGAACATTGCCCTGGACTACCGGCATCGGCATGCCTGGGGCCAGCTTTCCCATGCCCTGCACGGCGTATTGCAGGTGCATACCGATAACGCCCGGCTGGTGGTGCCGCCGCACCGCGCGGTGTGGATTCCGCCCGGTTCGATGCATCGGGTCGAAAGCACAGCCGATGCCTGCATCCGCAGCCTCTATATCGATGCGGCGCAGTCGCCATGGCCGGGCCAGGAGTGCCGGGTGATAGCCGTCGATCCGTTGCTGCGCGAGCTGATCCGCGCATTCGGCGAGTTGCCGGTCGAGTACGACCAGGAGGCCGCCGATGGACGCCTGGCGCAGGTCCTGCTGGACCGCCTGTGCCTGGCCGAACAGCTTGACCTGGTCCTGCCCCAGCCCCGCGACCCGCGCTTGCGCGCCCTGTGCCGCCAGGCCACGGCACGGCCCTGGGCGGATATCCGGCTGGGCGAGGCCAGCCGCAAGGCCGGCGTCAGCGAAAAGACCTTCAGCCGACTGTTTCTCAAGGAAACCGGGATGACCTTCCGGACCTGGCGCCAGCGCATGCGCCTGGTCAGCGCCCTGCCGGCACTGGAGCGCGGCGAACGGGTCACCGACGTGGCGCTGGCCTGCGGCTATGAATCGCTGTCGGCATTCAGTGCGGCATTCGCCAGGCTGTTCGGCTTGTCTCCCGGCGAACTGGCCCGGGGCGGCAGCATGACGCAGGCCTGAATGAGAAGCGCTTGCTATGCTGGCGCAGCGATTTTCCCGTCACTACAACAAGGAATCGACCTTTGAAAGCTGCCTGCGTACTGCTTCTGGGCCTTTTGCCCCTCATGGCCAACGCCGCGCAAGTCGGCGAGCGCCTTGCGCCCTTCACCCTGAACGACCAGCATGACCAGGCGTTCACCCTCGACGCCAGCACCCGGGTGTTGCTGGCCGCCAGCGACATGGACGGCGCGAAGCTGGTCAAGGCCGCGCTGGCCGACCGGCCCAAGGGCTGGCTGGAAGCGCGCCACACGGTGTTCGTCGCCGATATCCAGGGCATGCCAGCGCTGATCGGCAAGCTTTTCGCCATACCGAAGATGCGCGACTACAGCTACCGCGTGGTGCTCGATCGCGAAGGCCAGGTGGTTCCGCAGTACGGAGTGCCCGCGGGCCAGGTGCAATGGCTGCAACTGGAAGACGGCAAGCTGGTGTCGAAGCGTTCGTTCAGCGATGCCGAGGCCCTGGGCAAGGCCCTTGCCGAGCTGCCGCAAGGCTGAGCTTCACGCCTCCAGACCGCGGTCTACGAACCAGGTCAGCGGCAAGGTCAACATCAGGGTCGCCGCCAGTACCATCAAGGCCAGCGGCATCCCGCCAAGATCCCCCAGGCGCCCGAAAACGATGGGCGCCAGTGCCCCGCCACCGATGGTCCCGGTATAGAACAGGGCAAAGGCCTGCTCGCGCTGCCCCGGCGCAGCCAGTTCCGGAACCACACCGTAGAGCACCGACGAGGTGCCGTTAAGGACCAACCCCAGCAGCGGCAGCAGGATCATCAAGGCATTCAAGGGCAGGTACACCGCAGCGACGATCAGTGCAGCGGTCAACGACTCGCTGAACCACACGGTTTTCAACAGCCCGACCCGTGCACCCAGGTAGCCGCAGATCAACTTGCCGAAAGCGCCGCCGATAAACAGCAGCGTCAGGGCCAGGCCGATACCGGCGGTACCGGCACCCTTGTCGCTGATCAGGAATGGCAGGAAGGTGAGGAAGCCCATGCGCACCGCACTGTCGAGAAACCCGGTCGCCAGCAGGGCGCGAAGGCCGCCCGGCGAGCCCTTGCCCTCCCCGAGCCCGGTCTTGCCGGCAGTGGTGGCGGACGGGTCGATATGACGGGGTATCAGCAGGTACATCCCCAGCGCGGCCAACAGGCCCAGGACCCCGGCCAGGGTCACGCTGAGACGCCAGCTCATCACTGTCAGCGACACACCGACCAGTGCCGGAACCAGGGTCTTGCCGATATCACCGGCGAAGTTGTAATGCGATAGCGCCTGCTTCACCTGGCGCCCCGGCACATGGGTATCGGTAACCAGGGAAGAGGCCAACGGATGCTGGGTGCTGGCACCCAGGCCACCCAGCACCAGCGCCGCCAGCAAGGCCGCCAGCCCGCCAGCCTGACCGGCCAGCAGATAGGCCATGCCCACCAGGGCAGTGCCGCCGATGAGCAGGGCCCGCCGTCCGAAGCGCCTGGCCGCGCGGCTGGCGAGTAATTGAAATCCGGCCATGGTTGAGGAGTACGCGCCGCGCATCAGGCCAATCTGCGCGTAGCTGAGCCCGAACTGGGTTTGCCAGATCGGCAGCAGGACGTAGATCAGGTCGGTCAGGCCGTCGTTGACGGCATGGGCACCGCACGCCGCCAGCAGGGCCCGGCGGCGCGGGGAAGCGGTTTGGGTCTGGCCTGAAACAGTGGCCGGGCAGGCGTCGGACATGACTTGAGATCCACTGCTAACTGGATCCAATCATTAAAACAGTAACAAAATATTAACGCGACCCCTGTTTTTCGGGCCGCTTTCATTAACCCGGAATTTCCGGCTCGACCAGATTGACCAACTGGTTCAGAGATTCCTGCCAGCCCAGGTAGCAGCTTTCCAAGGGGATGAGGTCAGGCAAGCCTGCCTGGACGATATTCACCTCGGTGCCACAAGAGACGCTGTTGAACGTGATGGTGACGGTGATTTCCCCTGGCAGGCCGGGATCGTCGAAGCGATCGGTATAGCGGATGCGTTCGTTCACCAGCAATTCCTGGTATTCACCACCGAAGGCGTGGCGCTGGCCGCTGGAAAAATTGCTGAACGACATCCTGTAGGTGCCGCCGACCCGTGCATCGAGATGATCGACCTTGCAGGTAAAGCCATGGGGCGGTAGCCACTTGGCCATGGCGTCGGCATCGAGGAAAGCACGGTAGACCCGCTCGACGGGGGCCTTGAAGACACGGTGCAGGCGCACGGCATTGTTGCTCATGGACGCTATCCTTTGGTTTATCCGGGCAAGGCTATCAGTGAAGCCCAGCCCCGCGACAACGTCCAGCCGTGCACCTGCCCCGGGCCAGTCAGCGCTCGCTTTCGAAGCGGTCGCTGACCAGGATCGCCAGCGCCAGCTCTTCATCGCTGGCCTGCAGGCCAGGGTTTTCCTGGCGTACACGCTGCAACACGGCTTCCAGGTAGGCGCCGCGGATCGCGCCGCCGCTGGCTACGAAGCTGGACGCCTCGTCCCGGGCCGGGATGATGCGCTTGTCGTCCTTGAAGGTGGAATACAGCGAGGCCGAGACGCCGGCCGAGGTGGCGACATCACCTGCGTCCACGCGGGCCAGCGCCGAACCAACAGGCAGGCAAAGCAACAATGAAGAGACGAGCAAAATACGCCGCATGACGAAGTCCTCCGGTCTACCTGAACGGAATTGTCAGGTATTACCCAGTCTAGGATTCATTTCCCCGGGTCGGAGTTCCCTAGCGGGTTCTGCTAGGGTGTCGGTTTTTCCGCCGCGGACCCCTCGCCAATGCGCTTCCCTACCCTCCTCCTGCTGTGTACCTGCCCGCTGCTTGCCGTGGCAGACCCTGCCTTCGACAGTCAGGTACGCAGTGCCGCCGAACGCGTCATGCGCGACAACGGCGTTGCCGGCCTGGCGATCGCCATCAGCGACCATGGAAAACAGTACTTCTACGAGTTCGGCGTGGCCGACAAGGCCACGGGGCAAGCGGTCAGCCGCGACACCCTGTTCGAGCTGGGCTCGATCAGCAAGACCTTCACCGCCACCCTCGCCGCCCGGGCGCAGATCGACAAGCGCCTGTCGCTGCACGCCAGCGCCGCCGAATACCTGCCGGAGCTGGCGGGCACTGCGTTCGGCAGGCTGAGCCTGATCAACCTGGCCACCCACCGCAACGGCGGCATGCCCCTGCAGCTACCGGAGGGAATCTCCAACCAGGCGCAGTTGTTCGACTGGCTCAGGCACTGGCAACCCGAGCATGCAGCGGATGGCTGGCGGGCCTATGCCAACCCGGGGATCGGCATGCTCGGGGTGATCACCGCACGGCAACTGGGCACCTCGTTCGTCAGCGCCATGCAGGAGCAACTGCTGCCGGAGCTCGGCCTCGATCACACCTACCTCCGGGTCCCGGCCAGTCAGCAGGCGCTCTATGCCCGCGGCTATGACAAGAATGACGCTCCCGTGCGGGTCAACCCCGGGGTGCTGGCCGACGAAGCCTACGGCGTTAAAAGCAGCAGCCGCGACATGCTGCGCTACGTCGAGGCCCATCTGGGCCTGGTGCAACTGGCCGCACCGCTGAAGCGGGCGCTGGACGACACCCGCCGCGGCTACTACAAACGCGGCGCGATGACCCAGGACCTGATCTGGGAACACTACGATTACCCCCTCGCGTTGCAGACCTTGCTCGATGGCAATGACAACCGCTATGCGCTGGCCGGCAGCCCCGTAAACGCGATCAATCCACCGTTGGCACCACAGTCGAAAGCCTGGGTGAACAAGACCGGGGCCACCAACGGTTTTGGCGCCTATGTGGCGTTCGTGCCGGAGCAGCAACGCGCAGTGGTGTTGCTGGCCAACCGCAATTATCCGAACGGGGAGCGGGTGAAACTGGCCTGGCGGTTGTTCGAGTTGCTGGATGAGCAGCGGTAGACCTAAGGGCTTGCGCCTTGGCTTGCAGATTTGCAGGAGAATTCGCACAGCAATTCCGGTAGGCTCTGGCTTTTCCCAACAGGAGTACTTCCCCATGGCCCGAGCCACTGCCCGCCACATCCTCGTCAGCAGCGAAGACAAGTGCAACGAACTGAAGGCACAGATCGAAGCCGGCGCGGACTTCGCAGAAGTCGCCAAAGCCAACTCCACCTGCCCGTCCAGCCGCCAGGGCGGCGACCTGGGCTCCTTCGGTCCGGGCCAGATGGTCAAGGAATTCGATACCGTGGTGTTCAGCGCGCCGATCAACGTGGTGCAGGGTCCGGTGAAAACCCAGTTCGGCTACCACCTGCTGGAAGTGACCAGCCGCCAGGACTGATCGGTCTTGATTGGCAAGGCCTCCCTGGCCTTCGGGGGCTGCCTCGCAGCCCTTCTGGGGTTCAACGCCCAGGCCGCCCCCACCCACGCCCTTACCGTCTACGGCGAGGCGCCGCGCTATCCGCAGCACTTCAACCATTTCCAGTACACCAACCCGGACGCTCCGAAGGGCGGCAGCCTGCGCCGCTCGGCCATCGAGATCGGCCAGTTCGACCATATCCTGCCGTATATCGACAAGGGCATCGGCGTCAGCGAGATCGACGGCTGGCTTTACTCGCCCCTGGCCGTGCGCTCACTGGACGAGCCCTACACCGTTTACGGCCTGGTCGCCCGGCGCATGGAGCGGGCCGACGATGGCCTGTGGCTGCGCTTCTACCTTGATCCGAAGGCCCGTTTCGCCGATGGCAAGCCCATCCGTGCCGAAGACGTGCGCTTCACCTACGACCTGCTGCTGCGCGAAGGCAACCTAAAATACCGCACCCAGTTCGCCGATGTCGCCGATGTGGTGGTCGAGTCGCCGACCCAGGTGCGCTTCGACTTCAAGACCAGCCAGAACCGCACCCTGCCCCTGGACCTCGCGTCGCTGCCGGTGCTGCCGGAACACTGGTGGCGCGGTCGCGATTTCGCCAACGGCGGCGGCTTCGAGGCACCGCTGGGAAGCGGCCCGTACAAGGTCGGGCGGATCGACAATGGCCGCAGCATCACCTTCGAGCGCGACCGCGACTGGTGGGGCAAGGACCTGCCGGTCAACCGCGGGCGCTACAACTTCGACCAGTTGCGCATCGAATACTTCGGCGATACCGACGTGGCGCGGCAAGTCCTGCGCGGTGGCGGCTACGACTACAACCGCGAGTTTTCCGCCACCGGCTACACCATCGGCTACGCCGGGCCGGCCCTGGATGATGGACGCCTGCAACGCGCCCACCTGGCCAGGGAAGCGCCGCAGAACGCCCAGGGCTATGTGTTCAACCTGCAGCGCCCGATGTTCCAGGACCGCCGCGTACGCCAGGCCATCGCCCTGCTCTGGGACTTCGAATGGAGCAACCGGCGGATGATGCGCGACATGTACATCCGCCAGCAAAGCTACTTCGCCAACAGCCCGCTGGCCGCCCGCGAACTGCCGGATGCCGAGGAACTGAAGATCCTCGAACCGCTGCGCGGGCAGGTTCCCGACGAGGTGTTCACCCGGGTCTTCGAGGCACCGCGTACCGACGGTTCGGGAATCATCCGCGACAAGCAACTGCAGGCCCTGGCGCTGCTGGGCGAAGCCGGCTGGCACCCGGACGGCGATCGCCTGGTGAATGCCGCTGGCGAGCCGCTGAGCTTTACCTTTCTCAACGGCCAGAACGGCATGGAGCGCCTGCTGCTGCCATGGAAGCGCACCCTGGCGCAGATCGGCATCGACATGCAGATCCGCCGCGTGGATTCGGCGCAGTACGTCAACCGCCTGATGGCGCGGGACTACGACATGATCGTCACCGGCTATCCGGTCAGCCCCTCGCCGGGGCTGGAGCTGTACAGCTATTTCGGCTCTGCCGCGGCCAAGGACCCGGGCTCCAACAACTTCATGGTCCTGCAGAGCCCGGTGGTGGACCAGCTGATCGATGGCCTGGTGCGTGCCGACACCCAGGCCGGCATGCAGCGCCATGCCCACGCGCTGGACCGGGTGCTGCAATGGAACTACTACTGGATCCCCAACTATTACCCGCCGGGTACCTCCAGCGTATGGTGGAACCGCTTCGGCCTGCCGAAGGTCGCTGCGGCCAATGACCCGGCGCTGGACACCTGGTGGGAAGTCAGCCCGACCGCGCTGACCAACGAGCAGATGGCGCAGCGCACGGGAGGCCAGCCATGACCGCGTATATCCTGCGGCGTCTGCTGCTGGTCATCCCGACGCTGCTGGTGATCCTGCTGGTCAACTTCGTCATCGTCCAGGCCGCTCCCGGCGGGCCGGTGGAGCAGGCCGTGGCGCGGCTGCAGGGCATTGGCGCCGGCGCACCGGGCGGCGCCTCGGTGCAACTGGACTCACGCGCCAGCCGCGGCCTCGACCCGGCCTTGCTGGAGACCATCAAGAAACAGTACGGCTTCGACAAGTCGGCGCCGGAACGCTTGTGGTTGATGCTTTGCAGCTACGCCCGGCTGGACTTTGGCAACAGCTTCTTCCGGGGAGCCAAGGTCACCGACCTGATCCTCGACAAGATGCCGGTGACCCTGTCCCTTGGCTTCTGGGCGACCCTGATCACCTACCTGGTATCGATCCCCCTCGGTATTCGCAAGGCCGTGCGCCATGGCAGCGCATTCGATGCCTGGAGCAGCAGCCTGATCGTGATTGGCTATGCCCTGCCCGCCTTCCTTTTCGCCCTGCTGCTGATCGTGCTGTTCGCCGGTGGCACTTCGCTGAACTGGTTCCCGGTGCGCGGGCTGGTTTCGGAGAACTTCGCCGAACTGAGCCTGGTGGGTAAGGTCGCCGACTATTTCTGGCACTTGGTGCTGCCGGTGGGTGCCCTGGTGATCGGAGGTTTCGCCACCCTGACCCTGCTGACCAAGAATGCCTTCCTCAACGAGATCACGCGCCAGTACGTGATCACCGCCAAGGCCAAGGGCCTCACCGAGCGCCGGGTGCTCTACGGCCATGTGTTCCGCAACGCCATCCTGCTGGTGGTGGCCGGGCTGCCGCAGGCGCTGATTACCGTATTCTTCGCAGGCTCGCTGATGATCGAGGTGATCTTTTCCCTCGATGGCCTGGGACGCATGAGCTATGACGCCGCGGTGAGCCGCGACTATCCGGTGGTGTTCGGCACCCTGTTCATCTTTACCCTGTTCGGCTTGCTGATCCGCCTGGTCGGCGACCTCTGCTACACCCTGGTCGATCCGCGCATCGACTTCGCCACGAGGGCGCACTGATGTTCTGCCTGTCGCCCATCGCCCAGCGTCGCTGGCAGCGTTTTCGCAGGAACCGCCGCGGCTGGTTCTCGCTCTGGGCGTTCGCCGCCCTGCTCACCCTGAGCCTGGGCGCCGAGCTGATCGCCAATGACAAGCCGCTGCTGCTCAAGTACGAAGGCGGCCTGTATTTCCCGGCGTTCAAGCGCTACACCGAGCAGCAGTTCGGCGGCCAGTTGCCCTTCCAGCCGGACTATCGCAGCCAGTACGTGCGCCAGCTGATCGAGGGCAACGGCGGCTGGATGCTGTTCCCGCCGATCCCGTTCAGCGCCGATACGCCGAACTACGACCTGCAGGTGCCGGCCCCGAGCCCGCCCTCGGCCAGCAACTGGCTGGGCACCGACGACCAGGCGCGGGATGTGCTGGCCCGGGTGATCTATGGCACGCGCGTGTCGATCCTGTTCGCCGTGGCCCTGACCCTGATCTCCACGCTGATCGGCGTAACCGCCGGGGCACTGCAGGGCTACCACGGCGGTTGGGTCGACCTGCTCGGGCAGCGCCTGCTGGAGGTATGGTCCGGCTTGCCGGTGCTCTACCTGCTGATCATCCTCAGCGGCTTCGTCGAGCCGGATTTCTGGTGGCTGCTGGGAATCATGGCGCTGTTTTCCTGGCTGGCCCTGGTGGACGTGGTGCGCGCCGAGTTCCTGCGCGGGCGCAATCTCGAGTACGTCCAGGCCGCCCGCGCCATGGGCCTGCCGGACCGCCTGGTGATCATCCGGCATATCCTGCCCAACGCGATGAACGCCACCCTCACCTACCTGCCGTTCATCCTCACCGGCGCAATCTCGACCCTGACCGCCCTGGACTTCCTCGGCTTCGGCATGCCTGCTGGCAGTGCCTCGCTGGGTGAGCTGGTCAACCAGGGCAAGCAGAACCTGCAGGCGCCCTGGCTGGGCTTCACCGCATTCTTCGCCCTGGCCCTGATCCTGACCCTGCTGGTGTTCGTCGGCGACGCCTTGCGCGAAGCCTTCGACCCACGGGCCTGAGCACTATTCACGGAATGACCATGCACGACGAAAGCCTCAAGGACTACCAGCGGGTGCGCCGCCTGGCAATCAAATCGCTGTTCGAGATCATCGAGCAATCCAGCGAAGGCACGGTGATCGTCGATCGCGATGCCCGGATCGTCTGGATGAACGAGCGCTATGCCCGGCGTTTCGGCCTGGCCGACGCCAGTGCCGCGATCGGCCAGCCTTGCGAACAGGTCATTCCCGGCAGCCTGATGCGCGAGGTGGTGAACCAGGGGCGGCCTATCCTGCTGGACATGCTCGACACCCCGAAGGAGCCCCTGGTGGTGATGCGCTTGCCGATCCAGGACGCGAGTGGCGAAGTGATCGGCGCCATCGGCTTTGCCTTGTTCGACGAACTGCGCAGCCTGTCGCCGCTGCTCAAGCGCTACGCCAGCATGCAGCAGGAACTGGCCTCGACCCGCTCGTTGCTCAAGGCGCGCCAGGCCAAGTACAGCTTCGCCCAATTCATCGGTACCAGTGCCGCCAGCCTTGAGGTCAAGCGCCGGGCGCGCCGGGCGGCGAGCAGCGATTCGCCGGTCCTGCTGCTGGGCGAGACCGGCACCGGCAAGGAACTGCTCGCCCACGCCATCCACGCGGCCTCGCCGCGGGCACACAAGGCATTCGTCAGCATCAACAGCGCAGCGATCCCGGAAACCCTGCTCGAAGCCGAGTTCTTCGGTACCGCACCGGGTGCCTTTACCGGCGCCGAGCGCAAGGGCCGCGCCGGCAAGCTGCAACTGGCCGAGGGCGGCACGCTGTTCCTCGACGAGATCGGCGACATGCCTTTGCCCTTGCAGAGCAAGCTGCTGCGGGTGTTGCAGGAAAAGGAGTACGAGCCCGTGGGGTCGAACCAGATGCTGCAGAGCGATGTGCGGGTCATCGCCGCCACCTCCCGGGACCTGCAGGCGGCCATGGCGCGCGGCGAATTCCGCGCCGACCTGTATTACCGGCTGAACGTGCTGCCTATCGAGGTGCCGGCGCTGCGCGAGCGGATCGAAGACCTGCCGGCGCTGACCGAGGCGATCCTAGAAGACCTCGGTAGCCGGCACGAGTTGGAGGACGAGGCGCTGGCGCTGCTGGGACGGCATGCCTGGCCGGGGAATATCCGCGAGCTGCGGAATGTGCTGGAACGGGCGACCTTGCTGGCGGACCGGGCGCGGTTGGAGGTCGAGGACATTCGCGGGGCGTTGGGGACCTTGATGCCTCGGGCGGTCGAGGAGACGCCGCCGGTGCCGGGGTATCGCGAGGCTTGCGAGGCGTTCGAGCGGCAACTGTTGCGCGATGCACTGCAGCGCTGTGCCGGCAATGTACCGGAAGCGGCGCGGCAGCTGGGCTTGGGGCGCTCGACCTTGTACAAGAAGCTGGTGGCTTTGGGGATTCAGTCTCAATAAAGAGACTCCTATCTCCAGATTGAGACTCTGTTCTTAACGGCCTCATCGCTGGCAAGCCAGCTCCCACATGCCCCTGTGGGAGCTGGCTTGCCAGCGATGAGGCCCTTGAGCTCGCCAGAAGTCTCCAATCAGAGACAAAATCGGTCAGACAATACAGATAAACAGAATTTACCCTTGTAAATCAGTAACTTAAACACCTGGCACAGTCCCTGCTACCTCCTTGTTTCCAACAAAAACAAGATTCACCAAGGAGACACTCGATGAGTGTGATCATCGCCCTGGCAGCCCTGGCGCTGCTGATGCTGGCTGCCTACCGTGGTTACAGCGTCATTCTGTTTGCCCCCATCGCCGCCCTCGGTGCGGTACTGCTGACCGATCCGTCCGCCGTGGCACCCGCCTTTACCGGGGTGTTCATGGAAAAGATGGTCGGCTTCATCAAGCTCTATTTCCCGGTGTTCCTGCTCGGCGCAGTATTCGGCAAGCTTATCGAGCTGTCGGGCTTTTCCCGCTCCATCGTCGCCGCCGCCATTCGCCTGCTCGGCACCCGCCAGGCGATGCTGGTGATCGTGCTGGTCTGCGCCCTGCTGACCTACGGCGGCGTGTCGCTGTTCGTCGTGGTGTTCGCAGTTTATCCGTTCGCCGCCGAGATGTTCCGCCAGAGCAATATCCCCAAGCGCCTGATTCCCGCGACCATCGCCCTTGGCGCGTTCTCGTTCACCATGGACGCCCTGCCCGGCACCCCGCAGATCCAGAACATCATTCCCAGCACCTTCTTCAATACCAACGCGTGGGCCGCGCCCTGGCTGGGGCTGATCGGCACCCTGTTCGTCTTCTGCGCCGGCATGCTCTACCTGCAACGCCAGCGCAACAAGGCCCTGCGCGCCGGCGAGGGCTACGGCACCGAGTTGCGCAACGAGCCGGAAACCGCCGACGACCTGAAGCTGCCCAATCCGCTGCTGGCCCTGTCGCCGCTGCTGCTGGTAGGGATCATGAACCTGCTGTTCACCCACTGGATTCCCGAGTGGTACGGGAAAAGCCATACCCTGCAGTTGCCGGGCATGACCGCACCGGTACAGACCGATATCGCCAAGCTGACCGCCATCTGGGCCGTGGAAGCGGCGTTGCTGCTGGGCATCCTGCTGGTGCTGGTCAGTGGCTTCAAGGCCATCAAGACCCGCCTGGCCGATGGCACCAAGGCCGCCGTCGGCGGAGCCTTGCTGGCGGCGATGAACACCGCTTCGGAATACGGTTTCGGCGCAGTGATCGCGTCGCTTCCCGGCTTCCTGGTACTGGCCGACGCGCTGCGCGCCATCCCCAACCCGCTTGTCAACGAAGCGATCACCGTGACCCTGCTGGCGGGGATCACAGGCTCCGCATCGGGCGGCATGAGCATCGCCCTGGCCGCCATGTCCGATACCTTCATCAGCGCGGCACATGCGGCGAATATCCCGCTGGAGGTGCTGCACCGGGTGGCCGCCATGGCCAGCGGCGGCATGGACACCCTGCCGCACAACGGCGCGGTGATCACCCTGCTGGCGGTCACCGGCCTGACCCACCGCGAGGCCTACAAGGACATTTTCGGCATTACCCTGATCAAGACCCTGGCGGTGTTCGTCGTGATCGCCACCTTCTATGCCACCGGCATCGTTTGAGGAACCGACCTGTATGAAGCTTTCCGGAAAAACCGCACTGATCACCGGCTCCACCAGCGGCATCGGCCTGGGCATCGCCCGGGTCCTGGCGCAGGCCGGCGCCGATATCCTGCTCAACGGCTTTGGCGACCCGGCGGCGGCCCTGGCGGACATCGGCCGCTTTGGCGGCAAGGTTGCCCATCATCCCGCCGACCTGGGTGACGTAGCCCAGCTCGACGCCTTGTTCGCCCATGCACAGGAGGAATTCGGCGGAATCGATATCCTTGTCAACAATGCCGGGATCCAGCACGTGGCACCGGTGGACGAATTTCCCGTTGAACGCTGGGACGCGATCATCGCCCTGAACCTGTCGGCGGTGTTCCATTGCACGCGCCTTGCCCTGCCGGATATGAAGCAGCGTGGCTGGGGGCGGATCATCAATATCGCCTCGGTGCATGGCCAGGTAGGCTCGGTGGGCAAGGCGGCCTATGTAGCGGCCAAGCACGGGGTCATCGGCCTGACCAAGGTGGTCGGGCTGGAGACGGCCACCAGCGGAGTGACCTGCAACGCCATTTGCCCGGGCTGGGTGCTCACGCCGCTGGTGCAGCAGCAGATCGATGCGCGCATCGCCGAAGGCTCCGACCCACAGCAGGCACAGCATGACTTGCTGGCGGAGAAGCAGCCATCACTGGCGTTCGTCACCCCGGAGCACCTGGGCGAACTGGTGCTGTTCCTGTGCAGCGAGGCCGGCAGCCAGGTGCGTGGAGCGGCGTGGAATGTGGATGGGGGGTGGCTGGCGCAGTAGATTTGTTGGGTTGCTGATGGCCTCATCGCTGGCAAGCCAGCTCCCACAGTGTCCGCGGCGCTGCTGAACCTTGTGGGAGCTGGCTTGCCAGCGATGAGGCCATCAGCAGCACCATAAGGGCTAGACTCAGGACATTGACAGACCCACCAGGAAGAATCCCGCATGAACGATGAGCTCTGGCGCCCGGATGCGGCGCGTATTCAGGCCAGCCGGATGGAAGGTTTCCGGCATGCCATCAATCAGCGCTTCAACCTCGAACTGGCGGACTATGCCGACCTGCATCGATGGAGCATCGACCAGCGCCCGGCCTTCTGGCAGGCGCTGGCCGACGAGTTCCGGATACGCTGGCGCACCCCGCCCGCCAGCGTGCTCGAGGAAGGCCCGCGGATGCCGGATGCGCGCTGGTTCCCCGGCGCTACCCTGAACTTCGCCGAACATTTGCTGCGCCGCCGCGATGACGCTATCGCCCTGGTCTCGGTACGCGAGGACGGCCAGCGGGTGACCCTGAGCCATGCCGAACTGGCCGCCGAAGTCGCGGGTTTGCAAAAAGCCTTCAAGGCTGCCGGTATCGGTGTCGGCGACCGGGTCGCCGCCTGCATGCCCAACACCTGGCAGACCGTGGTCGCCATGCTCGCCGCCAGCAGCCTTGGCGCCATCTGGTCCAGCTCGTCCCCGGAGTTCGGCACCCAGGGTATCGTCGAACGTTTCGGCCAGATCGAACCGAAGCTGCTACTAGTCTGCGCCGGCTATCAATATGCGGGCAAATCCCTGTCCCAGGTAGACAAGATCAATGAAGTCCTGGCCGCCTTGCCCGGCCTGGAGCACCTGCTGGTAGTGCCCTACAGCGCCACCGATATCCGCCTTGATGCGTTCGTCACCGGGGCGCGCACCAGCCTGTGGGACGACTTCTACCAACGCGGCGGCGAGCCTGAATTCGTCGCCCTGCCTTTCGATCATCCGCTGTACATCCTCTATTCCAGCGGTACCACCGGCGTGCCCAAGTGCATCGTCCACAGCGCCGGCGGCGTGCTGGTGCAACACCTCAAGGAACACGGCCTGCACAACGACCTGCAAGCCGACGACTGCCTGTTCTACTACACCACCTGCGGCTGGATGATGTGGAACTGGCTGGTCAGCGGCCTGGCCTTGGGCGCGACGCTAGTGCTGTATGACGGCTCGCCTTTCCATCCCGGCCCCGAACGCCTGCTGGACCTGATCGACGCCGAAGGCATCAGTGTCTTCGGCACCAGTGCCAAGTACCTGGCAGCACTGGAGCAGGCCGGCCTGCGGCCACGGCACAGCCATCGCCTGGAGCGCCTGCGCCTGTTGCTGTCCACCGGCTCGCCGCTGTCACCGCATAGCTACGACTACGTGTACCGCGAGCTGAAAAGCGACCTGTGCCTGGCCTCGATGTCCGGCGGCACCGATATCGTTTCCTGCTTCGTCCTTGGCAACCCGACCCTGCCGGTACGTCGCGGCGTGATCCAGTGCAAGGGCCTGGGCATGGCTGTCGAAGTGTGGAACGACCAGGGCCGGCCGGTGCTCGACGAAAAAGGCGAACTGGTCTGTACCCGGCATTTCCCGGCGATACCCCTGGGTTTCTGGCACGACCCGGATGGCGAACGCTTCAAGGCGGCCTATTTCAGCCAGTTTCCCGGTGTCTGGTGCCAAGGCGACTATGCCGAAGAGTTCGCCGACGGCGGCCTGGCGATCCACGGACGCTCGGATGCGGTGCTCAACCCCGGTGGCGTGCGCATCGGCACGGCGGAAATCTACCGCCAGGTAGAAAAGATCGAGCAGGTACTGGATAGCGTCGCCATCGGCCAGCAATGGCAGCATGACGTGCGCGTGGTGCTGTTCGTGCGCCTGGCCGACGGCCTGAGCCTGGACGACACCCTGCAAGCGCGGATCCGCAAGGTTATCCGCGACAACACCAGTGCCCGCCACGTCCCGGCGGTAATCGTCCAGGTAGCGGACATTCCGCGCACCATCAGCGGCAAGATCGTCGAACTGGCGGTGCGCAACGTTGTGCACGGCTTGCCGGTGAAAAACACCGACGCCTTGGCCAATCCGCAGGCGCTGGAGCATTTTCGCGACCGCATCGAGCTGCGCGATCAGGCATAATCGCCGGTTTTTACCCGCAACCCCGAGGCACCCGCATCATGAAAGCACAGGCCCGTCACATCCTGGTCAAGACCGCCGAAGAGGCCGAGCAGCTCAAGCAGCGCATTGCCAAGGGCGAGGCCTTCGACGTACTGGCGAAGAAATACTCCACCTGCCCTTCAGGCAAGCGCGGTGGAGACCTGGGCGAAATCCGCCCGGGGCAGATGGTCGGGTCGATCGACCAGGTGATCTTCAAGAAACCGCTGCGCACGGTGCATGGGCCGATCAAGAGCAAGTTCGGCTATCACCTGGTGCAGACGTTCTATCGGGATTGATGAGTTGTGTCGTTGCTGAGGGCCTCATCGCTGGCAAGGGCAGCTCAGAACCCTGTGGGAGCTGGCTTGCCAGCGATGAGGCCCTCAAGAACACCCCATAATCTAGCCGGCATCGCGCAATGGCTGCTTGTCCAGCAACTGGCAACGCAATTTGCTCACCAGGCTGGCGATCGCCCGGCTACTGTCGAGCTGCTCCGCCCGGATACCGGCGACCTGCAAATCAGGCTGCGGCGAGCCGCGATTGAATAACTGCACGGTCAGCGACTGATCCGCTGCCAGCGTGCAGCGGCAGCGAACCGGCAAGAAACTCTTCTCGATGATATCGCGCAGTTCCAGCGTAGATAGCATGTCCATGACTCCCGGGCAGTTGAGGGACCGCAGCTCCATGCTTGCGGCGCGTTGTGAATCCTAGGCCAAGTGCCCGGCCCCCGTCAGATCTTTTCCCGATAAGCCGTACGGTTTTTTACGTCGACCTAGCATTTTTGCCAGTTGTCCGGACATGCAATGCCCTGTATCGCTATGACATCGTCCAGCGGGCGCTGGATCGAGGCAGTACTTAGCCGTTGATCTTCCATGGAGAAACAACGTATGCGTACACCTCTGTTGCTGACCCTCAGTGCTCTTTCGGCAATTCTCCCCACCAGCCAGGCCAACGCAGCCTGAGCGTTCTTGCTCATGCCCGCCGTGCCGCCAGCAACCCCAGCCCCGCGCAACCCAGCAGCCCTGCACTCAGCCGATTGAACAACCGCCGCGGCCCCGGCTGGTTGAACCAGCGTTGCAGATAAGCCCCCAGCCAGGCGTAGATGGCGATTGCAAACCATTCCAGCAACAGGAACATCACGCCCAGCCAGAGAAACTGCTGGCTCACCGGGACAGCGCTGTTCATCGACACGAACTGGGGCAGGAATGCGGTAAAGATCAGAATGGCTTTCGGATTGCCCGCCGCCACGAAAAACTCCTGCCGCGCCAGCTTCAGCACCCCGCCCCTGCGCTCGACGACCACCCCGCCCTCACCCACCGGCGCGCGCCAGAGCTGCCAGGCGATGTAGAACAGGTAGAACGCACCCAGCACCTTGATCGCCAGGAACAGGTATTCACTGGTGTGCAGTACCACCGCTAGCCCCAGGGCAGCGAGCAGGATCATGCCGGCGAAAGCGAACAAGCGGCCAATCCCGGCGGCACAGGCGGTACGCAAGCCGTAGCGGCTGGCGTTGTTGAGGGACAACAGGTTGTTCGGCCCCGGGGCCATGTTGAGGGCGAAGCAGGCAGGGATGAACAGTGCAAGGGTGGACAGGTCCATGGCGGGCTCCTTGGGCAAGGAGGCCAGAGTGAGTGGCGGTGGTAGATGGCGTCAAGCTGGCGAGCCACAAGATTCCGATTCGACGTGGGCCTTGTGGGAGCGGGTTTACCCGCGATTACGATGGTGGGTTCACTAACGTAATCGCGGGTAAACCCGCTCCCACAGGGTACGCGTATTCTCCGTGCGACAAGAGTGAGCGCACTCCCACAGGTCTTGCGGTGCTTTACCAGTCGTGGCTATACCCCACCGCCAACACCGTTCCCGGCGCTGGCAGGTGGCTGGTGTTGGTGCTGCTGCGCATCAATTGGCTGTACTGCGGGTAATAGTCGCGGTTGAACAGGTTCTGGATACCCAGGCTGACCTTGTCGTTGGCCGTGACCTGGTACTGGCTGACCAGGTCCACCGTGGCATAGCCATCCACCTTGCGCCGGCCAAAGCTGGCCACGCCATCCAGGCGGTAGTCGTGGCCATCGAACCAGGTCAGTTGCGCGCGATGGCTCCAGTCTTCGTCCGGCGTGTATTGCAGGTAGCCGGTGACCTTGAGCGGCGGGATGCGGTAGCCGGTCATGTCCTGCCAATCACCGTTGTCCGGTTTCTCACGGCCTTTCAGCCAACTGACGGTGCCGCCTGCGCCCCAGCGCTCGTCGTCGGTCAGCCAGTCGGCGCTGCCTTCGATGCCGTAGATGCGCTCCTGGGTACGGGTCAGGATCAGGCCGTTGTTGAAGCTCTGCACGTCGCCCAGCTTCGAGGTGGTGTAGAACACCGCCAGGCTGGCCAGGGTCTGCTCGCCGATGGCACCGCGCCAGCCCAGTTCATAGTTGTTGGTCTTGACCGGCTCCAGGTTCGACGAATCGATATCGAAACCGCGCCGGGCATTGCGCACCTGTACGCCGATATCCGGCAACTGGAAGCCCTGGCTGAAGGCCGCGTACAGCTCCTGCCCGCTGACGGGCGACCAGGTCAGGCTGATATTGGAAAGCACGGCGTCGTAGTTGATCTCGCCGCCGGCCACGGTCGCCGGCGACGCCGCGGTGGATTCCGACAGCGGCACGAAGTCGTCGTAGCGGGCAGTGGCGTACTCGTAGCGCACCCCGCCTTCCATCGACCACTGCTCGTTGAAGCGATGCTGCAACTGGGCAAAGCCGCCGAGGCTGCGGGTGGTCAGGTCGGGCATATAGGTGAGCCGGCCGATCTTGTCGTAGACCCGGCCACCGCTGGCGTCGTACTGGCGCGGGTCGAAGATGTCGATCGGCATGTCACTGCGTTCCTGGTTGAAATCCGCACCCCAGAGCAGTTCGGTGGCGCCTGCCTGGCCCAGCGGGGTGCGCAGGGTCACGCGACTGCCGAAGACTTCGCTGTTCTGCATCACCTGGTCGACGTTACGCCCGCGGGTCGCCACACCCCTGGCATCGAACGGCGTGAAGCGGGTGAAATAGTCGCGGTAGTAGAGCTGCGCGTTGAGCGTGCCACCGAGCACATCGGCATGGGCGTATTCGAGGTTGACCAGGGTGTTCTTGATCTGGTTCTGCTCGTCCAGCGACAGCCCCGACAGCGCCTGGGCCGGTACCGATCCGGGCGGCAGGCGGGCCACGCTGGGGTCGGAGGTGAAGTCGCTGTCCTGATCGGCGTTGTAGTGGCTGGCGGCGAGCTGGATGCGCTGCTCGTCGTCGATGCGCAGGCCGAGCTTGCCGCCGATGTTCCAGGTGTTGGAGTCGAACAGGTCGCCCTGGCTCGGTTCAGGTGCGATGCGCTGGCCGTTGGCGTCATAGGAGGCACCGATATGCCGGGCACCGAAGTCCAGCGCGTAATCCACCTGGCCCTCGGAACCGGAGACATGCTGCTGCAATTGACCGCCAAGGCCGTCGCTGCCCAGGCGGGTCAGCGGCGACTCGGCCCGCAGGCTGGTTTGCGCGCGATTCTCGCCCCCCGCAGGACGAGTGGTGATGGAAATGATCCCGCCGGTGGCGCCGGCGCCGTAGATCGCGCTGCTGCCGCGGATCACTTCGACCCGCTCGATCAGCGCCGGATCGATATTGGCCAGGTTGCGCGAGGAGTCGCGGTTGGTATTGAGGGGCACGCCGTCCACCAGCACCAGCATGGTCCGCCCACGCAGGGTCTGGCCGTAGTCGGTGATGGTGCGGCTGGAATCGGCCATTCCCGGGACGCTTTTGGCAAGCACCGTGGCCAGGCTGTCGGAGCCTTCGCGCAATTGTTCGAGCTGCTCGCGCTCAATCACGCTGACCTGGCGCGCCTGCGGTACCAGGCTGCTGCTGGTGCGCGACGAGGTGATTTCCAGGCTGGAGAGCTCCATGACCGCGGATGCGGGGGCCGCAACGCTGGCCGCGCCGGGCACCACCACGAAGGTCCGCTCGCCCTGCGCCTGCACGCTCAATCCGCTACTGCCCAGCAGCCGCTCCAGGGCCTGTTCCAGGGTATAGCTGCCTTTCAGGGCCGGGGCCTGCTTGCCGCTGGTGACATCGCTGGCAAAAAGGATCTGCGCCCCGGCCTGGCGGGCCAGGGTGTTCAGGGATTGCTCCAGCGCTGCGGCAGGAACATCGAACGCCTGCGGCGCCGAGCCGGCCAGGGCGAACGAACTGGTCAACAGGCCGGCGGCCAGCAACGACAGGGACAACGGGGACTGACTCACGCAAGGCTCTCCATGAAGTGAAAAGGGTTATGGAGATAGCCGCCAGCCGCCGCACCCAACCCTACCTCGCGCTGAAAATTATTTTTTCCCGCGTGGGCTGATCAGCACCGAGCCGTCGGCGCCCTTGCCCAGCTTTACCGGCAGGATGCTCGGCAGCAATGCCAGCAAGCGCTCGACATGGGCGCTGTCGAACACGCCGGACACCGGCAGCGTGGCGAGACGAGCGTCCTGCAGGCGCACAGGTTTGTCCTGGTAGCGGCCGATGATATCGAGCACTTCGCCCAGCGGGGTGCGCTGGAAAACCAGTTGCCCGCCTTGCCAGGCGCCAACCGCGTTGGCATCGACAGCGACCAGGGCACCGAGACCTGCGTTGCTTGCGCGCACCTGCTGACCCGGCAGCAGATCGCGTTCGGCGCCGCCTGCAGCGACCGCGACGCGGCCCTCGGCGACGCTGACACGTACTTCGCTTGCGTGGCGATCGACATTGAAGCGCGTCCCGACCACCCGGACGCTGGCCTGGCCAGCATCGACCAGCCAGGGCCGGTATATCCGCGGCGCCACCTCGAACAGCGCCTGGCCACGTTGCAGTTCACTACGCCGGCTGAACAGGTGCCAACTGACCGCAAGTTCGCTGGCAGCGTCGAGGGTGACGACGGTGCCATCGGCCAGGTTCAGGGTCTGCCGCTCGCCGACCCGCGTCAGGTAGTGCTCGCTGCGATAGGCCGGGTCCAGCCACGCCAGGGTCGCCAGTACCGCCAGCGACAACAGGCCGGCGCTGAGGATACGGGTGCGCTTGTTGCGCGGCTTGGGTTCGGGCATGGGGAAGCGCTGCTTGAGTTCTTCGCGCAGGCGGGCAATGACCTGGTCTTCCTCGGCAAACTTGTCGGGACGGCTGTTGCGTTCGCTCATGCCAGGTACTCACGGCACGCAGCCATGCCAAGGCGCAGGTGCTTTTCCACGGTTTTCAGGGAAATGCCCAGGCGCTCGGCGACTTCGGCCTGGGGCAGTTCGTGGAGCTTGTGCATGACGAAGACCATCTGGCAGCGCGGTGGCAGGCTTTCGATGGCCCGGACAAGGCGGTCGAGGGTCTGACTGGCGTCGAGCTGGCGTTCCTGGCTGGGGATCTGCGCCTCCATCTCCGGCAATTCGGCAACGGTGACGAGCCAGCGCTGGCGGCGGCGCTCGCCACGGTAGCGGCCAACGGCATTGTCGTGGGCGATCTTGCGCAGCAGCGCAAGCGGGCTGCGTATGCCTTGCTTTTCCTGCTTTTCCAGCAGTTGCACGCAGACATCGTGGACCACCTCGCGGGCGAAACCCCGCTCGCCGAAGCGACGGCGGATGTGCTCCACCAGTTCGTCGTAATGACGGACCAGCGTGGACAACAGCGTGGGTTGCGGGGGATCGGCCTGCACGGTGCTCTGCCTGGGGAAGGGATGCCGGGGCCGGAGTGTAAATGAGAATGCATTTTATTTGAAACAGGTTTTTCAGGCTGACCTTCAGGGCCTCATCCCCGGCAACGCGTAAGCACCGCCAAACCCTGTGGGAGTCCGCCCAGCCTTTTCAGGCTGCGCTGTCGCGTGAAGAACAGTTCCAAAGCACGATGCATACCCTGTGGGGCTTGCCAGCGATAGGGCCATCACGCCTTGAGCCAGGGCGCAACCGGCTCGAACCGCCCCTCGATCCACTGTTTGAACGCCAGCACCGTCGCCGCCGGAAAACGCGCCGAGGGCCGTACCAGGTATACCCCGCCAGTCGGGTCCAGTTGCCATTGCGGCAACACCTGTACCAGCCGCCCCGCCGCCAGGTCACGGCTCATCAGCCATTCCCCCGCGCCGAGGATCCCGGCGCCGCTGCGGGCGGCAGCGAGTAGCGATTCGCTGTCATTGGCCGTGAGGTTGCCCTTGGGCGTCACCGTGCATTGCTCGCTGCCCGCATACAGCCGCCACTGCGGAAAGGAAGCCAGGCCGCTGAAACGCAGACAGTTGTGCTCGCCGAGGTCCTGCGGTCGCCGGGGCGTGCCGCGGCGCTGCAGGTACTCCGGCGACGCGCAGAGAATCCGCCGGTGATCGCAGAGTTTTCGGGCGATCAGGCGGTTGTCTTCCAGCTCACCGATGCGAATGGCGACGTCGAAGCCCTCCTCGATGATGTCCACCAGGCGTTCGCTGTAGTCGGCGACGATGGACACCTGCGGCCAGGCCTCGAGAAACTCCGGCAGCATGGGCCCGATGCACAGGCGCCCCATGGCTGCCGGCAGGGCCAGGCGCAATACCCCGCGCACCTCGGCGGCACCGGAAATGGCCTGTTGCTCGGCTTCGGCGATCATGCCGAGGGCGGCGCGCAGGCGCTGTTCGAGTTTTTCGCCGGTCGGCGTGACCCGCACCTGGCGGGTCGAGCGCTCGATCAGGCGCACGCCGAGGCGCTTTTCCATCGCCGCCACGCGCTTGGAGATCACCGAGGGATGGCGCTCCAGCAGGCGCCCGGCGCCAACGAAGGAACCTTGCGCGGCAACGGCAAGGAACGCGGCGATTTCATCGCTGTGCGGATTGTCCAGCAAATCGAGGTTCATGGCGTGAGAATGATCGCTCCCGAGGATCGTCCGGATTCCAGGTCGGCGTGGGCCTGGGCGGCATCGGCCAGCCGATGGCGGGCCCAGATGCGCGGGCTGATGATACCCGCCTCGAGAGCAGCCAGCACGTCGGCGGCGCGGGCCTGGTATTCCTCGGCCGTGGCGGTATGGGCGGCCAGCGAAGGCCGGGTGATGAACAGCGAGCCCTTGCCGTTGAGGGTGGCCATTTCCACCGGCGCCGGAGCACCGCTGGACGCGCCGAAGGAGACCATCAGGCCGCGCGGGCGCAGGCTGTCGAGGGAGGCGTCGAAGGAGAGACGGCCTATCGGGTCGTAGACTACGTCCACCTTGCGCCCGTGGGTGATGCGCGCGACGTCGGTAGCCAGGGTTTGCGGGTCGAAAACCAAAACCTCATCGCAACCGAGGGCATGGGCCTTGTCGACGCTGGCCGGGCGCGAAACCACGCCGATCACCCGGGCGCCCAGAGCCTTGGCCCAAGGCGCCATGAGCGAACCCAGCCCACCGGCGACGCCGTAGAGCAACAGCGTGGTTCCCGGTCCTACGGCATAGGTGGAGGTAAGCAGGTACTGGGCGGTGATGCCTTTGAACAGCACGGCTGCGGCATCTTCGAAGCTGACCGAATCCGGAAGTTTGACCAGGCGTTCGGCAGGAAACAGCCGGGCGCTGGCGTAGCCGCCCAAGGGACCGGTGGCGTAGGCGACCCGATCGCCTACCGCGACATTGTCCACCCCTGCCCCGACCCGCACGACCCGGCCCGCGCCCTCCAGGCCGAGCCCGCCCGGCAGCGGCACGGGTACCACACCCTTGCGCTGGGTGACATCCAGATAGTTGACGCCGATGGCCTCCTGCTCCAGCCATACCTCGCCGGGACCTGGCGCCGACTCCGCCACTTCATGCAGTTCAAGAACATCCGGGGCACCGGGCTGGCTGAAACGTATTGCGCGAGGCATTGCTGTTCTCCTTGCCTGTCCAGGCAACTATTGTCGATGGCCGGAGTATGAAAACTGCCTCATCGGGCAACAAGACCGTGTAGTTGCACTTCATTACTGCATGATTTGCAGTGATCTAGCACTAGGAAGCGGGCTAGGCAGGCATCAGGGTCGCCAGGTCCAGCAAAGTGAAATGGCCCTTGGACCAGCCACCGGTATCGATATGCCAGACATTGCCCAGCACCTTCACGTCCGGCACCGGCGTATGCCCGACCAGCAGCGCGCGCAGATCATCGACGCCGCGGGTGTTCTCTTCCTTCAAGCGCAGCCGCGACCATTGGCAGACCTCGCGGATCTTCTCCGGAACCGCGGATTGCTCGAGCAAGGGCAGCAGATCGCGCCAGCGCACCAGCGGGCAATCGGCGTGCAATAGACCGACCGGGCCCAGCGCCGTGTCTACCTCAAGGGCCAGGGGCAGTTGTTCGAAGGCTTCGACAAAGCGCAGTTGCTCGGCTTCCTCGAGATCGAGAAACCAGCCGCCACCCGCAGCGAGGTACAGGCGGTAGTCCAGCCACTCGCCACGCACGTGGGAAATCGCCAGGGCTTCGTGATTGCCCTGCACCGCGTAAAACCACGGCTGCGCCAGCCAGTCGAGGGCTTCTTCGCACTCCGGGCCGCGGTCCACCAGGTCGCCGACGCTGAACAGGCGGTCCCGTAGCGGGTCGAACGCCACCCGCTCCAGCGCCTCGCGCAAACGGGAAAAATGCCCATGGACATCGCCGACTGCCAGATCGCGCCCTTCAAGGTTGCGGCTTAGTCGAATCACCCTGCTCATATCACCACTCCGGTTCCATGGCGCTGCTACACTAAAATCGCTTACAGGAGGAACGAGTCATGTCCGACAAAGACATTCAAACCCTGCTCACCCTCATCAACCATCGCCAGGAGCGCCTGGCAAGCGCCTGCAAGGACATCGCCGACTGGATCGACAGCCAGGGCGACCTGCCCGCCGCAGGCAGGATCCGCGAGAGCCTGCGGGCGGTGGAAGCGGATGAAGTGCTGGTGAAACGTACCCTCACCACCCTCTCCCTCGACAGGCCGCTACCACGCTTCCGCCATTAAGCCGGGCGCCGGGGATCAATCGTCCAAGTGATCTTCGTGATCCTCGTCGTCCAGCACATCCAGGCCATACTCCTCGTCTTCATCGACGTCATCGAACATCGGGTCGGCGTATGCCTCGCCTTCCTCGTGGTCGTGGAATTCGTGATCGAGCAGGTGGTCGTGTTCCGGCTCATGGAGTTCGTCTTCATCATGCATGGGGCTGTTTCCGGGGTGTTGGATCATGGCGATCAAAGCGCCTGGCGCATCTGCACCAGGGCGACACGGCGACCGTCCTGGTCCTGGCGCTCCTCGATGCCGAAGGGTACGAAGCCAAGCTTCGGGTATAGCAACAGGCCGGCAGTGTTGTGATTGAAGCAGGACACCTTCATTTCACGGGCCTGATGACGGCTGCGTGCAACCTCCATCATTTGCCCGACCAGGTAGCGCGCCACGCCACGGCCCCGGGCAGCAGGCGCCACCAGCACATTGCCCAGCGAGCAGGTACCGCCCTGCTCCCACTGGTAGAAGTTGGCGAACGCCAGCACCTCGTCCCCCTCGACCACCACACTGGAATCGCTGCGCTGGGCGATCGCCGTGGCCAATTGCCCGGAGGTCAGTGGCCAGGTAGCTCTGGGGAAGAAGAAGAATGCCTCCTCGGCAGACTGGGCAAAACCACAGATGATCGGGATGTCGCTGGCCTGGACAGGCCGGAAATGCAGGGGCACGGTCGTTTTTCTCGGCAGATCGGTCGTCCAGTTAACTACAGGGTGCAGGCACTGTAAACGATGCTGGCATTTTTCACCTTGAGCGCTCTATTCCGACTGCCACGAGGTTAAAGTAAGCCCTTGCGCGAAAGGCCCATGGAAGGGATATGCAAGACAAGTACGAAATCCACTATGTAAAGAACGGCCTGAAGAAAGTCGTGGTGACCAACCACAGCGGCATGAACTGGCTGGAAGCCTGGAAGACCGCCTTGCTGATCGACGGTACCTGCGTGGGGGCGACCGTGGGCTTGCGCTGCATCGACGAAGCGATGGCCACGGCCGGGGCAAGCGGGATCAGCAAGGTGCGCTGGAACAAGGCAAGCCATATCGTCTCGTGGAGCGAGCGTGCCAGGCTCGACGAAGGCCGGTTGCTGGTCAAGCAGATCGAATGACCGTCCTTGAAACCGAGGCCAGCCGGCGATTGCGAACGGTCACGCAACACCGTCATGCAACTCCCCTGCAAGCTGTGCGACAATGCGCGCCAAAATCCGGCCCTACCCCCGCCTTCACCTCCTCGACAGCCCGGTCCTGACGTGCCTCCGGCGCACGGCGGACGAATGCGTCTGCCCCGGGCTGCAAGGCGTCACCCCAGTTACTGATAGGTAAGCACTTTGATTTCAACAGCCAATATCACCATGCAGTTTGGCGCCAAACCGCTGTTCGAGAACGTTTCCGTCAAGTTCAATAACGGCAATCGCTACGGCCTGATCGGCGCCAATGGCTGCGGCAAGTCCACCTTCATGAAGATCCTCGGCGGCGATCTGGAGCCAAGCGCTGGCCAGGTCATGCTCGAACCCAACACCCGGCTCGGCAAGCTGCGCCAGGACCAGTTCGCCTACGAGCAGTTCACCGTGATCGACACCGTGATCATGGGCCACGAAGAGCTGTGGAAGGTCAAGGCCGAGCGCGACCGCATCTATTCGCTGCCGGAGATGACCGAGGAAGACGGCATGGCCGTCGCCGAGCTGGAAACCGAGTTCGCCGAGATGGACGGCTACACCGCCGAATCCCGCGCCGGTGAGCTGCTGCTGGGCCTGGGTATCCCGCTGGAACAGCATTTCGGACCGATGAGCGAAGTCGCACCCGGCTGGAAACTCCGTGTGCTGCTGGCCCAGGCGCTGTTCTCCGATCCGGAAGTGCTGCTGCTGGACGAGCCGACCAACCACCTGGATATCAACACCATCCGCTGGCTGGAAAACATCCTCACGGCGCGCAACAGCACCATGATCATCATTTCCCACGACCGTCACTTCCTCAACTCGGTCTGCACCCACATGGCCGACCTGGACTATGGCGAGCTGCGCCTGTTCCCGGGCAACTACGACGAGTACATGACCGCCGCGACCCAGTCCCGCGAGCAGTTGCTGGCCGACAACGCCAAGAAAAAGGCGCAGATCGCCGAACTGCAGACCTTCGTCAGCCGGTTCTCGGCCAACGCCTCGAAAGCCAAGCAGGCCACGTCCCGCGCCAAGCAGATCGACAAGATCCAGCTGGCCGAGGTCAAACCGTCGAGCCGGGTCAGCCCGTTCATCCGCTTCGAACAGACCAAGAAGCTGCACCGCCAGGCCGTGACCCTGGAGAAAGTCTCCAAGGGCTTCGAAGACAAGCAACTGTTCAAGAACTTCAGCTTCACCGTCGAAGCCGGCGAGCGCGTTGCGGTAATCGGCCCGAACGGTATCGGCAAGACCACCCTGCTGCGCATGCTGGTAGGCGAAATGGCGCCGGACGCCGGCAGCGTGAAATGGACCGAAAGTGCCGAAGTCGGCTACTACGCCCAGGACCACGCCCACGACTTCGAGGACGACGTCAGCCTGTTCGACTGGATGGGCCAGTGGACCCAGGGCGAACAGGTGATCCGCGGTACCCTCGGGCGCATGCTGTTCTCCAACGACGAGATCCTCAAGTCGGTGAAGGTTATTTCCGGTGGTGAGCAAGGCCGCATGCTGTTCGGCAAGCTGATCCTGCAAAAGCCCAACGTGCTGGTGATGGACGAGCCGACCAACCACCTGGACATGGAATCCATCGAGGCGCTCAACCTGGCCCTGGAAAACTACCCGGGCACGCTGATCTTCGTCAGCCACGACCGCGAGTTCGTGTCGTCGCTCGCCACCCGCATCATCGAGCTGAGCCCGGATGGTGTGGTGGACTTCAGCGGCACCTACGACGACTACCTGCGCAGCCAGGGCGTCGTGGTCTGATAAACCCATGGGGCCGCTTTGCGGCCCCAACGCCAAGTCCCACATACCGGGACGTGAGCAACAATTGATCGATTAATTCGTTAGCCTGCTTTCTTTTATTTCCGCACGCAGCCATGATGCAAGACTTCAACCGCTTGCCTGCGAACGAAACCCCATGCCTGCCGCACCCTCCGCTTCGCCCTCGTCGCTGTCCATCACCCTGCGCATTCTCTCGATCGTCTTCTACACCTTCATAGCCTTTATCTGCATCGGCCTGCCGATCGCGGTATTGCCCGGCCATGTCCACGATGTGCTCGGCTACAGCGCCGTGGTAGCCGGGCTGGTCATCGGTATTCAATACCTGTCCACCCTGCTCAGCCGGCCCATGGCCGGGCGCCTGGCGGACAGCCTGGGGACGCGGCGGTCCATCGCCTACGGCCTGATCGGCATTGCCCTGGCCGGCCTGCTGACCTGGGCTTCGGCACTGGTGCTCAGCCTGCCGCTGGTGAGCCTGATGCTGTTGCTGGTGGGTCGGGTGCTGCTGGGGGTGGCTCAGGGGCTGATCGGCGTCGGCACCCTGAGCTGGGGCATCGGCCAGGTCGGCGCCGAGCACACGGCACGGGTGATCAGCTGGAACGGCATCGCCTCCTACGGTGCCATTGCCATCGGCGCACCGGTCGGGGTGTTCCTCGCCGGCGAGAGCGGTTTCTGGAGCATCGGCCTGGCATTGACCGTGCTGGCCCTGATCGCCTTGCTGGTGATCCGCAGCCAGCCTTCGCTGCCGGTCGTGCGTGGCGAGCGCCTGCCGTTCTGGGCCGCCTTCGGCCGTGTCGCACCGTGCGGCCTGGCCCTGACCCTGGCGTCGATCGGCTACGGCACCCTGACTACCTTCGTCACCCTCTTCTATCTGGAGCGCGGCTGGAGCGGCGCGGCCTGGTGCCTCAGCGCGTTTGGCGTGTGCTTCATCTGCGCGCGGTTGCTGTTCGTCAACGCGGTTAACCAATGGGGTGGCTACCGCGTGGCTATCGCCTGCATGACCGTCGAGACCCTGGGCCTTGCGCTGCTCTGGCTGGCCCCCTCGCCGGTACTGGCCCTGGTTGGCGCCGGCCTGACCGGCTTCGGCCTGTCGTTGGTGTATCCGGCCTTGGGGGTAGAGGCGATCCGGCAAGTGCCGACCACCAGTCGCGGCGCCGGGCTTGGCGCCTACGCAGTGTTCTTCGACCTGGCCCTGGCGATCGCCGGACCGGTGATGGGATTCGTCGCCGCCCATTTGGGCTATGCCTGGATCTTCTGCGTGGCGGCGCTGCTCTCTCTGTTCGGCGTAGCGCTGGTGACGCTGCTGTTGCGCCGCTCAGTTACCGGCGGTATGTAGGCCGGCGCGAGCGGAAACGCCCAGGGCCTTGTTGAAGAAGTGCGAGGCCTCCGACTGCAGCGACAGGTGGATGCCAAGGCGATCGACACCTTCGGCATCGGTGCACAGGGCGGGCATCCGCGCCCGCTGCACCTCATCGCAAGGTGACATGAAGACGAAATGCCCCGCGCCTTCCAGGCGGCGGTAGTTGGGCGTCACCGGCAGCTTGCGCGCCAGGGCCTCGGCGTTCTTGTCCACCGCCAGCAACTGGTCATGATCGCCACTGTAGATCAGCGAAGGCACCTTGACGTCCGCCAGCGCCTGGCGCCCGAAGCTCAGGCTCAGCGGGGCCATCAACAGCAATGCGCGAATCCGCGGGTCGGCTTCGGGGAGCAGGTCGTCGCGATCGGCGATCAGCTCACCCTGCCGGGTGCAGGCGTCGGCATCCTGCGGACGCTCCTGGCAGTAACGCCGCAGGCGCTGCAGGTCGGGTCGTGCTCCGGAAAGGATCAAGGCGGTCTCGGCGCCGGCCGAATAGCCGATCATGCCCACCTGGTCGGGGCTGACCTCGGAAGCCAGCAGTGGATCGTCGAGGGCGGCAGTGATCGCCGCGCTGATCTGCAAAGGACGGCCATAGAGATTGCTCAAGGTGCCGAGACGGCTGTGGTCCTTGTTGTTATCGCCGGGATGCACCGCAGCGACCACCACGAAGCCGCGCCGCGCCAGGGCACTGGCCAGGTCATGCAGGGCCATCGGCGTGCCGGTATTGCCGTGGGACAGCGCCAGCAGCGGGAAGCGCCCCATCACCACCGGCCCCTCGGCCGCCACGTTGAGCCGATAGCCGTCGATACGCCGTACATGGGGCTGGCCGCTGGAGGGATAGAACGCCAGCACCTGCATTGGCTGGCCGTCCAGCGGATCGGGCACCGTCATGCGATGCAGGCCGACGCTCCAGTGCTGCGCCGGTTCGGCCTGCACCAGCAGGCTGCACCCAAGCAGCGAAAGCACCAGCAACGTCCGCAGAACCTGCATTTTCGTTTCACCTTGATCCAAACGGCGATGGCCCGCTCCATGCCAAGCATAGAGCGGGCCAAAACACAGCGCATGAAAGCTGGATGAAACTCCTGACAGCAGGATCAGGCGGCAGCGAACAGCTCGTTGGCAATCTGTGCCTGGGCCGCCTGGATTGCGCTGTTGCGCGGCTCCTCGCCATAGGCCAGGCCGTGGGCGCGGACGAACTCGACATCGGTGATGCCGATGAAGCCGAGGAGCACTTTGAGGAATTCTTCATGGCCGACACCGGTAGGCTGGCCAACATGCAGGCCACCGGCAGTGGACACCACGATCACCTTTTTGTTACCGCACAGCCCTTCAGGGCCGGCTTCGGTATAGCGGAAGGTCTTGCCGGCGACGGCGATGCGGTCGATCCAGGCTTTCAGCTGGCTGGGGATGCTGAAGTTGTACATCGGCGCACCGATCACCACGGCGTCGGCATCCAGGAACTCCTGCAGGGTATCGGCGCTCAGCTTGGCCTCATGGGCCAGGGCGGCGTCACGGGCTTCTTCCGGGGTACCGGCGGCCAGCAGGGTTGCCGAAGAGAAGTGGCTGATGGCGTCGGCAGCGAGGTCGCGGTAGATCACCTCGACACCCGGCTCGGCGGCCTGCCAGGCGTGGACCACTTGCTGGCTCAGCTGGCGCGAAGCCGAGTTGTCGCCGAGGATGCTGGAATCGATATGCAAGAGCTTCATGGGATTCTCCCTGATGTGAGGACCGCGGGTCAGCGGTGACGATGGAGTGAATCCTACCGGCATGATCAATGAGTGATAAGATGGCGAATTCGCGCCAGTTCGTCCCACCAATGGAACAATCATGCAAGACCTCAATGACCTGTTCTACTTCGCCCGCGTTGTCGAAGCCGGTGGCTTCGCCGCCGCCGGTCGCCAGTTGGGCATTCCCAAGTCGCGCCTGTCGCGGCGCATTGCCGAGTTGGAAGAACGCCTCGGCACCCGACTACTGCAACGCACCACCCGCCAGCTCAAGCTGACTGCCGTGGGCGAGCGCTACCTGCGGCACTGCCAGGCCATGCTGCTTGAGGCCGAAATGGCCGAAGAGGCGGTGGCCAGCATGACCAGCGAACCTCGTGGACGCTTACGGGTATCGAGCCCGGTCGGCCTGGCCCATGCCTTCCTGCCGGAGGTCATCACGCGCTTTCTGGCCTTATATCCGCAGGTGCAACTGGAGATGGTCCTGGTCAATCGCCGCGTCGATCTGATCAACGAAGGCATCGACGTTGCGCTGCGCGTGCGTGATGTCGGGGACGAAGACCCCGCCCTGGTCACCCGCCGCCTCAACCGGGCGCAGATGCAACTGGTGGCGTCACCGGAGTTCGCCCGCGCGCACCCGCTCGGGCACCCGTCCGAGCTGGCCGGGCTTCCCGTCCTGGGCGCAGTGGAGGCCGATCGCCTGGTGCACCTGCGCCTGCTCGATGGCAACGGCAAGCGCGAAGAACTGGCCCTGGAAGCGCGCCTGGCCATCGACGACTTCGTCGTGCGCAAGGCCGCCGCCCTGGCCGGCCTTGGTTTCACCGCCCTGCCCCTGCTGCACTGCGAGCAAGAGCTGGCCCGAGGCGAACTGGTCAATCTGCTGCCGGACTGGTCGATGCCCAGCGGGTTCCTGCAGGCGGTCTACCCTCATCGACGCGGTGTGCTGCCAGCGGTGCGAGCCTGGATCGACCATCTGGTGGAGTCCTTCGAGGAATGTGGAGAGCGTTATGTCTGAGCGGCAGCTGAACGAAGAACAGGTTGCAGCCTTCTGCCTGGGCTTGCCGGGTGCCCGGGAAGACTACAAATGGGGCGGCGTGCGGGTGTTCTCCGTCGCCGGGAACAAGATGTTCGCAGTGATGGACCTGGCGGGAGCGGGATTGTCGTTCAAGGTCGACAAGGACCTGTTCGTGGGTTACGTGGATCTGCCCGGGGTCAGGCCGGCGCCGTATCTCGCACGGGCGCACTGGATCAGTGTGGCCTGGCCTTATGCCTTGGGTAGGGAAGCACTGGAGGATCTGTTGACTCGCTCGCACCAGTTGGTGGTGAGCAAACTGCCGAAGGCGCTGCGGGCTGGGCTTGCGCGGGACCTGTAGGAGCGTGGCTTGCGTCGCCCCGGCTCAGAAAATGTGCTTCCACTGCCCGAGAAACAGCCAGTCCACCCAAATGGCCTGGTGGATCAGCACAATCATCCAGAACACCAACTGGTAGGAAAGCTTGCGCGTCTTGTGCCGCCAGGCCTGCTGCCCGACCAGCGCCCCTGGCCATCCGCCGAGAAACTCGAGCAGATGCAGGACCTTCTCCGGGATCCGCTGCCCCTGCGCCAGTGCCTGGCGCTTGTCATGCCAGTAGAGCCCGGCACAGACCAGGCTCATCAGCAGATAGGCCAGCACCGGCAGCCAGAACTGCCCCGCCAGCCCGACCTTGAGTGCTCCGCCCACGGGCAGCAGGCAGAGCACCACGAAGGCGACCAGTTTCAGGCGCGGGTAATGCATCACCCCTGGGCCACCGACCAATCGACCCAGCCGAATACCCAGGTCGCCAGGATCAGCAGGCCAAAGCCGATGCGATACCAGGCGAACGCCGCGTAACTGTGGCTGGCGATGAATTTGAGCAGGCCGCGCACGGCGATCATGGCGAAGATGAACGAGACCACGAAACCGATGGCGAAGACCATGAAGTCATCCGGCTGGAACAGGTGCCGGTATTTGTAGCCCGAATACACGGCGGCGCCGACCATGGTTGGCATGGCCAGGAAGAACGAGAACTCGGTGGCGGCCTTGCGCGACAGGCCGAACAGCAGGCCGCCGATGATGGTCGAGCCGGAACGGGAGGTTCCCGGAATCATCGCCAGGCACTGGGCGCAGCCGATCTTCAGGGCGTCGGTCCAGCGCATGTCGTCGACTTCCTGGACGCGGATCACATGCTCGCGGCGCTCGGCCCAGAGCATGATTACCCCGCCCACCACCAGTGCCACGGCCACGGTGATCGGGTTGAACAGGTAATGGTGGATCAAATCGGCAAAGGCGACGCCGAGGATCACCGCCGGGAAGAAGGCGATCAGCAGGTTGGCGGTAAAGCGCTGGGCCTGGCGCTGCCTCGGCAAGCCAACCACCACGTCGAGTATCTTGCGCCGGAATTCCCATACCACTGCCAGGATCGCCCCGAGTTGGATGATGATGTTGAAGGCCATGGCCCGTTCACCACCGAAGTCGATCAGGTCGGCCACGACGATCTGGTGGCCGGTGCTGGAGATCGGCAAAAACTCTGTAAGTCCCTCGACGATGCCGAGAATCACTGCCTGCATGGCGGTCCAAAAATCCATCATTCCCCCGTGAGGCGATGCTCGCGGCATGCCCCTTTGTAGTATTCGTTGCTTGGTTTAGAGACCCAGACTCGCTGAGCGCCGCAGAAAAAAGCCGGCGTACCCTTCAGTTTTGGCCCGCAAAGGCCGAGATCCTATCAGACCCGTCGGACAAACGCTGCCCGGTCGTACGCAACGGAGCCTGCCGAATCAACGACTTATCCATTGGTCGAGTAGGTAGAAGCGGCAAAGCGTGCTTGGATGCTCGTGACAATAACAAGAACTCGAGGCCACTTTTATGAAGACTTTACGCGGTATGTCGATCAGCCGGCGCCTGTGGCTCATCCTGGTGCTGGCCGTAGCGATGCTGGTGACCCTCGGCTTGCTCATGCTCAACCAGATCCACACCGACCTGTACAAGGCCAAGGCCGAGAAAACCCGCCATGTGGTGGAAACTGCCGCCGGTATCCTGGCCTATTACCAAGGCCTGGAAAGCGCCGGTACCCTCAGCCGCGAAGCTGCCCAGCAACAGGCCATGAATGCCGTGCGCGGGTTGCGCTACGACCAGAACGACTACTTCTGGATCAATGACCTGGGCCCCAGGATGATCATGCACCCGACCAATCCGAAGCTCGAGGGCCAGGACCTGTCGGCGGTTCGCGATCCGGACGGCTTCGCCCTGTTCAACGAGATGGTAGCGCTGGCCAAGGCCAAGGGCGCCGGCAGCATCGATTACCGCTGGCCCAAGCCCGGCGCCAGCGAGCCGGTGGAAAAAACCTCCTATATCCAGCTGTTCCAGCCCTGGGGCTGGGTCATCGGCTCGGGCATCTATATCGACGACATGCAGGCCGAGTTCTACCGCCAACTACGCGACGCCTCGCTGGTCGGAATCGGCATTGCAGTGATCCTCGCCCTGCTGGTGATCATGATTGCCCGCAGCATTGTCCGGCCCCTGCGCGAAGCCGAGGACGCCATGGCCACCATCGCCAGTGGCGAAGCCGACCTGACCCGCCGGCTCGACACCCACGGCAACGACGAAATCACCCGCCTCGGCCAGCATTTCAACGCCTTTACCGGGCAACTGCAGCAGGTGGTCAGCCGCCTGCGCGAGGCCGCCCATGAACTGGACGGCTCCGCCGGTGCCGTCGGCAGTACCGCCGAGCAGACCCGCCAGTGCAGCGAACAGCAATCGCAGCAGATGGAACAGGTAGCCACGGCAATCAATGAAGTCAGCTATGCGGTGCAGGATGTCGCCAAGCATGCCGAACAGGCCTCCGGCGAGACCAGCGCCGCCCAGGATTGCGCTCGCCAGGGCCAACAGAGTATCCAGGGCAGCCTGCGCAAGATCGACGAACTCTCGGCCACCATCGACGAAGCGGTCCAGGTCATCCAGGCCCTGGCCGGGCAGAGCACGCGGATCGGCAGCGTACTGGAGGTGATCCGCTCCATCGCCGAGCAGACCAACCTGCTGGCGCTCAACGCCGCCATCGAGGCGGCCCGGGCCGGGGAACAGGGACGCGGCTTCGCCGTGGTCGCCGACGAAGTGCGCCTGCTGGCCCAGCGCACCCAGCAGTCCACCGCCGAGATCCAGGCGATGATCGAACACCTGCAAGGCCAGTCGGAAGCAGCGGTCAAGGCCATCGACGCCAGCAGCCAGGTTTCCCGCGAGACCGTCGCGCAAGCCAGTGAAGCCGGGGCCAGCCTCGATGCCATCAGCCAGGCGCTGCATAACCTCACCGCACTCAATGCCTCGATCGCCAGCGCTACCCTGCAGCAATCCCATGTGGTGGAAGACATCAACCGCAGCGTCACCGAAACCGCAGGGCTGTCCCGCGAGACCACCCTCGCCGCCCAGCACTCGAGCGAGTCGGGGCGTGCGCTGAATCGGCTGAGTGCGCATCTAGAGAATGTGCTGGGGCAGTTCCGGGTGTGAAAAAAACCGCCGCTACCTTACCGGGGTAGCGGCGGTTCCTGGTCTCAGCGGATCATTTCGGATTGCAATCGGCGGCTTCGTATTGCTGGAAGGTCAGCTCGTTTGGCCGGATCGACTCGATGTTCCATTCGCGCTTGTCCCTGTGGTTTTTCATCAGGCAAGTGGTCTGCAGGCGCATCGAGCGGTCCTTGTCACCCCAGTATTCTGCGCCACGCTTATCAGCTGCCAGGGCCTTCTGCTTGACCTCGGCCATCAGCTTATCGGTCTGGTCCGGACCGATCTGACGCCCGCAGTCGGTGGGAATAACCTCCAGCGACATAATGGTTCGGTCGCCATACTCAGCGAACTTGCGGGGCACCCACCTTACCGAACTGATGTACTGCGAGCATTGCTTCGAACCATTGGGCCCCCAGCCACCGGCATTAGACCCGGCACTTCCTGTGTTGGCGCCCCCTGGCGCGACGGAATTGCACCGGTCGATCAGCGACTGCTCATGCGAGACCTCCGGACGGATCGGTTCGAGGTTGTATTCCTTCTTGAACCGAACCGGAAGACCATTCTCCTCCAGGACCAGATGGCAAACATACTGACGACGCAAGGTACCGTCCTGGTTGTTCCACTTGGCTACTCCGCCTGGTTCAGCGGTAGCTTTCTTTTTCAATTCGGCGAAGGCTGCCTCGGTCTGGTCCGGACCGATCTCGCGACCGCAGGCAGAGGGCGTGACCGACACAGACTCGACGAAGGCGTTGAAGCCCGGATCCCAGCGGGTTATCCAGAAGACCGAGTCGAAGTAGCGCGAGCATTGCTTCGGATCCCCCCCGGTCCCCCAACCACCGGCAGCCAGCTCAGCGGCATTGGTGTCGGGCACAGGAACCGGAGCGGGAGTGGGTTGCGGTGAGGCCTTGCAAGAAAAAGTGGCCTTGTCGTTCTTGCTCTCGGGGTAATGAATCTCCAGCACCGGCACGTCGATGCCGGTCTGTTCCTTGTATTCCCGGGCATTCTTTTCTGCGTCCTCGCGCCCTTCGGCAGCGCTGTAGAAGAAGAACCAGACAGGCGGCTTGTTATCCGGGGAATTGTTGAAGCGGACCTCGGTGTAGGAACCGAACGCGGTATCCTGGTCGGGGAGACGCTCGAAGCCCCGGCGAGCTTCGAGGAACTGCCGGAAAGCATCGGTGCTTTCGAGGTTGTCCATGGTCCTGAAATCAAAAATGCAGGAGTTTCCACCAATCAGCTCGACCTGGTTGTACAGGTGCGGCAAGGCATAGACCTTTGGCCAGCCATCACCCGTCACTCCTTGAGCCTTGCAGCTTGTTTCGGCTTGTGCAGTCTTCAGATTGTCGCCACAACCTTGGCTGTTTCGCTCGTTGGCCCACTGATCCACGGGGAGGCCACAAGCCAGGTAAACCGGAGTGCTCCCAGCGCGCACGAGAGGTGGGGGCGTGATCGCATAGCCGTCGTTGTAATTGGTCCAGTTGTCCTTGAATACCGTTACATCCCTGTACTTGATGTCATCGCGCAGGTAGGTCGCTGACTGGGTACCCTGTTCCTGCGCCTTGGGACTTGCCTGCCAAACGTAAAAATCCCCAGCGTTGCCGCCCGTGCGCTCAGGACGCTGCGTCCCACGGGCTATTATTCCGGCGCAGTTGTAGGCGGCCTGTTCCTTGCCGTTCTCGTCGATGCAACTGTCGGCCGTGTTGTCGTAGTAACGCTGGACTTGGGGCAGAACCTCCTCGCAGGTCGCCGCATGGGCCAGCGTCACTTGCGCAAGCAATGGCAACGCCATCACCAGCGTCCAACCATCTATACGTCTTTTCATCGTTGTTTCTCCGAAAACCGCCGAAGCAGTTCATCAATGAGTGATCCGACGCAACAACGACTGGACAGCCACAACTCGACGCCGCAAGGACAATCTGCACGCAACGACCGGAACGCGAAACTGACAGAAATATCAGGTCAGGCGCAAAGCCGACCGCAGGCCCATGAAAATACCCCTGCCGGCAGCGGATGCTGGCAGGGGCTTGGCAGCCCGGTCTATTTACCGGCGTCGGACGGCAACGGGTTGCAGATGTACGGTAAGTTCAGCGAAGCCTCATTGGAAACGTAGGGCCGTGCCGGCTCGAGGTTCCAGAGTTCCTTGTCGGGTACACCGACGCGGTGGCAGACGAATTGCCGGCGCATGGAGCCAGGATTGATATTCTCGGTCCAGCGCGGATCGGTCTTGAACATCTCGTACAGTTCGCGATACGCGCGGTCGGTCTGGTCAGGTCCCATCCGCCGCGCGCACTCCGTCGGCTTGACCTGCAGCGACCAGATCAGTCCGTAGCCCGGCTCGTCACGTTGTACCCAGGTGGCACTCTCGATGTACTTCCGGCAGTAGCCCGCCTCGGTCTGCGCCGCCGCCGCTGCAGCCGCGGCCGCCTGGGCCTGGGCTGCAGCGGTTTGCGCTGCCACGGCACTTTGCGCGGCCTGGGCCTGGGCAGCCGCCAGCGCGGCCTGCTGGGCCTGAGTCATCTGGCCACTCTGCGCAGCTGCCTGTATCGCCTGGGCCGACTGGGCAGCACTTTGCGCCGCCTGGGCGGCAGCGGCGGCAGACTGGGCGAAGGCTGCCGCCTGAGCGGCGGCCTGAGCAGCAGCCTGCGCAGGTGATTGCCCGGAAGCCTGGGGATATTGACCGGAAGATTGCGGCGTCGGCCCCGAGGACTGTGGAAGCTGACCGGAAGATTGCCCCGCCTGGGCAGCCGCAAGGGCTTGCGCTGCCTGGGCCGCAGCCTGTGCCTGTTGCGCCGCCTGGGCCGCCTGTTGTGCGGCCTGAGCCGCCTGGGCCGCAGATTGCGCCGGTGTCAGTACTGGCGAGCCGGGTACACCAAAGCCTGGGCTTGAGGGTTTGCCAGGCCGGCAGAAGCCTGCCGTCTTGCTGTAGCCCGGGAAGGCCATCTGCTGACCATCGCACAGGAACTGCACTTGTCCGCCCTGATACTTGGGCAAGATCACCTGGACGACCGGCCGATAGTTGCCCGTCACCCGGAAGTAATCAGCCTGGTTCTTGAGTGCATCCGCGCGCCCGGCGGGGTCGGTGTACATGAACGCTGTGATGTTGGGCGGCTGGTCGTTCGACCTCAATATCTCGTTGGCCATCAGAAATTCGCGGCCGCCGGCAAGCTTGTAGGCGTCGATGAAGTCGCCGAAGGCTTCGGCCCGCCCTGCCTTGCCCCGGGCTTTGGACATGTCGAACGAGCATTGCATCTGGTACGATTGCGGCCCCCAGGCGCCGTCCGGGGTCTGGTTGCGCCGGAATTGGTCCCACCAGGCCTGGCCGCTATTGACACCGACATTCTGGCAATGGGTTTCGGTCATCGAGGTTTGCGGGCTATCGCCGCAGCCTCGATCAGTGCGGTTATAGGTCCAGCCGTCCTTGGGGTAGGCGCACTGCGTATAGGAAATCGGCTGGCCCGCGCAAACATTGGCGTTTGGCGCGATGATGTAGCCGTTGTTGGTGTACACGGCGAGGTCGGCGAAGTTGATGTCGGCACGAATATAGGAGTACGAGTCAGTTCCCCGCTGCTTGCTGCGCGGGCTCGACTCCCAAACGTTCCAGGCCTCGCCTTTCGCCGGGTCGGCACGGGTGGTCCCGCGCAAGGTCACTCCCGAACAGCTGTCGGCGGCCTCGCCGTCAGGGCATATGCGCGGTGTGTAGCTGTACATCTCCTGAAGAAACTTCACGGTTTCCGCACACGTCTCCGCCCGCACCACCGCCCATGGCAGCAGCAAGGGTAGCGTCGATAACAGCAGGGCTTTTCTGGCAGTCGCTCGCATGGCAAGGGTCTCCTTCGCATGCTGGATTAAAGGTCCCAGGCGAAAAGGAAAACGACAAACCACTGACCAACGCCACAGAGCAAAGCCTGACAGAAAGCATTCGGATGGATAACTGACAAAAATGTCAGTCCTGCCCACCGGCAAGCGCTGTCAGAAAAGTCTCATGCAGGTACAATCCGCCCCCTCTTTTCCGCTTGTAACAAGGAGCGCCGATGTCCGGCCTCGAATGGCTCGCCGTGGCCTTCAGCGCTTTCTCCGTGTGGCTGACCGTCAAACAGAACCTCTGGTGCTGGCCGGTCGGCCTGGTGGGCGTGTTGCTGTTCGGCTGGCTGCTGCGCGACAACCATCTGTATTCGCAAATGGCCCTGCAAGGCGTTTATGCCGTGCTGCAGGTTTATGGCTGGTGGCAGTGGACGCGCCCGGACAGCGTACGCGAGGCGCGCAAGGTCACCCTGCTGGCGCCGGCGCAGGTCCACCTTGGCCTGCTGGCGGGCCTGCTGATGAGCGTCGGCCTCGGTGCCATCATGAGCACCTGGACCGATGGCCAACAACCCTGGATCGACGCCATCATCACCGGCTTCAGCCTGGTGGCGCAGTGGTGGATGGCGCAAAAGCGCGTGCAGTGCTGGGCGCTGTGGATCGTGGTCGACCTGGTCAGCGTCGGCCTTTTCCTTTGGCAGGGCCTGTACCTCGCCGCCGGGCTCTACGCCCTGTTCACCCTGCTGGCGATCCAGGGTCTGCGCGAATGGCGGCGGGATCCGGCCCTGGTAGCCGCAGCATGAAAGTCCTGGTACTGACCGGCCCTGAATCCAGTGGCAAAAGCTGGCTGGGCGCGGAAATCCAGGCACATTTCGGTGGTGAACTGGTGGGCGAGTATGTCCGCCATTTCATCGATGAGCAGCAACGCGATACCTGCTACGCCGACATCGCTACCATCGCCACCGCGCAACTGGCCTGGGAAGACACCGCCCGCCGTCGCCAGCCGCCACTGCTCATCCTCGATACCCACCTGCTGAGCAACATGCTATGGAGCCGGGTACTGTTCCACGATTGCCCTGACTGGCTCGAACCGGCGCTGCTTTCCCGCCGCTACGACCTGCACCTGCTGCTCAGCCCCGACGGGGTGCCGTGGATTGCCGACGGCCAGCGCAGCCAGCCGGCACTGGATGATCGACGGGCGTTCTTCGAAGACAGCCGCCGATGGCTGGAGCAGCACCGGCAACCCTTGCAGATCATCCAGGGCGATTGGGCCGGCCGCCGCGCCACGGTGCTGGCCGCTGTGCAACGCCTGCTTGACGACAAGCCGGCGGATTGCCCCACCGAGTGTTAACCGGCTGAAACAGCTCGCAGCCGGACAGGCCGCCAGATAGAGGCTTTGCGCGTCGATCAGCCGTGGTTGTAAAAACACTGATACACACCCCGCCAACGCCGTTGCGAGCGGCCTCCTCCCTGTGCTTCCCGGACACACGCGGCCTGCTTGTCTCAGCGGCTTTACACCTGTCTCCGGCGTAATTCCGTCACGTTCGCACAAGCCACTGATTCTTCTGCAAAAGCCAAAAGCGGCACAGCTTCTGCTCTGTCTCTCGCAACGCTGAGCAGGGCCAGCGAACAGAAGAAGGAACCGCCACCGTGGGGACTCACAATAAAAGCCTGCTTCACCTCATGCTTGTCGGATGCGCGCTCGGCGCCTCCGTTCTGGCCGTGCAAGCCCAGGCCGCCGGCAATGGCGTGGTGGTGCTGACCCGCGACGTGCATACCCGCCCCGCCATCCGCCAGGACCGCCCCGACCCCAGCCCGACCACCGTCAACCTCAATGCCTCCAAACGCATCGTCGGCCAGACCGATAACGAACTGAGCGACGGCGACTTCGCCAACGTCGCCAGTGGCTCGACGGTCAGCCGCATGCTGTTGCCGGACGCCGGCGGCGTTCGCGGGGTCAATGCGGTACCCGCCACGCTGCCGGGCATGGGCGGTGCCAACGGCCTTGGCGGTGGTGCGGCAGCGGGTGGCGGTGGCGCCGGGGCCGGCATCTCCAATCGGGTCGGCGGTGCCATCGGTGCCGGCCTGGCTCCCCTGCAGATGCTGACCGGAGGCAAATAGGATGGATGCCCGTGCGCTGTTCCTCGTGTTGTTCTGCTCCGCCAGCGCCTTGGGCGCCCCACCGGTACAGGACAACGCCAACATCGACGGCAGCGCCCACGGCTACAAGGGCAACCTGTCGATCAACCAGGCCGCCGGCGACCAGCAACAGCAGGCCAACAGCCGGGCCATCGCCATCGGCCACGAAGCCCAGGCCAGCACCCATATCCTCCAGCGCATCGACACCCCGGCCAGCCGCGCCGTGGATGCCAGCGCCACTATCGGCGGCAACGCCTTCGGCAACGGCAACGGCATCCTGGGGGTCAACCAGTCCGCCGGCGCCGGGACCCAGCAGGCCAACGCGGTACGCATCGCCATCAGCGCGGTACCGCAAAGCATCGATGACAGCGTCCTGCTGCAGCAGAACGTGGCGCTGTCCAACAGCTCCGATCCAGCCGGACAAGCCCCGGGCAGCCGCCAGGTCAGCACCAGCGACCAAGCGTTCGCCAATAACCGGGGGGTAGTCCAGTTGAATCAGAGCGCAGGGGTGGGGAACCGAATGGCCAACACCCTGAGCGTACGGGTCGCCGACTGACCCGAAACCGGCAACACAACACTTAACAATCAAAAACGATAATGCGGAGAAACACCATGAAACCAACAATGGCACTCAAGCCCTTGGTATTCGCACTCGCAGCGGTCATGGCAGTTGCTGCACAAGCGGGTGGCAATAACGAACACGGCGGGCATAACGGCGGCCACAATGGCGGCCACGACGGCAATACCAGCTACCTGCTGAGCCTGCTGGTCAATGCCGGGTCCGCCGCCACGGTGATCGACACCCAGACCAACGCCGCCAACTGGGTGAACAACGAGGCCACCCGCAACGACGCGAAGATGGACAACTCGGCCAACGGCTCGCAGGGCAACCTGGGCGCCAACACCGCCGCCGGCGACGGTAACCAGCAGGACAACGTCGCCGCCATCGCCACCGCTGACGAAAGTTTCGTCTTCGGCAGCGCCATGGCCGTGTCCAGCGCCACCCAGAACAACATCGGCAACGGTGTGGCGAACTTCTCCACGAAAAACACCGCGTCCCTCAACAGCTCGGCCAACGGCAGCTCCGGCAACATCGGCGTCAACGTTACCGCCGGCGACTTCAACCAACAGAAAAACAACCTCGCCATCGCCGTATCCGGCGGTCGGGTAGCCGTGGCCAGTGCCGCTGCCAACCAGACCACCACCGGCCTCGGTGTGAGCAACAGCGCCGACCGTACCTACAAAACCGATACGCTGTACTCCGGCTTCGCCGCGTACGGCAAGTATCAAGGCAACGGCTGGGGCTACGTAGAAGACGAAAGCAGCAACGGCCATGGCCATGGCCAGGGTCATGGCGGCGGCCGTACCGACAAGGACCCGCTCAAGTTCCACGAGGAAGGCGACTTCGCGCTCTTCGGCGTAGCCTCCTACCAAGTGCTGACGCCAACCGGCTGGGTCAACCCGGTGACCAACACCGCATCGCTGACCAACTCGCTGAACGGCGTGTCGGGCAACGTCGGGGCAAACGTCTCGGCAGGCAACGCCAACCAGCAAAGCAACTCGCTGTCCATCGCCGCAGGCTGCCGCGCCTGCACCGGCATGTAACAGCCACCTTGATCGGGGCCCTTCGGGGCCCCTTTCCGTGAATTCATGGAAGGGGAAGCCCATGCGCGCGCTTTTGCTGACGCTGCTGGTAGTAGTGGGCCTGCCGCTCGGCCAGGCCGTCGCCGTGCAACGCATGGCGGTCGCCCTGCCAGGCGGCACCATGGTCTACAAGCCGGTGCAAAGCATCCGCGAACGCCGCTTCGCCAATATCGTCCAGCAAAAGACCGACTTCAGCTGCGGCGCTGCCGCCCTCGCCACCATCCTCAAGCAGGCCTATTGGCTGGATGTGGATGAAGCCCACATCATCGAAGGCATGCTCGCCCACTCCGATCACGACCAGGTCCGCGTCCAGGGCTTTTCCATGCTCGACATGAAACGCTACGTGGAAAGCCTGGGCATGCGTGCCCGCGGCTACCGGATACCAGCGGAAAGCCTACAGAGCGTGACCATACCGGTGGTGGTGCTGATGGATATCCGCGGCTACAAGCACTTCGTGGTGCTGCAGCGCACCCAGAACGACTGGGTCTACGTCGGTGATCCGGTGCTGGGCAACAAGCGCTACAAGTTCGACGATTTCGTCAAAGGCTGGAACGGCATCATCTTCGCCGTCATCGGCCCCGGCTACGACAAGGCCAATGCCCTGCTCGCCCCGCCGGCGCCGCTGACCGCCAAACACCGGATCAACGACTTTCAACCCATCGACGACGCCCAGTTGATGGAATTCGGTTTCATCCAGAGCGACTTCTTCTAACCAAAGAAAAGCGAGCAGGGAGCTCCGGGAGCACGCGATGAAGACTTCAAGCTGGCTGGTGGCCCTGTGCATGGCGGCCAGTCTTCCTTTGCCGGCGCTGGCGCAATTCAAGCCGATCGAGGTCAAGGACCAGGAACTGGCGCAGTTGCGCGGTCGCTATGTGATGCCGGGACGGATCATCAGCTTCGGCGTGGTCATGAGCAGTACCTGGCAGAACGCCAATGGCGACCGTCTCGGTGCCACCGCCTCGCTGCAGGTGCAGCAGTCCACCTTCAAGCCGCAGTTCTATGTTTCCACCACCAGCGAAGCCGGTACCGGCACCTCCACGGCCCAGGGCTATGGCAGTGTCACCGGCGGCGCCGGCCTTGGCTCCGGCCAGGGCGTGGTCCAGGTCACCCGGGCCGCCGGCGACAACAACAGCGCGTACAACGACGTGCAGATCAACGTCAAGGAAGCCAATCAGGCTCCCCCGATGGGCACCCCGCAAGGCCAGGCACTGGCCAGCGGCGGGACCATCACCACCAGCAACGGTGCCGGCACCCTTAGCGTTTCCTCCACTGCCACTGGCCTGCAGATGGGTATCCAGGCCGCCAACGGCCAGGGTTCCAGCCTTCAGCGCCTGGCCGACGGCGGCCTGATGCAGAACACCACGCTGCTCGGCGGCAACAATGCCGTGCACAACCTGACGCAGCTCAACGTGGTGCTACGAAACAACCTGCCTACTGCCGGGGCGCTGAACTGCAATCTTGATCAACTGAAGGGCCTTCGTCTTTCAGGATATTGATCTACGCTCTGTTGCAACTTATTGCGCAGTTGGAAAGGATGGCTGACCTATGCACCGCTCGTTGTCATTCAATGCAGTTGTTTGTCTGAGCACCCTCGTCCCTTCGTCGCTGCTCTACGCGGCGCAGGATCCCCAGGTAGAGGCGCTGAAACAGGAGTTGCAGGCCCTCAAGCAACGTTACGAGCAACAGCAGCAGGCGCTGATGGTGCTCGAACAGCGCGTTCGCCAGGTCGAGGACCAACCCGCGGCCCCTCCCCCGAAGCGCCTGGTGCGCTCGCCGGCGTCGAAACCGGCGCAACCCCAGGGTTCCGGGCAAGCGGTCGCCGCCGCCGGCAGCTCCTACGGCGAATCACTGAAGGATGATTCGGAACCGGCGCAAAGCGTATCCAACCTTTACGACGAGGCCAGCGGCTTCTTCGGTGGCGGCAAGTTCAGTTTCGAGACCGGCATCACCTACGCGCGCTACGACACCAAGCAACTGCTGCTCAACGGTTTCCTGGCGCTGGACTCGATTTTCCTCGGCAATATCAACCTCGACCGCATCAAGTCCGACACCTGGACCCTTGATCTGACCGGACGCTACAACTTCGACCAGCGTTGGCAGTTCGACATCAATGTGCCCGTGGTATACCGCGAATCCACCTTCCAGTCCGGCGGTGCCGGCGGTTCGGGTGCGGCCCTGTCGGACGAAACCGTCACCCGCGACCCGACCATCGGCGACGTCAACGTCGGTATCGCCTACAAGTTCATGGACGAGTCGGAATACGCGCCGGATGCAGTGGTGTCGCTGCGGGTCAAGGCTCCCACCGGCAAGGAGCCCTACGGCATCAAGTTTCGCCAATCGCCCGGCAACGACAGCCTGAGCTACCCGGAAAGCCTGCCCACCGGCAACGGCGTCTGGTCCATTACCCCGGGCATCTCGCTGGTCAAGACCTACGACCCGGCAGTACTGTTCGGCAGCCTGTCGTATACCTACAACATGGAAGAGTCGTTCGGCGATATCAGTTCCACGGAAAACCAGAAGGTCGGCGGCAAGGTCAAGCTGGGTGACAGCTTCCAGATCGGTGCGGGCGTTGCTTTCGCCCTCAACGAGAAAATGAGTATGTCGTTCTCGGTCACCGACCTGATCCAGCGTCGCTCCAAGGTCAAGGCCGACGGCGAGGACTGGAGCACCGTGGTCGGCAGCGACGCCAACGCCGGCTACTTCAACATCGGCATGACCCTGGCCGCCACCGACAAGCTGACCATCGTACCCAACCTGTCCATCGGCCTCACCGACGACGCCCCGGACTTCACCTTCAGCCTGAAATTCCCGTATTACTTCTAAGCGCACAACCTCAGGCACCACTGCTCTAAAAAGCAGTGGTGAACCTGTAGGAGCTGAGCGCGTAGCTACGAAAACCCTCAGCGTATCTGATGCTTGTGCAGCAACCGGTAGAACGTCGGCCGTGACACGCCCAGTACCTTGGCCGCGACACTCAGGTTGTCACTGTGGCGGTCCAGCACATCGCACAACGCCTGGCGCTCGGCCTGGTGCTTGTAGTCTTCCAGCGTGCCCATCGGCACCACCAGGTTGCGCTGCTCATGCAGCCCCAGGTCCTGTGGTTCGATCTGCCGTCCCTCCGCCAGCACCAGCCCGCGCCGCACACGGTTGGCCAGCTCGCGCACATTGCCCGGCCAGTCATGCTTGCCCATCGCGCTCAAGGCGTTCTCGCTGAAGGTACGGGGGCGCCGCCCGGTTTCCTGGCTGTAGAAACGGGAGAAGTGGCTGGCCAGCATCGACAGGTCGCCATGCCGGTCACGCAAGGGCGCGGTGACCACCTGCAGGACATTCAGGCGGTAATACAGGTCTTCGCGGAAACGCCCGTTGGCGATGGCGCTCTCCAGGTCCACATGGGTCGCCGCCAGGACGCGCACATCCACCGCAACGGGCTGGCTGCCGCCGACCCGTTCGATGTGTTTTTCCTGAAGAAAGCGCAGCAGGTTAGCCTGCAACTCAAGCGGCAGGTCACCGATTTCATCGAGGAACAGCGTGCCGCCATGGGCCGCCTCGATGCGTCCGACCTTGCGCTGGTGCGCGCCGGTGAAGGCGCCCTTTTCATGGCCGAACAGCTCGGACTGGATCAGGTGCTCGGGGATGGCGCCGCAGTTGATCGCCACGAAGGGCTTGTCGTGGCGCTGCGACTCGCGATGCAGGGTGCGCGCCACCAATTCCTTGCCGGTACCGCTTTCCCCGCGGATCAGCACCGGCGATTCGGTCGGCGCCAGCTTGCTCAGCAGCTTGCGCAGTTCGCGGATGGGCCGGCTGTCGCCCAGCAGTTCATGCTGAGCGTCATCGATGCGCACCGCACCCTTGCCGCGAAGGCGCCCCATGCCGAAGGCGCGACCGAGGGTGACCTGGACCCGGGAGACATCGAACGGCAAGGTATGGAAATCGAAAAACCATTCGCAGACGAAATCCCCGACCTTCTGCGCCCGCAACTCCTGGGGGCTGAGCACCGCGATCCACTCGGCGCCGCTGCGGCTGATCAGGTCCTTGACTGCGTCGGGATGCTGCACGTGCCTGGCCTGCAAGCGCAACAGGCCGACATCGCAAGGATGCTCCAGGGCCGTGGCCAGGGTACAGCTGTGGACTTCCCAGCCAATGCCACGCAGCCCGGGCAATAAACGATGGCAATCGTCACAGGGATCGACCACCAGCAAACGACGGTGCGGGGCAGGCTCGAGCATGATCTTTCCTTGACGTCAATTTTTGGAAAAACGAATGGAAACAGCATCTTGGCAAACCCGCTTGTAACAGTAGCAACGAACGTCGGGATCCCCACTACCGTCTGTCCGTTGAAAAATCGCATTACATTTCCTTCATGGAACATTCTTCGCAATCCGCCGTCACAAGCGCCAGGAAAAAGCGAATGACCGAAGAGGGAATAAAAAATTTTCCCGACAGGTGTGACTTACCCCGTTACTTCGGACATCAGTACAAGTAACCTGCCGCCGCGAATCACGCCCGGCAACTTTCTTTCGATGTTTGGGACCACAGAGAGACCGAACCCATGAACGCTCCGCTGCGTGTCAACGAAGCACTGCTGATTGCCGACCATGCCTTCGAACCCTTCCAGTGCGTTGCCTGGGATGCGCCAAACGGTACCGGTGAGCTAAGCCTTGCCGTGATTGACCGGACCAGCACCCGGATCGGCAGCAAGCAGGTATCGAGCAGCACCTATTCCGACCCGGCACAGTGGGCTCACCTGATCGAGGAAGTGCGCGCCGAACTGCGCCAGAAGGGTTACGACCTGCAACCCTGGACCATGCCGAAGTAACTTTCCCGAATGAAAAAAGTGCACCCAGGGTGCACTTTTTTCTTGTCGCGAAGTTGTACCTTATTGTCGCTGCGACACATCACCGCGGTTAGCCAACTGCCAGTTCATCGATATGCCGGTATTCTGCCTGCAAACTTTCCGCCAGCTGGCGAGCCCGCCCAAGACGAATGGGCGCACTTTCCATATCAAGCAATAAAGTGCTGCACGGCAACGCTTGAAGTGGTGTGTCGAGAGCCAGCCGTCCGTCGGTCAATACCAGGCAGCGTTGCGCTTCGGCGGGAAACTGCCGTTGCCGATGCAACAACCACTGCCGTGCTTGCTCCAGCGCTGCAAGCAATGGCGTCCCGCCACCCGCCCCCAGATCCGCCAACCATGGCTGCAACGCCGCCGAGGCTTTCAGGCCGTGGCGTTGCCAGCGTGGCGTGCTGCCGCTGGCCGTCAGCAGCGCCAATCGCGCCCGGGCCCGATACGCCTGGTCGAAAAAGTTCGCCAGGACGCCCTTGGCCTTGCTCAGGGCCTGATAGCGCCGGGTCGAGGCCGAGGCGTCGACTATCACCAGCCAGAGTTCCGGGCTGGCAGCATGGCGCTGTGTCCAGCGCAGGTCGCCGCGCTTGCCTGGACGCCCCTTGAGCAAGGTCGCTGGCCAGTCCACCTTGCCCTGCCCCGCGCTACGCCCACGGCCGCGCGCGCCCTTGTCGAGCATGCCGGCCCTGGGCCTGGCATCCACGCTGGCGCGGGCGCGGATGCTCAGGGCTTTTTTGGCCAGGCCGGCACCTCGCGCCGTGGCCCTGTCGCGACCGGCTGCGCCGGCATTTCACCCCATTGCCCGGCTGGCATTGCCTGGTTCTGCTGCGGCTGGCCAGCCTGCGGTACCGGTGGCTGAGCGTCGGCGGGCGATTGCTGGCGACGGTGGCGCAAGGCGAACTCGGCCACCGCCTCGATATCCGCGTCCTCGATTCGCTCGCCGCCACGCCAGGCAGCATGGGCCCGGGCGGCACGCCACCAGACCAGGTCGGCACGCAGGCCGTCCACCCCTGCCGCGAAGCAACGCTCGGTGATCAGCGCCAGCGAACGGTCATCCAGTTCGATGCTAGCCAGGCGCTGGCGGGCGTCCTGGCAGCGCTGGCGCAGCGCCGCCTGGGCCGGCGCCCATTGGGCAACGAAGCCCGCAGGATCGCCATCGAACGCCAGGCGCCGACGCAGGATCTGCCCCCTGGCCTCGGGCACGGGTTGCCCGTGCAGCGCCACGTTGAGGCCGAAGCGATCGAGCAATTGCGGGCGCAACTCGCCTTCTTCCGGGTTCATCGTGCCGATCAGCACGAAGCGTGCGCTGTGCCGGTGGGACAGGCCATCGCGCTCGATGCGGTTGGTGCCGCTGGCCGCGACGTCCAGCAACAGGTCCACCAGATGGTCGGGCAGCAGGTTGACCTCGTCGACATACAGCACGCCGCCGTCGGCCTTGGCCAGTACACCCGGGGAAAACTGCACGCGGCCCTGGCCCAGCGCGGCATCCAGGTCCAGGGTGCCGACCAGGCGCTCTTCGCTGGCGCCCAGCGGCAAGGTCACGAACGGCCCCTCGCCAAGCAGGTCGGCCAGGCCGCGAGCCAGGGTGCTCTTGGCCATGCCGCGCGGCCCCTCGATCAGCACGCCACCGATCTTCGGGTCGATGGCGGTCAGGCACAGGGCCAGTTTCAGGTCCTCGGCGCCGACCACCGCAGCCAGGGGAAAATGCACGGGTTCAGTCATTTCAAGCCTCTTCCTCGCCATCCAGCAGCTGTTGTTCAAGCGCCTCGCGATAAGCCCCCGGGTCCTGCCAGAGGCCACGCTGCTGGGCCTCGACCAGGCGCTCGGTGATATCGCGCAAGGCTTCGGGATTATGCTGCTGGATGAATTCGCGGGTCGCCGGGTCGAGCACATAGGCATCGGCCAGCGCCTGGTAATGGTGATCGTCGATCAGGTGGGTGGTGGCATCGAAGGCGAACAGGTTGTCCACCGTCGCCGCCAGTTCGAAGGCACCCTTGTAGCCATGGCGCTTGACCCCGTCGATCCACTTGGGATTGAGCGCGCGGGCACGGATCACCCGGTTCAGTTCTTCCTTGAGGGTGCGGATGCGCGGGCGCTCCGGCTGGCTGTGATCGCCGTGATAGCTGGCGACGCCTTGCCCGCCGAGGCTTTCCACCGCAGCGAGCATGCCACCCTGGAACTGGTAGTAGTCGTTGGAATCGAGCAGGTCGTGCTCATGGTTATCCTGGTTCTGCACCACGGCCTGCACCTGGCTCAGGCGCCGGGCGAAAGGCGCCCGTGCCTCGGTACCGTCATCGGCGCCACCGTAGGCATAGCCGCCGTGATTGAGGTAGACCTCGGCGAGGTCCTCGCGGCTGTGCCACAGGCGTCCGTCGATGGCGTTCTGCACCCCCGCTCCGTAAGCGCCGGGCTTGGCGCCGAACACCCGCCAGCCGGCCTGGCGCCGCGCCTGCTCTGCGTCCAGACCGCTGGCGAGCAGTTCGGCGTGCTCGCTGCGCACCCGGGCCGCCAGGGGGTTCATGTCGTCCGGCTCGTCCAGCGCCGCCACGGCCTGTACGGCTGCGTCGAACAGCTTGATGAGGTTGCCGAAGGCATCGCGGAAGAAGCCGGAGACGCGCAGGGTCACGTCCACCCGAGGGCGGTCCAGCAGGCTCAGCGGCAGGATCTCGAAATCGTCGACCCGGTGACTGCCCGCCGCCCATACCGGACGCACGCCCATCAGGGCCATGGCCTGGGCGATATCGTCACCGCCGGTGCGCATGGTCGCCGTGCCCCAGACCGACAGGCCGAGCTGGCGCAGGTGGTCGCCGTGATCCTGCAAATGACGTTCGAGAATCAGGCTGGCCGAAGTGAAGCCCAGGCGCCAGGCGGTGGCCGTGGGCAGGTTGCGCACATCGACGGTATAGAAGTTGCGCCCGGTGGGCAGCACATCGAGGCGTCCGCGGCTCGGCGCACCGCTGGGGCCAGCGGGGACGAAACGCCCTTCGAGGGCCGACAGTACGCCGTGCATTTCCGCCTCGCCGCAGGCGTCCAGTTGCGGCGCAACACGCTCGGCCAGCGCCTCCAGCACCGCGCGCACATCGGTCCATTGCGCGTCGTCCGGCACCGCCAGTTCGCCTGCAAGGGTCTGCTCGATCAAGCGTGCCGAAAGCATTTCCAGACGCTCGCGGGTATCCCCCGCCGTGCGCCACGGCGTGTCGTCGAGGTTCGCCAGCCAATGTGGTCGCGGCCCGTGCCAGGGTTCCCCCAGCTCGCAGTCCAGCGGATCGAAGCCCAGCGCCAGGGCGCGGGCCAGCGCCCGCGGCAGGCTGGCATTGGCTCCGCGACCGTCGCCACGGGCTACCCGCAGCAGTGCCGCCAGGGTATCGATGCGCAGCCGGCCCGTAGGCGACTCGCCGAACACATGCAGGCCGTCGCGGATCTGCGATTCCTTGAGGTCGCACAGGTAGGTGTCCAGGCGCGGCAGCCACACCGCCGCATCGTCCAGCGCGCCGTCCAGTTGCAGCTCGCGGTCGATATGGTTGTCGCGCACCAGTTGCAGGATCTCCTTCTGCAACTCCACGGCACGCCGCGGGTCCAGCAACTGCGCCTCGTAGTATTCGTCGGCCAGGCGCTCCAGGTTGCGCAACGGCCCGTAGGTCTCGGCACGGGTCAGGGGCGGCATCAAATGATCGATGATCACCGCCTGGGTGCGACGCTTGGCCTGGGCGCCCTCACCCGGATCGTTGACGATGAACGGGTAGATATTCGGCAGCGGCCCGATCAGCGCATCCGGCCAGCAGCCCGCCGACAGCCCGACGCCCTTGCCCGGCAGCCACTCCAGGTTGCCGTGCTTGCCGACATGGATCAGCGCATCGGCGGCAAAGCCATGGCGCAGCCAGAAATAGAAGGCCAGGTAGCCATGGGGCGGGACCAGGTCGGGATCGTGATAGACCGCACTCTGGTCGAGTTGATAACCCCGCGCCGGCTGGATGCCGACAAAGGTCAGGCCCAGGCGCAGGCCGGCAATCATCATCCGCCCGCCACGGCACATCGGGTCCGCCGAGGGTTCGCCCCAGCGCTCGCGCACCGCCCGCTGGTTGGCCTCGGGCAACTGCGCGAAGGCCGCCAGGTAGTCATCCAGGGCCATGCTTTGCATGCACGGGCGCTGGTCGAGGCTGTCGAGGTCGTTGCTGACGCCACCGAGCAGGTCGTGGATCAGCCGGGTGCCGCTGTCCGGCAGCTCGCCCACCGGGTAATCCTGCTGTTTCAGGGCACGCAGGATATTCAGCGCCGCTGCCGGGGTATCCAGGCCGACACCGTTGCCGATGCGGCCATCCCGGGTCGGGTAGTTGGCCAGTACCAGGGCCACGCGCTTCTGCCGGTTGGGCAGGCGCGCCAGCTCGCACCAGCGCTGCGCAAGCTCCGCAACGAAGTCCATGCGCTCGGGCTGCGGCCGGTAGCAGACCACATCGGACTGGCTGCGCTCGCTGCGCCAGGCCAGGTCCTTGAAGCTGATCGGCCGGGTGATGATGCGTCCGTCCAGTTCCGGCAAGGCGATGTGCATGGCCAGGTCGCGGGCGCCGAGGCCTTGCTCGCTGGCCTGCCAGCCGGGTTCGTTGTCCTGGGCGCAGATCGCCTGCAGCACCGGGATATCCCGGCGGAACGGGCGCAGGTGCGGCTGCTCCGGGCTCGACTGGGCGAAACCGGTGGTGTTGATGATCAACGCCGCATCGGTTTCGTCCAGCCAGTCTTCGACCTGGGCCAGGCAGCCAGCCTCCTTCAGGCTGGCCACGGCGATCGGCAGCGGATTCAGCCCGGCGCCTTCCAGCCGCTGGCAGAACACATCGATAAAGCCGGTATTGGCCGCTTGCAGATGGGAGCGGTAGAACAGGATCGGCACAACGGGTCGCCCGGCGTGCCAATCGGCGCGCCAGTGGGCCATTCCGGCCTCGGCATGACGCGGGTGATACAGGCTGGTACGCGGCAGTTGCCGTGGTTCGTCCCAGGGGTAATCGCGCCCCAGCCAGGAACTGGCGAGGCAGTTGAACAGGTTCCGGGCATTGGCCTTGCCGCCCTGGCGCAGGAAGTGCCAGAGGCGCTCGGCCTGCTCGGCTGCGACGTTGCCCAGGCTGCTCAGCTCCGGGTCCGGGCGATCGTCACCCGGGACCAGGATGAGCTTCACGCCACGGGTCGCCAGCTCGACAAGCTGCTCGACGCCATAGCGCCAATAGCCGATGCCGCCATGCAGCGACACCAGGATCACCCTGGCGTGGCGCAACACCTGGTCGACGTACAGGTCGACCGAGGCGTGGTTCTGTACCTGCATGGGGTTGGCCAGGCGCAGGCTGGGATAATCCTCCGGCAGCTCGCGGGCGGCTTCCGCCAGCAACGCCAAGTGCGAATCACCGCTGCAGAGAATCACCAGTTCGGCCGGGGTCTGGCCGAGGTCGGCAATGCTGTCGTCCGGCACGAAGCCGCCGGGCTGGGTCCGCAGCAGGTGCATGGATCAGGCGCCCAGGGCCGCGCGCAGCCGCGCTTCGAGGGCCGAGGCATCGAGGTCCTGGCCAATCAGCACCAGGCGGGTGATGCGCGCTTCGTCGCTGCGCCAGGCGCGGTCGAAATGCTTGTCGAAACGGCTGCCCACGCCCTGGATCAGCAGGCGCATCGGCTTGCCCGGAATCGCCGCGAAGCCCTTGACGCGCAGGATGCCGGTCTCGCTGACCAGTTGGGTCAAGGCGTCGAGCAGCAGGCTTTCGTCGGCTTCCGGCAGGTCGAGGGAGATGGAGTCGAAGGCGTCATGGTCGTGATCGTCGTGGTCATCGTCGCCGTCATGGTGCGAATCATGGTGGGTGCGGCGGCCGTCGATATGGGCCTCGGACTCGGCACCCAGGCCCAGCAGCACTTCCAGCGGCAGCGCGCCCTTGCTCGCTTCAACCACCTTGACCGCTGGCGGCAGCTCTTCCTCGACCTCGGCGCGCACGGCGGCCAGGGCTTCAGGGGCGATCTGGTCGCACTTGTTGAGGATCACCAGGTCGGCGCTGGCCAGTTGGTCGGCGAACAGCTCGTGCAGTGGCGATTCGTGGTCCAGGTTCGGGTCAAGCTTGCGCTGGGCATCGACCTGGTCGGGGAAGGCGGCGAAGGTGCCGGCGGCCACGGCCGGGCTGTCGACCACGGTGATCACCGCATCGACGGTGCAGGCGTTGCGGATTTCCGGCCACTGGAACGCCTGGACCAGCGGTTTGGGCAAGGCCAGGCCGCTGGTTTCGATGAGGATCTGGTCCAGGTCGCCACGTCGCGCTACCAGCTCGCGCATCACCGGGAAGAACTCTTCCTGCACCGTGCAGCACAGGCAGCCGTTGGCCAATTCGTAGACGCGGCCATTGGCCTCTTCCTCGGTGCAGCCGATGCTGCACTGCTTGAGGATTTCGCCATCGATGCCCAGCTCGCCAAACTCGTTGACGATCACCGCGATGCGGCGGCCGTTGGCGTTGTCGAGCATATGGCGCAGCAAGGTGGTTTTACCCGAGCCGAGGAAGCCGGTGACGATGGTAACGGGAAGTTTGGCCAGTGTTTTCATGTCGGATGCCCTTGGCAGCATGGCGGGCATGGGGACGGAGGCCAGCAACCGTGCGGTCTGGACGCGTTCGCCACCGGATCACCCCGCCCGGTTAATGTGGAATCTGGTCGAGGCAGGTCTCCTGGCTTGCATTGTGTCCTCGGGACGCCATCGACGCCTTCCCGCCTTATATAACCGGCAGTGGCAATGGTCGGTGGGCTCAACGCCTACAGTTGCGGGGGCAGCCGCGGCTTCGGCACCGCGTTCCCGTCTTAGCTCCGACCCGTGTCGGAGAACCTCGAACCGGCAAGGCTACGCAGTGCCCGGAGGCCGGTCAACCGCTGTATTGACGGATGTCAACGCGCGTGATTTCCTAACGCGATTCGTTTGGGTGCCTTTTTATTGCAAAAGGTGAAACGGGAAACCGGTGCGCCATGGTCTTCAAGACCGTGGCAAGTCCGGTGCTGCCCCCGCAACGGTAATCGAGGAAAACGTCTGATCCACTGTGCCAGCAGTCCGGCATGGGAAGGAGACGCCCAGACCCATGGCCCCTTGAAAGCCCGGAGACCGGCCCACGACCGATTTGACCAAACCCGCGGTGGGCGGGCGACGTTGCACTCCTGGACTTCCATGCCCCGGAGTTCTTCGCGCTTGCCTGTTGCCACGACAACTGCAAAAGGAAAGCGCCATGCCCGTCACCACCACCGCCAGTCACGCCAGCAGTACCTCCACCACCCTCAGCCAACGTGTCATCGCTGCCGTCAGCGCCTCGGTACTGGGCCTGTGCCTGGTCTATTTCGCCGGCTTCTCGCATATCGAAGCGGTGCACAACGCCGCCCACGATACCCGCCACAGCGCCGCCTTCCCTTGCCACTGAGGTCGCACCATGCTCACTCGCATTGCCCGTACCGCGGGCTTTACCGGGCTGCTCGCGGCTTTGCTGCTGACCGTGCTGCAAAGCTTCTGGGTCGCGCCGTTGATTCTCCAGGCGGAAACCTACGAGGGCTCCGCGCCGGCTGCCGCCCATGAGCACGAGCATGCCGACGCCGCCGCTGGCGAAAGCCATCACCACGACGCCGAAGCCTGGTCGCCGGAAGATGGCTGGCAGCGCGTGCTGTCCACCACCGGCGGTAACCTGGTGGTCGCGGTAGGCTTCGCCTTGTTGCTGGCGGGCATGTACACCCTGCGCAGTCCACGCAGCGTCGGTGCCGGCGCGCTTTGGGGCCTGGGCGGGTTCGCCGTGTTCTGCCTGGCGCCGAACCTCGGCCTGCCACCGGAACTGCCCGGCACGGCGGCCGCAGACCTGGCCCAGCGCCAGTTCTGGTGGGTTGGCACCGCCGCCGCCACCGCTGTCGGCCTGGCGTTGATAGTGTTTGCCGGCAACTGGGTGCTGAAAATCGCCGGCCTGATTCTGCTGGCGATTCCCCACGTGATCGGCGCGCCGCAGCCGGAAGTGCATGAAAGCCTGGCGCCGGAAGCCCTGGAATCGCAGTTCATTGTCGCGTCGTTGCTGACCAATGCCGGTTTCTGGCTGGCCCTGGGCCTGATCAGCGCCTGGCTGTACCGGCGGCAGTCCGCCTGATGGCCGTCCCGCCCGGCGTAGCGCCGCTGTATGCCGGGCTGGGTTGCCGGCGTGGCGCTCCGGCCAGCGAACTGGCCGGATTGCTGCGCGATGTCATGCAGTCGCGCAACCTGCCTTTCGCCGCGCTGGTCGGTCTTGCCAGCATCGATCTCAAGCGCCAGGAACCCGGCCTGCTGCAACTGGCTGCCGATCTCGGCCTACCCCTGCACTTCTTCAGTGCCGTGCAACTCGCTGCCTTTACCCCGCGCCTTAGCCATCGTTCGGCCATTGCCTTTCAGCACAGCGGCTGTTACGGCGTGGCGGAAAGCAGCGCCCTGGCCCTGGCCGAACAACTGGGCGGCGGGCTGGCCGCGCTGCGCGTCGAACGCATCGTGCGCGACGATATGACCCTGGCATTGGCCTGGCTCCCTGCTTCTGGCGGATAATCCGTCATTCCGTTTTCCAGAGACTTCCCATGACCGTCTATTTCATCGGCGCCGGCCCTGGCGATCCGGAGCTGATCACCGTCAAGGGCCAGCGCCTGATCCGTCAGTGCCCGGTGATCATCTATGCCGGCTCGCTGGTACCCGCCGCCGTGCTCGACGGGCATAACGCCGAAACCCTGATCAACAGTGCCGAACTGCACCTGCAACAGATCATCGAGGCGATCGCTGCCGCCCATGCCAAGGGCCAGGATATCGCCCGGGTGCACAGCGGCGACCCCAGCCTGTATGGCGCCATCGGCGAGCAGATCCGCCACTTGCGCGAGCTGGGGATTCCCTACGAGATCATCCCCGGGGTCACGGCCACGGCGGCCAGCGCCGCCCTGCTCGGCTGCGAACTGACCCTGCCGGACATCGCCCAGAGCGTGATCCTCACCCGCTTCGCCGATTCCTCGCCGATGCCCGAGGGCGAAGCCCTGGCCAGCCTGGCCAGCCACAAGACGACGATGGCGATTCACCTGGGGGTGCGCCATCTGCCGAAGATCGTCGAGGAACTGCGCCCGCATTACGGCGGCGACTGCCCGATCGCCGTGGTCCACCGCGCGACGTGGCCGGACCAGGACTGGGTGCTGGGGACGCTGGACGATATCGTCGCACTGACGGCGGCCAAGGGCTTCCGGCGTACCGCGCTGATCCTGGTGGGTCGTGTTCTGGCCAGCGACAGTTTCAGCGAATCGGCGCTGTACCGCGCCGGGCATGCCCATCTGTACCGGCCCTGAGGCCCCTTGCACTGCCGTTGGCGGACCTGCACTCTACGGCAACCACCACCCGAGAAAGGATTGCCCCGATGCTGGAACTTCGTCCTTGCTGCGAATGTTGCGCCACGCCACTGCCAGGCGACAGTCGCGACGCGATGATCTGTTCGTTCGAATGCACTTACTGCCGTAGCTGTGCGGGCGACCAATTGAAGGGCAAATGCCCGAACTGTGGCGGTGAATTGCAGCCGCGACCGGCGCGGGTCGGCGAGAAGCTGGTGAAGAATCCGGCGACGACGGTGCGGACGGTGAAGGCCGAGGGGTGTCCTGCACACTGAAGCTTTTAAGGCGTTGCTGATGGCCTCATCGCTGGCAAGCCAGCTCCCACAGGTGTAGTGGTGCACGCGATCACTGTGGGAGCTGGCTTGCCAGCGATGAGGCCATCGAACTCACATCAATGCGTCTGCATCTTGCTCTTGATGAACCCAGCCACCCAGGTCAACACCGCGCCACCGGCACCACCGCCGATCACGCTGCTGATGATGGCCGGGATATCCAGGTTTCCTGCCGCTCCGGCCTCGGCCAAGGATTGATCGCCGGTCAGGTGGGCCAGCACCTGCCCCAGCAGCACCCCGCCGATTGCACCTGCTATGGAGTTCAGGGTCGGCCCCATCCCCTCCTTGCTCAACCCTGCCACGTTGCCGCCAATCACACCGCTGATGATCTGGATGATCAGAGTCATGATGTCCATCGCAATAGCCCTCTTAGCGTCTGTAAGGACACCTCGCGTGCGGGCTACTGCGGATACGGCACTACCAACGGGCATCGAGGCGTCGATGTCCGACCGACGACGGCAAGCTGTGGCGGATAACCGACAGTATATGTAGGACTTTTTACTTGCGCGAATCGGCGTCAGGGCTTGACGTTTTTCAGTTCGTTCAGCAAGCCCAGCAGCGCCTGCAATTTTTCATCGCCGAACTGTTCAAGGATGCGTTGGTAGTTGCGCTCCATATCCTCGCTCATGGCGATGAAGCATTGCTGGCCCTGCTCCGTCAGGCCGACGAAAACCCTGCGCTGGTCGGTACTGGACTTCTTGCGCCGCACCAGACCGTCGCGCTCCAGGCGAGCGAGCACGCCGGTCATGCTCGGCTTGAGGATGCAGGCCTGCTCGGCCAACTGATGGCTTTCCAGTTCACCCTGCTGGCGCAGGATGCGGATCACCCGCCATTGCTGCTCGGTCAGCCCGTGCTCGTTGAGGGATGGGCGGAAGAAGGCCATGGCGGCTTCGCGGGCCTGAAGCAAGGTGAGGGTCAGTGAAGGTCTTGGTTTCGACATGGTCAGACTGATATCAACGATGATGGGGCAGCTTAAGAGCCGGGGTTACCGCCTGCAAGGCCCTTGGCAGGCACGGCGAATCGAGCCGGGACAATCGTCAAATATAATGAACTGCCTCACTCGATATAGCACCGATTTATTTGATTAAAATCAGGGTCTTATAACTAATACCTCGCTCAGAACGTTAAAAAATACGCACACAAAAGCATGAATCCGCTTGATATATTTAACGGCTCTGGCAAGCTATGGGGCAGGTTTCGACCGGGAACAGAGCTTCGCGTGCCTCCCGGCAGTGCTCGAAACCCCAGGCAGCGCCAGCTCGATAGCGGCGCGCCTGCACAACAATGACAGGCTGCGCCTGTCCCAAGGTGACATATGCCCAACAGCAACATTGGCAATAAGAATCAGAAATCCCGCAAACCCGTGGTCCTGATGACCATGGGCACTCAAGAGCGCAAGGGTCACGACTACCAGGTGATGACCCACAAGTACATCACTCCGCTGGTGGAACACGCCGGCTGCGTCCCGGTCCTGGTCCCCACCTGCTGCGGCATCGACGATCTCGAGCAGTACCTGGACATGGCTGACGGCGTCTACCTGACCGGTGCCGGCAGCAACATCGACCCGGCCCTCTACGGCCAGGAAAACGAAACCCCGGGCAAGGCCCAGGACCGGGACCGCGACCTGTTCGATCTGCCGCTGGTACAACTGGCCATCGCCCGCGGCCTGCCGATCTTCGGCATCTGCCGTGGCATGCAGGAAATCAACGTGGCCCTCGGCGGTGATATCTACCAGAAGGTCTATGCCGAGCCAGGCTTCAATGATCACCGGGAAAACCCCGAGGATCCGGTGGACGTGCAATATGCCGCCTCCCACAGCGTGCGCCTGAAGCCAGGCAGCTGGCTGCAGGAACTGCTGCAGAGCGACGAGATCCGCGTCAACTCGCTGCATGGCCAGGGCCTGAAAACCCTGGGCGACGGCGTCGAGCCCCTGGCTCATGCCGAAGACGGCCTGGTCGAGGCGATCCATGCGCCGAGCCTGTCGCCATTCCTGTTCGCGGTGCAATGGCATCCTGAATGGCAAGCCGCGAAGAACCCGGATTCGGTGCGGATGTTCGAGGCATTTGGCGACGCTTGCCGGGTGCAGGCGAGCAAGAAGCAGCAAAGCAAGACCCAAAGTATCGCTTGAGATAATCACCTCAAAACACTGATTTAGAAGAACTTTTAAATCCGAAAGGCCGTATCGAGCGCACATCGATACGGCCTTTTTTGTGCGTACCGCACCGCCCTTCCAAACAAGTGACTTTACATTAGCCACATAACTCATTGTTTTTAAATGATTTAACCCAAAACAGAATCAACCTTAAGAGCATCGCCCCAGCGGCTGTCTGCGCTAGGGAATAGCATCCATCCTCGGCTCCATTCCCACCCTTCCCATCAGTTCGCCTTCGATCTGCCCCGACAACGACCAGACCCCGGCCATCACCCCGGTGCCATGGTTCTCCATCAGGTTCTGCCACTCCTCGTTCAATGCCGCATTGAGGATCACCCGCAATTGCTCGACCATCTCCGGTCGGTCGCTCTCATGCATCATCGCGCCGATCCCGGCCGAGGCCACCGAGATCGCCATCCCCGCCGCCTTGCCCACCGCTGCCGCCACGGCGCTGAGCGCACCCCGGGGCGCCAGGGTCGCCTCCAGGCGTGTGCTGGCTTTGCTGGCTACCGATGACAGTCCGTTGTCCGACGCCGTCGCATTGGCCGTTGCGGCCTTGCGAATCTCTTCGTTCAGGGCCAGCCAGGCCGGCAGTTGCACGAAGGGCTTTGCCGTGAGCACGCCGCGCAGGCTGGCATCCCGCGCGGCAGGCGGGCCCAGGGCAATGGCGGGAATACGTTCAAGGTGCAGGGCGAACTGGTCCGGCGCAGGCCGATAGCGCTCGCCAATCCCCTGGATCTGCTGGCCGAGCAATTGCACGTACAACTCGGTCGCACGCTCGCGGATCAGGTCGGGATTGATCTGCTCGGCCACCGGTTCCAGAACGCGCTCGCGATAGGCGTCCTGCAGATAAAGAGCCAGGCGGTTATCGGGCTGGTCCCGGTGCTGGCTCATCTTGTACCAGGCCACCCTGAGGGTCAGCCATTGCTGGGTCCAGTAGCCGGTGAACCAGGGAATGAAATTCTCTTCGGCCTGTACCTGCACCTGCTCGCGCCAGACCCGCATGGAGCGCCGTGCATAGTCCCCGGCCGAACCGGCGGCGCCGCGCGAAGCCTGGACGATCTCCCGGTCCACCTGCTGCCAGGCGGCGGGCGACAGCACCACCGGCGGCACCTCCGGCACGCGGTTGCGCGAACCGCAACCGCACAGGATCACCAGCAACGCCACAAGCCACACCCGATACAGGGAACGCCGGTTCACGATCGCCACCCCCTTCGCCACGCTGTCTGGAGTATAGGAACGGCGTTGCTGCGCCGATCTAACTTCTGGCGATATCCAGCAGGGGCCAGTGCGCCAGGGGCTCGTATTGGCCTTTGCTGGACTCGTAGAGCACGAACTCCCGTGCATTCCAGCGAAACTCGGGCGCCACCGCTGCCTCTGGCACTTCGTGGCGGAAATCCCGGGCCAGCGTCAGGTGCGGGCGAAACGCTTTTGAATCGACGACGAAGCCCAGTGGCAACAAGGCCTCCTGCAACTGGTAGACCCAGCGCAGCAGCGCTTTTGGTGGTTCCTGCGTGGTCAGCACCAGCGCCTGGCTGCGCCGCCAGACCTCCAGGCGATCAAGAACCAGCGGTTGCGGACGCTCCAGCGGGCGCAGCCGTGCGGCTATTTCGAAAATCGCCGGCAACTGACTGACACCGACTGCGCCGAGAAACATCAGGGTCACATGGAAATTCCCGGTTGGTACCGGCTTGCCGCTGCGCAGGCGCAGGTCGCTGCGCCAGCGTGACAGGGCCTTGCCTTGCGTCGGGGTGCAGGGCAAGGCGAAGAACAGGCGCTTGAAGGGTTCGTTGGGTCCGGGGTCGAGACTGATCACGAAAGGCTCCTTGGGTGTCTCGCGGCACTATGACTCAAGACAGTGCCGCCCTGCCCGGCTATCGGACCTGGCCAAGCCTGCT